>VSNY01000038.1 GCA_009774535.1 Lachnospiraceae bacterium
GTGCATAAGAATGAGCAGGATAACCTGTTTTTGGCGGCAAAGCCAAGATTTCTCACGCAGGCGCAGCTTCAGGCAGAGTCAGCTATGGATGGAAAAATGAATACACAGACAACAAAAGATTTTTCGTCTGCAGAATTTTATGAAAACGGGATGCAGCCGGACGGACAGAATTTGGATATGATGAAAATCCTTACGCCGGAGCAGAAGCAGATTTTTTCTTATTTTGTGCCGATCGCCGGGATGGAAGCGCAGATTTATGATTTATTAGAAGGTGTCAGCCAACACCTTCAGTATGATAAACATGCATTGTCCGGCAACATTATGATTGAGGGCATCAGCGGAAGCGGTAAAACCGTGCTGATTATGGATATCATCAAAGTATTGCAAAAAGAGATCAAACGGCCGGCAGGCAAGACAGGTAAAATAGACGCCAATGCACTGAACCAGAAAGATTTGGACGTGCTGATGGAGAAAATCAACGGCGGATGCCTGATTATCGAGTCAGCTGGAAAGATTTCCAGGGAAACAGCGGTAAAATTGTCCCGATGTATGGAAAATGACCATACGGGTACACTTTATATTATAGAAGATACAGCTGAAGGAATCCAAAAGGCATTGGAACGCGACAGTTCTTTTGCGTCAAAGTTTACGGAAAAAATAACAATTCCTTTATTTTCAGCCGACGAACTGGTCGAATTTGGCAAAGCGTATGCAAACGACCTGGATTATGATATTGATGAAATGGGCGTTTTGGCGCTGTATAAGCGCATCAGCAATATCCAGAAGCTGGATCATGTAACAACATTGACAGAAGTCAAAGAAATTGTAGATGAAGCAATTGAAAATGCCGAAAGAGGTGTCTTAAAAAAAGTATTTGGCATGCTGACCGCGACAAGAGCAAACGATGACAATTACGTGATTTTAAGAGAGAAGGATTTCGAGGAATGAGGAGGGTTATGACCATGAGAAACATGACAGAACTGGATATGTATTTATTCGGTCAAAGCACACATTATGACATTTATAAGAAAATGGGTGCGCATCCAATGAAAATCAACCAGCAAGAAGGCACTATCTTTGATGTGTGGGCGCCGCATGCAAAAAAAGTATGGGTGATCGGGTCTTTTAATAACTGGGATGAGACACGTCATGAGATGAAGCGCTTAGAACCGTTGGAAATGGGGATCTATGAGCTGTTTATTCCCGGCGTAAAAAATGGGGATATGTACAAGTATCTGATTGAAACCCTGGACGGGAAATATTTGTATAAAGCAGACCCATATGCAACCTATGCGGAGTTAAGGCCGGGCAGTGCATCGATTGTCTGTGATGTTTCTCATTTGAAATGGTCTGACCAGGCATGGATGGAGACGCGTGCGCAGAGCGATCCTTATGAAAAACCGATGGCAATCTATGAAGTGCATCCAGGCTCCTGGAAACGCCATCCGAACAGAGAGGATGAAGGATTCTATACATACCGTGAGTTCGCAAAAGCGCTGACTGAGTATGTAAAAGAAATGGGTTATACGCATGTAGAACTGATGGGTATTTCCGAATATCCGTTTGAAGGTTCCTGGGGCTATCAGGTTACCGGATATTATGCGCCGACTTCGCGCTATGGGACACCGGAAGATTTTGCTTATCTGATCAATTATCTGCACCGCAATAAGATCGGTGTGATTGTAGACTGGGTGCCTGCGCATTTCCCAAGAGACGCGCACGGGCTGGCTGATTTTGACGGATGTCCGCTGTACGAATATCCTGACCCGCGTATGGGCGAACATCCGGACTGGGGTACCAAGATTTTCAATTACGGTATGTCCGAAGTAAAGAATTTCCTGATCGGAAGCGCGCTGATGTGGATTGAAAATTATCATGTGGACGGCCTGCGCGTGGATGCGGTTGCTTCTATGCTGTATTTGGATTACGGCAAAAACGACGGCCAATGGGTAGCTAATAAATACGGTGACAACAAGAACCTGGAAGCCATTGAGTTCTTTAAGCATATCAATACATCGCTGACGGGCAGAAATCCGGGCGCTATTATGATTGCCGAAGAATCTACGGCATGGCCGAATGTAACAGGCAAAGCAGAAGAAGACGGACTGAACTTTAATTTCAAGTGGAATATGGGCTGGATGCATGACTTTTTGGATTATATGAAACAGGACCCGTATTTCCGCAAAGGCTGCCATAACAAGATGACATTTGCTATGAGCTATAACGGGGCAGAAAAATATATTCTGGTGCTGTCTCACGATGAGGTCGTTCATCTGAAATGTTCGATGCTGAATAAAATGCCGGGCCTTGGAATTGATAAATTCCGCAACCTGATGGTTGGCTATACATTCTTTATGGGTCATCCGGGTAAAAAACTGCTGTTTATGGGACAGGATTTTGCGCAGCTGCGGGAGTGGAGCGAAGAGCGTGAACTGGATTGGTTCCTGCTCGGTGAAGAAGACCACAGGCACATAAACGATTACTTTAAGGCGCTGCTGCATATTTACCGCAGGTATCCTTCTATGTATGAATTGGATCACTCATGGGATGGCTTTGAATGGATCAATGCCAACGATGCTTCCCGCAGTATTTTCAGCTTTGTGCGCAAGAGTAAGAACGGGAAGAAGAACCTGCTGTTTATTCTGAACTTTACGCCAGTGCAGAGGGATGATTACCGGGTAGGCGCGCCGACGAAGGGAACGTATAAGCTGATCTTAAACAGTGATGACAGCAGATATGGCGGCACCGGCAAGAAGCGTCCGGTCAGCTATAAGACAGTGAAGGCAGAATGCGACGGCAGAGATTATTCGTTTGCTTATCCGCTGCCGGCTTATGGAGTAGCTGTATTTGAATTTAATTACCGGGTATAAAGATATATGTTTTACTTTGGAAAGGGACACTTGATAAAAGTGTCCCTTTGTGTTTTTCATTCTGCAGCGTCAGGAAAGCATTATCTGCCATTTTTATAAAGTTTTCCACAAAATTAGCCGACATAACTTATAAACCTATAGGCAGGATTAGGAAATGGATTTGATTTTCGCAGGAAAGGCAGGTACAGCATGCAGGGAGTGCAGAATATACAAATAGATGGAGCAGGGCTGCTCGAAGGGGTTGGAGGAAATGGCAGACAGGATGGGATGGATTTTGGAGCTGTTTCCGCAGGGACACAGAAAGTACAGCAGACCGAAACACTGACCAAAGGGGAACATACTGCTCAGGTAACTTACAAAAAACCGCAGGAACAAAAAGCTGGTACGGCAGAAGACGTCATGCAGCAGGCAGAACATATAGATGCCGCGGTTATGAAAAACCAGATGGTAGTTGCAGCGAATACAACAACGACGACAGACTGCAAAAAAATGGAAGAAGAAGGTTTTTCATTGCAGCAGACCGATGCGAAAACGGTTGTTACGGTTACAGATAAGATTAAGATGGAGCTTGCCAAAGCAGGCGTTGATATCAGTTATTTTGGTGACCAGCTGAGTGCGGATCAATTGGAAGAACTGGCCGGAAATGCGGCGCTGGCACAGAAGCTTTCATCCAGAATCGACCAGCTGCAGGCGGATCTTCCGCTTACAGCAGAAAATGTGCAGGAATGTAAAGAAGCATTGGAGGAAGCAAGAGGAATCCATAAGCTGAATGAAGGCGCGTTAAAATATATGTTGGATAATCAGCTGGAACCGACGATTGGAAATCTGTACAAGGCGCAGCACTGCGGCAGCGCCACATATGTCAATCAGGATGAGGGCAGGATTAATTTTGAAAAAATCAGAGGGCAGATATCCAGAGTGATTGCGCAGGCAGGACAGACAGCAGACGATCAGGCATTTGCCGACAGTGAATGGCTGATTCGCAACCAGATCCCATTAACGCCGGAAAATCTGAATATGCTTGGACAGTTAAAGGATATAAATATTCCGCAGGATGACGAACAGTTGCTGGATGGTATGATTGCGGCGATGGCGCAGGGTATGCGGCCGCAGGATGCTGTGCTGGATGCTAATTATACCTTAGAAGCAAAAGCGCAGAAAGCTGTTACGGTGATCAACCAGGCAGCAGATGAAGATCTTGCTTATCTGATCAGCAAAGGCGAGCCGGTAACGATACAGAATCTGGAACAGGCACATAACCAGAACCTGGCCGGAGACTGGAGTGAAGCTGAGAAACAGGCGGCTGCGGAACTCATGCAAAGTATACAGGAAGGGGAACAGGCAGCAGGCAGCAGCATCGGGACAGCGCCGGAAACTGCAGGTGTACAGGCGGACAGTGCGGCGGGAGCAGAGAACGCGGGTAATGCTGTGTCAGGTACAGATCATAATACGGAATCAGGTACAGACAGCATAGTTCAGCCGTCTGCAGGCAGTGGCGTTGCTGCATCAGTGGCAGACGGTATCATTCCGACAGGAGCAGACCATGTTGCTGCATCCGATCAGGCAGCTGGTCGTCCGGCAGACGGTGTACAGGAGGCGGCAGGCAGCGGCACACAGCAGGTGGAAGATGCGCAGCAGACTTTCAAAGCAGCTGCAGCATTTGTATCAGTGACCAGAAGCGTTTCCGGCAGTGCGTATACAAGTATGCAGATTGTACTCATTACGGCGCGCAGACAATTAGAAGAAGTACGTCTGATCATGACGGTAGAATCCAGTTACCAGATGCTGAAACAGGGAATTTCCGTGGATACCAGTTCTATGGAAGAGTTAATTCACCAGTTAAAGGAGATTGAAAACAGTTTTTATAAAAACCTGTTAACCGAAGGCGGGGTCGAAGCGACGCAGGCGAATATAAGCCTGTTTGCAGAAACGTCCAACAAGTTGGAAGAATTAAAAGAAATGCCGGCTTATGCGATCGGCGCCCGTAATATGGAAGTGCATACGCTGGAGGAGCTGCATCAGGAAGGCGGTTCCATGCAGCAGAACTTCCAGCAGGCTAACGAACGGTATGAGACAATGCAGACGCAGGTACGCAAAGATCTGGGTGATTCGATCGAGAAGGCTTTTCGGAATGTAGATGATATTTTAAAAGAGATCGGACAGGAGATCAGTCCTGCAAATGAACGTGCTGTGCGGATACTAGGGTATAACCGGATTGAGATTACACCAGAAAATATGACGCGGATGAAAGCGGCTGACCAGCAGGTGCAGATGGCGTTCCATAACCTGACGCCGTCTGTGATCCGGGAATTTATCAACCGGGGCGTGAATCCGCTGGATTTGGATATTCAGGAATTAAATAAACAAGCGGAACAGATCCGTGCGGATCTAAAGATCGATGCGCCGGAAGAAAAGTACAGCGAATACTTATATAAACTGGAGCAGAACCACAGCATCACGCAGGAAGAACGCAGTTCTTATATTGGGATATACCGTCTGATGAACCATATTGTAGAGTCTGACGGGGCAGCAGTCGGCGCGTTGGTCAATCAGGGGGCGCAGATCACGATGCGTAACCTTCTGGCAGCAGTCCGCACACAGCGTCATGGAGAAATGGACATTACAGTAGATCAGTCCTTTGGAGAACTGCAAAGCGGCGGATATGCCGATTCCATTACAGACCAGATTGAAGCCGGCTATCAGCAGCATTGCGTCAAACAAGCGCTGCAGGAAATGTCGCCGGAACGTCTGCGTGCAGTCGCAAATGATACCGGATGGGAAGATCTGACGCCGGAACAGTTTTTACAGCAGATTCAGGAAGCGCCGGAAGATCTGGCGGCGCAGGAATCTTATTACCAGCAGCAGCTGAATGATCTTGTTACATGTGCAAAATCATCGAAAGAAGCATATCAGGTGCTGGAACGTTATGAGCTTCCGAATACAATGTTAAATGTAATGGCGGCAACGGAGTATATGAAAGACCGCAACAGCGCCTACCGCAGATTTTTTAGTATGGGCAATGGCCGTACACCGGACGCTTCCATCAGCACAGATGCATATATGACGAAAAATGATGACGGTTCTGTAGAAGTTGATTTTGCGGCTATGCAGGAAGAATTGCTGGAACGCTTTGGCGAAGATGTGAAAAAGCCAAAAGAGCTGGCCAAGGCAATGGCGGATCTGGCAGAATGTGCGGAAAAATGCATGAGTACCATGATTATGGAACCGCATATAACAAGTCTGGATATCCGCGGGTTAAAACTGATGAATGCGCAGATGTCCATGCATGCAAAAATGGCGCAGTCCGAATGCTTTTCGATGCCGATTGTTGTGGATGGCCAGGTGACAAATGTGACAATGAAGATTGTAAGGCACAAAGAGCAGAAAGGACTTGTGAATATAACAATGGATACAGCCCGGTATGGGAAAATCGCGGCGGAACTGCGGGCAAAAGATCGGGGATTCAGCGGTTATATCGCATCGAATTCCAGGCAGACGAGAGATATGCTCAAATCATTGGAAGGTGAGATCGCACAGGCTTTGCAGGAAGTGGAGGAAGGACCTCTGGATATGAATTATATTTTAAGCAGCGGCCTGGATTTAAATTATTTTGAGGCAAAAAGCGGAGTCAGTGAAGAACCAGAGTCGGAAGAACTGCGGGAGGTGCAGACAAAGACGCTGTATGGGATGGCGGAAGTGTTTATACGGACGATCAGACATTTGGATGCAGCTTAAAAGAATAATTTAATAGCATCGATAAGGGTCTGTAAAATTTATTTAAGGTTTTTGTAATGGAATTTCCAGATCTGACCGAAATATAAAACAGCTGGTGTTTTAGGTTCTATCCAGTCAGAAACTGTAAATGAAGGAAAAGATGAGGTATACAATATGAAAATTAATCAGAATATATCAGCTGTAATTGTAAATGATCAGCTGCTTCGCAATGAAAACAGTCTTTCAGAGTCTGTGAAAAAGTTATCATCAGGGTTAAAGTTTAATGCGCCGAAGGATAATCCGTCCGGAATGGCGATTTCGTTTAAGATGCAGGCACAGATTCATGCGTTGAACAGGGCTTCTTTGAATGCGACAGATGGAACAAGTATGGTAGAGACGATTGACGGCGCAATGGGAGAGATGACCGAAGTGCTGCAGCGGATTCGGGAGCTTTGCGTACAGGCCGGAAATGATACGAATACATTGGAAGACCGGGAAGCGATTCAGCAGGAGATTGCAGCGCTGAAAGAAGAGGTGAACCGGATCTCGACAGCTACGGAATTTAATAATAAGACACTAATGGACGGATCATTGGACAGACGGACATACGCAACAGATGCAAATAAGACCGTTAGTATGTTTGAACAGATTTCTAATGTGATTATTTCGGATGAAGTGGCGTCTGGCGATTATAAAGTAGAGATCTTAGCACCGGCAAAACATGGGGATCTTGTGGCGGAAGGAGATACCAGCGTCTTAAATGGCAGTGCTGTAATTACGAAAGAACTGGAAGGGACGATCCAGATTAATGGTTCCAGAATTGAAATTACAGAAGGAATGACGGCAGACGATGTATATAAAGCAATCCGGGACGGCGGAGAACTGGGATGGGTGAATGTATTTGAGACAAACACCGGAACGCCGGGTCCAGTGAATAAAGACAATTTGGATACACAAGGCTATCCGGAGGTAAAAGATGGATATCAATTTGGTGATTCCTTAGCGTTTGTATCACAAAATTATGGCACGAATGAAAAGGTTACAATTACTTGTGATAATTCTGATTTAGCAGCGCTGATTGGGTTTAAGAATATTATCAGCCAGGGTTCTGATGCGGAAGAGACGATTGTAAAAGAGTATAGTCTGCAGCAGGCGGGGGTTGATGAAGTAAAGAATGCGCAAGGCGTTGTGACAACACCTGGAGAACCAGCAAAGGTAGTTACGGGAAAATATACGGGAACGGGGCATCCGGTTGGTGAATTTTATATTAATGAAGCAAAAGTAACCATAACAGAAACTATGACTGCTCAAGAAGTGTATGATGCAATAAAAGCCGCTGCCCAGAGTCAGAAAATTGATGTTACAGATGCAGATGGAGACGGAGTTTATAATTTTGGAGATGCCTTGCAGTTTCAATCGCAGCAGACAGGGGCAGATCAGGTAATTAACATTCAGTATATTAGTGAAGATACGGATGATTATTTTGGACTGAAAGGCGCTACACCGCCTGCGGATGAAAAAACAGTCTTTTATGAATATAAAGTTGAAAAAGCAGGAACAAATGCAGACGTATCCATTGAAGATGCGGGACAAATTCGAGGTGAATATACAGGTCAGGCAGTTGTAAAAGCAGATGGAAATCAGATCGTGATTACAGATAAGAGCGGTTTTGAAATTAGTTTTGAGATCCGGGGTGATCTGGCTGTTGCTGGTTCTGAAATCATCAATATCGAAGCGACGGATATCGGTACGCTCCAGCTTCAGATTGGCGCCAACAAAGGACAGGAGCTGGCTGTGCGGGTTCCGGTGCTGAATACGAAGAGCCTATATATGGATGATCTGGACGTACGGAAAGTGACAGGGCCTGACCGCGGACTGGAAACAATGGATCAAGCGATTGGCATTGTTACCGCAGCACGTTCCCTGATGGGCGCTTATGAAAACCGTCTGGATTATGTCAAAAGCGGACTGGATGAGGCGGAGGAAAATATGACGACTGCTATTTCCCGTCTTGGCGATACAGATATGGCGGCAGAAATGACGGAATATACGAATGCAAATGTGCTGACACAGGCATCTATTTCCGTGCTGGCACAGGCCAATGATCTGCCGCAGCAGGTATTATCTTTATTACAGGGATAAGAGGCTGATATGACAAAAAAACAAATACAGGAATTTACCCGCAGAATTACGCATGCGAACCGCAGCGGGCTGACGCTGATTAAATTTGAAATGCTTTTCGTCTACTTTGATGACATTGTGAGAGCCTGTCAGGAAAATGACAGGCAGGCAATGACAGACGGGGTTCACCATGCAGACGCGGTACTGAAAAGTTTTCAGGAAACGCTGGATTTTCAGTATGAGATTTCGGCACAATTGTATGCATTGTATGATTTTCACCGCAGGCAGTTATCAAAAGTGATCATTAAAAATTCCGCGGAAGGGTTGGATCAAAGCAGGGAAATGCTGCTGAAGACGTATCATGCTTTTCAGGAAGCTGCAAAACAGGATACGTCCGGCCCGCTGATGCGGAATGCACAGCAGGTGTATGCGGGCTATACATATGGAAAACACGACTTAAATGAAAGTTATGATTTGCATTCTTCAAGGGGCTTTCTGGCGTAATGCTGGAAAGCCTCTTTTTAACGCTGGTGCGTAGTATGGATGATTATGATTTTACAGGCCCGGCCAGTTCATAGGATTTGAGCCTGCATAACAAAAATTTGTAGCGCATCTGAATCGCATTTACTTCATAAATATAACTGTCAATCAGTTCCGGATCTGTGGCATTCTCAAAATTCTCATAGGCAAGGTGCAGACTGTCCATCGTCTGCATCAGGTTATCCAGCAGGCTCTGGTAATTTGCGTCCGGCTGTGGTTCTTGTTTTAAAAATCGAAACAAAGGCTTACCTCACTTTCCGTTTTCCATATTAACGTGCTTCAAACATTATGAGTGTTATAAGTATAGGCAGAAGATTGGAAAAATATGCATAGTATGAAAAGAAAAGGGAGACTGGCGTTCTATTGATCCAAAGTTGGAAAATTCATGTCAATCCGGCGGAATAATTGCAGGGACAAACGCATACACATAAATGTAAATAAAAATACAGGAGCATCTATGAAACAGGAAAACGGTTTTCTAATGATTATCGGCATCTGTGCGGTTGTGCTTTTGATCGGCGTACTCAAACAAAAAGCCGCAATTGTACTAAATCTGATAGTGCGTATTATCGTCGGCTGCGTAGCAATCATTTTATTCAATGATTTTTTGCAAAAACAGGGTATCTTGGTTGCCGCAGGCTTGAATCCCTTTAATCTTTTGACAATCGGAACCCTTGGTACAAGCGGTTTTGCGCTGATTTATGGAATTTTATTCTATTCATTGTTGTAAATATTTCACAAACTTTATTTCAATATTTCAAAAAGGGTAGACAAATGCAGAAAAAGCTCGTATAATCCAACTTACAAAACAAATCTGACTGGTGCAGACCGTCAGACCGATCAAAGGGGGGATTCCATTGGAAGTTTTATAAAGGTCATCCTGCTCTGCCTGTTAGCAGCGGCAGCATGGATGGATATACGTTCCACGAAGATCAGTAACCGGCTGATCCTGTGCGGATGGATGACAGGCTGTATTTATAATCTTTTGGAATACGGCTGGAAAGGAAGTATTTATTTTCTAATACAGTTTTCTATACCGGTTCTTTCGTTTTATCTATTGTTTCTGATGCGTGCGCTTGGCGCAGGCGATATCAAGTTGTTTTCCGTAATTGGCAGTTGTATTGGGTTAAACGGGTTTGTGAAGGTTGTTCTGTTTTCTTTTCTTGCAGGAGCAGTTAATTCTTTGTATATTTTGATACGCAATCGGAATTTTTATAATCGTTTCGTTTATTTTTCCTGTTATTTCAAGGCAGTTCTTTTAACAAAATCCATTCCCAGGTATGATTTTAAATCTGACGGAAAGCAAAACTATATCCATTTTTCGGTAGCAATATTGGCGGGGTATCTCATGTATTTAGGGGGAATATGATTGGCAAAAATAAAATTGGCGGTAGTCGGGGAGAGCGTATATGCGGCACGCCTGACGGAGTGTATGCGCAGGAAGGCGCCGGATTATCTGGAGATTGTGGGGTGCCAGGATGTGGCGAATCTGGCGGAGTTTATGCTTGAAGTACAGCCGGATCTGTTATTGTATGAGCAGGGTGTCATTGTACAGGAACAGATTCCAAAGGAAATCGTACATATACAGATTACAACGGAACAGCATACGGAGCAGGAAGTCGGACAGAAACGGATTTTTCGTTACCAGAAGGGATCTGAGATCCTGCGTCAGATTTTCCGCATTTATGAACAAAGTTCTAAAAAGAAACTGGTATGCAGGTGTAGTACTGCGGATTTAGAGATGATTGCATTTTATGCGCCAGGCGGTCATGAACTGCTGCTGCCGTTTTCTCTGTCTTACGCATCGCTTTGTGGTAAAGAGCAAAAGGCGCTGTATGTGAACTTATCGGAATTTTCAGGAATGGCGCCGCTTTTTGGAGAGAAGCCAGGCAATAACCTGAGTGATCTCGTTTATGGGGTCCGGCAGAAGAAGGAACAGTTTTTGCTGTGTCTGCAGAGCGTTTTACATCAGACAGAATATTTTGATTATGTGCTGCCGCCGGAAAATCCGCAGGATTTGTATGAGATCCGGGAAGAGGATCTGGCATGTGTGCTGACACAGCTGCAGGAACAGACAGAATATCAAAAGATTATATGGAACTGCGGATCGCTGAATCAGTCTGCACAGCAGGTGATGGAATGCTGCAGCAAAGTCTTTTGTATTGTAAAAGAGAATGCGTTTGGAAAATACCGTAAGCTGGAACTGGACGCGTTTCTAAAAAAAGAAAAGAGGCAGAGGCTGCGGGAAAAGGTGAAGTATCTGTGTCCGCAGATTGGAAGCAGCGGATTTGTGCAGGGGAGTTCTGTTTTGACGCAGCTGCAGAGCGGGGATTTTGTCAGACAAGTGGAGGAATTGACACAGGATACATAACATTTGAAAGGAGAATTTTTACCGGATAGGCGGAGGAATTGACACAGGATACATAACATTAGGAAAGGAAAATTATGACCAGGGAGATGGAGCAGCTGCGGCAAAAGATTCTGACAAAGCTGGATCTGACGAGAGATACCGGAGATGAAGAGCTGGAAGGTCTGATCTACAAGGAAGTAGGCGCTTACAGCAGAACACAGGGCCTTTCTTTAACACAAAGGGAACAGTTTGAAAAAGAAATTTATCATTCTTTAAGAAAGCTGGATGTGCTTCAGGAACTGGTGGAAGATCCGCTTGTGACAGAAATTATGGTAAATGGGCCGGATCATATCTTTTTTGAAAAGGACGGGCGTGTTTGTCAGTGGGACAGGCAGTTTTATTCCAGAGAAAAATTGGAAGACGTTATACAGCAGATCGTAGCGGCAGGGAATAAACTTGTTAACGAGGCAAACCCGATTGTAGATACAAGACTGCGGGATGGTTCGCGTGTAAATATTGTACTTTCCCCGATTGCCATTGATGGTTCTGCGATTACGATCCGTAAATTTCCGGAACAGCCGATGCGGATGGAGCAGCTGATACAGCTGGGCGCGGTTTCTGCGGAAGTGGCGGCGTTTTTAAAACAGCTGGTACAGGGCGGTTATAATCTGTTTATTTCAGGGGGTACCGGAGCAGGGAAAACGACTTTTTTAAACGCGCTGTCAGAGTTTATTCCATCTGGTGAGCGGGTGATTACGATTGAAGATTCTGCGGAACTGCAGATTCAGTCTGTAGCGAATCTGATCCGCCTGGAGACGCGCAATGCAAATATGGAGGGAGTGCGGGAAATCAGCATTCGGGATCTGATCCGTACATCTTTGCGTATGAGGCCAAACAGAATTATTATTGGCGAATGCAGAGGCGCAGAAACGTTGGACATGCTGCAGGCGATGAATACCGGGCATGACGGAAGCATCAGCACAGGTCATGCCAATTCCAGCCAGGATATGCTGAAACGTCTTGAGACGATGGTGCTGATGGGAATGGATCTGCCAATCCCTGCGATCCGCGCACAGATTGCGTCCGGGATTAACATTTTGGTGCATCTTGGCAGATTGCGGGACTGTTCCAGAAAATTACTGAATGTGGATGAGATTGACGGAATAAAAGACGGTGAGATCAGAACTCATTCGATTTACCAATTTGTTGAAACAACAGCCGGGCAGGAAGGAAAGGTGATTGGAACGTGGGAGAAGACAGGGGTTTTGCAAAATAAGGAAAAACTAAAAGACGCGGGGCTGCTGTAAAACGAACCAAAGCAGAGAAAGCGAAAAGCGGATTACACAGACATAGCTTTTGGCCGCTGAAACAAAACAGCCATCAGGAGCATGCCAGGACTGACTATCAGGATTATCAGTTTTCCTGGAAAGAGCGGCTGCGAATGGTTATGGAGTATTTGGTTCTGAGCGGCGGATTTACGTATCTGTTTTATCGGACATGGCTGGTATTTGCTATTTTATGGGGATTTTATCCGATTTACCGAAGACGGAAAAAACAGCAGATGATCCGCAAACGGCAGGATCTGTTGTGCCGGCAGTTTAAGGACGGCATTCAATGTGCGGCATCTTCAATGGCAGCAGGTTATTCGATTGAAAATGCATTTCGGGAGGCTTATGCGGAGATGCGGATGCAGTATGGCCAGGATGCGCTGATTACCGGTGAACTTCGGTATATGAGCAGCTGCCTGTCATTGAATGTTCCGCTGGAACAGCTGTTGTATGATTTTGCAAACCGCAGCGGTTTGGAAGATGTGCGCAGTTTTTGTGAGGTATTTACGTTTGCAAAACGAAGCGGCGGAGACTTTATTAAAATTATCCATATGACTGCAGACCGTATTTCTGAAAAAAATGAACTGATGGAAGCAATTCGTACAGAAATTGCCGGAAAGCGGATGGAACAAAAACTAATGAATCTGATGCCGCTGTTTATTCTGTTATATGTGGATGTTAGTTTTGGGGGATATTTGGACGGATTATATCATAATACATTCGGGGTTCTGGTTATGACAATATGTCTTGTTGTGTATCTGGGCGCATATCTGTTATCTGAAAAAATTATGTTAATTGAAATTTAAAGCTATGTTTATTTTATTTCCAGGTGCAGCTGTATGGTGTTTGTTTCGTATTATTTTCAGGTGCAGCTTAATGGTGTTTGTTTTGTTTTATTTTCTGACGCAACTTGATTGTGTAAGAATGGGAACAGGAAGGAAGTTTTATGGCGGGAAAGATGATTTGTCTGTTTATATCAGCATCCAGTTTGCTTGTTCTGCTTTGGCTATACGCTGCGAAAAAACCAAAAAACTGGAAGGATGCAGCGAAGGTAATGGCTGTAGCCGGATTTTTGGGTCTGATCATCTGTATTACAGAAGATCACAGCCAGCGGATAATGACAGATGGTAAATTACTTAGAAATCAGGCGGGAAAAGATACGGAAAGTCAGGAACTGCAGCTGAATGTGGAAGGAGTGGTACAGGACTATCCATATCAGGTTGAAGTAAAAGCCAGAAAGCTGCAGGGGGAAGAACTGGATCAGCTGTTTATAAACGCAGCAAAAGAAGCGGAACAAAAATTTCTTGGCGAGAATGGATCATTAGACTGTATTAATCATGATGTTTCCCTGCCTGGAACACTTCAAGACGGACAGATTCGGGCAAAATGGCAGTTTGATCAAAAGAATGTAATTAATTCGGACGGAGAACTGCAGGCTGAAGGTGTGGATGATATGGGTGTATTAGTGATTGCGACCTTAACAATGAGTTATGATGAGGATGCGAGGGAACATTCATTTGGCTTTTATGTATATCCAAAAAAGCAGAGCCATATGGAACGTATGCTTTCTGATCTGGCAGAGTATTTTGAGCAGGAACAGGAAAACAGTAAATATCAGGAATTTCTTAAGCTTCCATTGGAATGGAACGGAAAGCGTCTGCGCTGGTCGCAAAAAACGGAACATACCTATCAGATTATCCTTCTGCTTGGCCTGGTGGCCGCTGCAGTCGTCTATATTCAGGAAGAAATGAAAGAACAAAGAAAGGAACAGGAGCGCAGGGAACAGCTGCTGAAACAATACCCGGATATGGTTAGTAAGATCTCGCTGCTGCTTGGCGCTGGTATGACATTAAGCAGCGCATGGGAAAGAATCGTGCTGAATTATCAGCGGAAGTTAGAACAGCAGCATACGAAGCCGGAAGAGGTATATGAGCAGATGCTGGCAGCATATCGCGAAATGCAGGATGGTGTTGGAGAATTAAAAGTATACGAACGTTTTGGAGAACGCTGCAATACGCCGCAGTACCGCAAATTTTCCATGCTGGTGACGCAGAACCTGCGCAAAGGTGCAGCCGGCTTAAGACAAAGCCTGGAAAAAGAAGTAGCAGACGCATTTGCACTTCGTAAGAATCTGGCAAAAAAAGCCGGAGAAGAGGCGGGAACAAAGATTTTACTGCCAATGATGCTGATGCTTTGTATTGTAATGGTTATTATTTTGGTTCCGGCATTTTTAACATTTCAGTTGTGATAGGCAGGAGCAGAAAAAAAGAAAACAAAAAAACGGGAAAGTTTTGATCCTGATTTTGTATTGATCGGACTTTACGCCGTTTTTAGAAAGGAAAAGGAAGAAATATGAATCAAATGATCGAGTTTTGGAAGGAAGAAGACGGTATCGGAGTTGTTGAGCTTATTTTAATTTTGGTTGTGCTGATCGGATTGGTGCTGATTTTTAAGGATAGTCTGCGTGGCCTGGTGGAAGAGATTTTTGAGACAATTACACAGGGCGCAAGCGATGTATCTACAACGGATTAAGGCAGATGGTTAGCAGAAAAACAGGAAAAGACGAAGAATGGCGTCTTAGCAAAGGCACGCATACAGGCAGTATTACAGTATTTATGAGCCTGCTGTTAATGATCATAGCATCATTATTGTTTACGCTATTGGAAGGATCGCGTTATATGATGCTGGGAATGACGGCAGTCCTGAACAGTCAGAGCGTAACCGAATCTATGTTTGCAGAGTATCAGGTGCCTGCTTATCAGAATTATCATTTATTTATGATGGACAGCGGATATGGCGGCGGGGAACTGATGCTGTCAAAGGTCAATGCACGGATGCAGGAATTAGGGCAGGAAAATTTGAATCCGGTTGTGAGAGGGTTTGGAAAATACAGTAATTTTCTGCAGATGAATGTAACAGACAGCAGTGTGGTCCGGTACGAACTGGCTACTGACCAGAATGCCGGGCCGCTTCTGGCGCAGATGTCGCAGGTTATGAAAAAAGAAGCAGTCGCAGATCTGGCGCAGCAGGCGTATCAAAAGATTACGGGTATACAGCAGTCTGACAGCCAGGGAAAGAAAACGGATAAATATTTGGATGGGGCGCTGGATACGATCGAACAGGCAAAAGAAGCAGCCAAAGAATCGGCTGACGCGACTGGTCTGACAGGGATGAAAGCGGTTGATATAGCAGATCTGGCTGAAACGAAAGCAGTTGATATAGCTGATTTGGCTGTAATGAAATGGATGGATGCGGCTGGTATGTCCGGAATGAAGGAAGCAGGCAGAAGCGGGAAGATGAATGGGGTAATTGAAAATATAGAGAATAAACCGTTTACAGAACGAACACAGAGTTACGCAGCATTCACAAACGAGTCCTCTGATTTACCGCCGCAGGAAGTGGAACATCCCATGGAGCAGGTGAAAACCGCAAAAAGTTCGCCGCTGCTGGCTCAGATTTTATCAGGCAGCGGCGGGATATCCGCAAAGCAGATTTCAAAAGAAGATGCTGTTGAGAGACGTACATTAAATATTGGCAACCTGGAAAGTTCTTTGTCTGCGGGGATTCTGGACCGGGCGCTGATTATGCAGTATCTGAAAAAATATACTGCGAATTATCAGCATCAGGTAGCTGTTCCACATGCACTTGCTTATGAGCAGGAATATCTTTTGTGCGGAAAATATTCTGACGAAGAGAATCTGGAAAAAGTTGCGGCCAGGCTGCTGTTAGTCAGAGAAGGCATTAACTTTGCCTATTTAATGACAGACAGCGCCAAAAAAGAAGAGGCATTTGTAATGGCGTCGGCGATTGCAGCTGCGGCTGCAATTCCGGGAGCTGTAAAAGCAATCCAAATGGGGCTTTTGGCTTCCTGGGCATATGCGGAAAGCATCGTAGAACTGCGTACCTTATTTTCCGGTGGCAAAATTGCGGCTATAAAATCAGCGGGAAACTGGAATGTCAGTCTGTCACAGACGGCGTCTGTTCTTTTCCAGACTTCTGTGAAAGCACGGGAAGTAAGCAATGGATTGGAGTATGAGGATTATCTGCTGGCATTTTTAGCATTAGAAAGTCTTCCTAAGATCGGAAATCGCTTTGCTAATTTGCTGGAAAAGAATCTGCGCCTGTATGCTGGGTATGATCAGTTGAAACTGGACTGTATGATTACGGCAATGGATGCGGAACATGCATATCATGCCAGGCAGGCATTTTTAACATTTGTTACAGTAGGGCAGGTATCTAAAAATGGGTATGAGTTTAAGGAAAGATACAATTTTTCCTATACAGATACAAATAAAAGTAAAAGTGAAGATTAGAAATAAAATCAGTATTAACATAAAATGGGTTCCGTAAGGAAGCAGAAAGGGCGGGTGTATCGGGATGTCCCTCGGTTTTACAAATCCAAAATTCAGTCAATCTCTCTCATTCAGGCGAAAAAAAGCATGGGAATTCTCTTTTCCGAATGTGAAACATGCAGGGATATCCCGATGCATCCGCCCAAAAGCAGTATTGACCATCGAAGCAGCTGTTGTATTACCTTTTTTCGTATGTTTTATAGTATTTATTCTCTATTTTTTTCGGATTCTGCAGGTGCAGGCCGCGGTTTCCCAGGCGCTGCAGTATGCCGGGAGACGTACTGCTGTGGAATACTGCGGGAGTGTAGAAAAGAACAGTGAAGCAGACCCATTTTCCAAAGAGCAGGAAAGCGTATGGAAATCAGACGGCGTAGGCCTGGTCAAAGCAGAAGTATTTTTCTTAAGACAGCTGAAAAAGCAAAAATGTCCAACACAGTATATTAGTTACGGGACTGCGGGAATCAGTCTGCTGCAATCTGATTTTTCCGGAAACTATGTGGAATTAAAGGCTGTGTACCGGATGAAGTTCCCGATTGCGTTATTTGGTGATATCCAGTATCGGATGGTTCAGGAATCAAAATGCAGAAAGTGGACAGGCTATCAAACAGGGCAGGATCAGGAAGAAAATGATACATGGCTGTATTACACGGCGCATGGAACTGTATACCACGCTACCAGAAGCTGTACACATCTGGATCTTTCCATTCATGGGATTCCTTATTCACAGTTAGGAAGCAGCAGGAACAAAAGCGGGGGAAAGTATCACAAGTGTGAAAAATGTACAAAAGGGGCATTGGGACAATCTATGGTATATATTACAGATTATGGAGATCGCTGGCATAGCAGTCTTTCGTGCAGTGGATTAAAACGAAGTATTTATATGATTCGCAAGACAAAAGCAACGGACAAACGAATGTGTAAAAAATGTGGAAGCTGATGCCGCTATCGAATGAAAAAGGAGAAAAATAATATGGCAGGTCAATTATCCATACTTTTGCTGCTCGGAATCTGCAGTTACGAAGATATAAAAAGAAAACAGATCCGTACCGCATGGCTGGCAGTGTTTGCGGGAATAGGAATATTGTATGCGATGTTCACTGGAAACAGGATGTTTGCAGAAACAGCGCTTGCATTGATTCCGGGATGCTGTGTGCTGGCGTTGTCAGTTTTTATGCGCGGAGAAATCGGGCAGGGGGATGGTCTGCTGCTGTTGGTGATGGGATTTTTTCTGGATGCTGTCTGCATTTGTATGATATTGTTATCTGCACTTTTTCTGTCAGCGGCGTATGCCTTGTTTCTGTATTACATAAAAAAGAAAAATCGGAACTATGAGATTGCTTTTGTACCATTTATACTGGCAGCATATATTTGGAATTTATGCAATGGCAGGTGATGAAAGAGAACAGGGAAAGGAACTTAGAATTATGAAAATGGTTATTAAAAACAGAAAAAAACGAAAAAGATATGTAAAAGCCAGTATGACCTTGGAAGCATCATTTCTCGTTCCGATAATATTATTTACGATAGTAGGAGGTATTAACATTGGCTATCGGATGTTACAAGAAACAAAGGGGATCATACAGATACATGAAGAATTGGAAAAACTGGACCCGGTTGAGCTTGTACGAACCAAGACACTGATCCGGGGGCTGACAGACCAGTAAAAAATTGGAAGTAATGGGAGGGATCAAAGTGCCAAAAGCAGAATATATCCGTAAAATCAATCAAAGCAGTCTTATGATTACTCCGGAAAAGGAGTATGAATCCGAAAAAGACAGTATTGAAATGTTCCGGCATCATCAGATTCCGGACTTTTTGAAAATGAAGGTGCAAAAAAAGAATACATTTGCGCAGTTTTGTTATGATATAACAAGTAAACGTTCCTTAGAGCAGTTATTGGAATATAAATCACTGGATTATCTTTTATTGTTAAAGATCTTAAGTTCTTTTGATGATGCATGTACACAAACAGAAGATTTTATGATGACAGAAGATGATATTTTGTTAAAGCCAGAGTTTGTATTTGCTGATCATAACCTGGATCAGATGAGCTACTGTTATGTGCCGGGGAACCATACAGATATTTGTCTGCAGTTTCAGGCATTTATGGGATATTTGCTGCAGCATCTGGATCATAAAGATGAACTGGCGGTACGGCTTGCTTATTATGTATACCAGCGTGTGGCAGAAGAGCGGACAGCGCTGCATGATGTATTGCGGGACGACAGATTCCGGCAGTTTGAACAGGATGTGGAACATCGTCAGACTGCGCAGGGGGCGGATGTAAACCAGTGGTTGTATCAGGCAGATGCTAGTCGGATGCATCAGCAACAGCAAGAAAGGTTTATGGAAAATAAATGGCAGCAGTCAGAAGGCAGTTATGAAAAGCATACAGGGAAAAATCCATTAAAGATTATGGAAGAACCTGATCAGCAATCAGCGTTTCGTACGGCTGATCAGGAGTGGATGAAGGGCAGCAGTCATATGGATTTCAATGAAATATGGTATACTACAGACAATAAGGAAATGAGAGGTTCTGTCCGACAGCAGGAATTAGGAGATTCCACTCAACAGCAGGACTTAAGAGATACTACTCGACAGCAGGACTTAAGAGATACTACTCGACAGAAAGATTTAAGAGATTCCACTCAACAACAGGAATTAAAAGATCTCACCCGGCAGCAGGAAGTTGGTTGGGCAGAAGATGACTGTCAGATTCAATACAGGCCGGATAAGAAGCGAAAAATAGAAAGTCAGATAGAAGATGGCTGTCAGATTCAATATACGCTGGATAAAAAGCGTAAAATAGAAAAATCTGCCGGATATAAACATGCAGGGTGGCAGGAAACTGGTAAATTTGCGGCTGCGGCACAGGAATCAGATACAACATCAAAAATAGAGAAAAAAGCGACGATCCGAAAACAGGCAGCGGAAAAACTGAAAAAAATGCTGTGCAGAAAAATATATACAGACCGTGCCAGATTTCCGGAAGAAGAAACTGTCTTTGAAGCAGAGGCAGAGAATGATGCGCTGCCGCGCAGTAACCCGACGGTATGCCTGATGCCGGAAGATGAAGGGATTCAAAATAGGTTTATCTATCAGGGGCCAGACCGTTCCAGGGATTTTCACTGTATGAACGGAACAATGATACTGGGCAGCGACCTGTCAGAAAGTGATATTTATATTCCGGTTCCAATGGTCTCCAGGGTTCATGCCCGGGTTGAGATAGATGCGCGGCGGACGATACTGGAAGATTTGAATTCTACAAACGGGACGCATGTAAACGGAGAACTGCTGCAGTTTCATGAACGACGTGTTCTTCAAAAAGGCGATATTATTAGTATTGCCGGAGAATGTTATAGTTTTCATTGACAGCCGTGCCAGAACGTGTTATGTTTTTTTCATCATGCAGATGCGGGAAAATCGCGGAATGGAAAGGTGAGAACGGGGACTTTGGAAGATACGCAGTGGGAGGAAACGCCTGATCAGCCGGTGCAGGTGAAAAGGCCGATCATCAATATAATTCTGGTAGTTATTAATGTGGCAGTCTGGTGTGTTTTGGAGATCATAGGGGATACGCAGGATGCAGGGCTGATCTTAAGGTATGGAGGAATGTATCCGGATCTGCTTCTTGCCGGAGAATGGTACCGATTGTTTACAGCCATGTTCCTGCATTTTGGCGCAGAACATTTGGCAAATAATATGATACTTCTGGCTGCGGCAGGCGGTAAGCTGGAAGCGGCGGCCGGATCATTCCGGTATCTTATGATTTATCTTGGTTCCGGGGTGGCAGGTAATCTATTATCCTTTTATATCAGGCTGCAAACCGGGGATTACGCGGTTAGTGCGGGCGCTTCAGGAGCTGTTTTTGGTATGATCGGGGGCCTGGTCTGGGTGGCCGTTCGCAATAAAGGAAAATTTGAAGGGCTTACGACAAAAGGTCTGCTGTTTATGATTGCCTTATGTATGTATTATGGAGTTACAACAGCCGGAATTGATAACTGGGCGCATGCGGGCGGAGCTGCCGGAGGACTGCTGCTGTGTATCCTGTTGTATCGGAAATCACGCAGCGCTTGAAATTCTGCGGAAAAGCCTATATACTAATTGATGCAAAACCTGTAATAAAAATAAAACATACAAATGAGAGGTGAAGTATGAAAGTTAATATTTATTATGGTGGCAGGGGTGTTTTGGACGATCCGTCTTTGTATGTAATTAATAAAATGCAGCAGGTACTGGAAGAACTGCGTGTGACTGTAGAACGTTATAATATCTATGAGCAGAAGAACAGTATAGCAACACTCCCACAGACAATCAAAGAAGCCGATGGAATCATACTGGCTACAACGGTAGAGTGGCTTGGCATTGGCGGTTATATGCAGCAGTTTTTGGACGCCTGCTGGCTGTATGGGGATAAAGAAAAAATCAGCCAGACATATATGCAGCCAGTCGTAATGTCTACGGCGTATGGAGAACGTGAAGGCGAGCTTACGCTTGCAAATGCCTGGGAGATGCTTGGCGGCCTGCCATGCGCCGGATTGTGCGGATATGTGGCGGATCTGCTGACGTTTGAAATGAATCAGGATTATTCGGTTATTATTGAAAAGAAAGCGGAAAATCTGTACCGAACGATATCCCAGAAAATGAAAAGCCTGCCAAACAGTAATCAGGCGGTCACAAAAACCGTGCTGCGGACACAGGATTTGGGACTGACCCCGCAGGAAAGCGAACAGTTATCCAAATATGTATCTGATGACACATATGTCAAAAAACAAAAAGAAGATATTGAAGAACTTGCGAATAAGTTCAAGGGATTATTGGATAAGGACAAAACCGAAGAAGATGATGATGCCATTGCATATATCGAGGATTTGGAAGCACATTTTAAGCCGCAGGCAGAGTTTAAGGCAAAATATTTATTTATTATCGATGGAAAGAAAAAGCCGCTGACAATCGAAGTGGAACAGGATCAGTTAAAGTGCAGTTACGGAAAACAGGATGGCGTAGATGTGTATGCAAAAATGACAACAGAAGTGATCGAACGAATTATTGCTGGTAAGATGACGTTCCAGCGGGCATTTATGACTGGGGAATTAACAGCAAAAGGCAATTTTAAAACTTTGCGTATGCTGGATGATATTTTTGATTTTTAACGGCAGATCCGGCGGAGGTATTTGATTTGTATCACCTCCGCCAGAGCAGACAAAGCCAATGTTTGGAAAGTTTAACATGCATGTGCAGTGTAAAGACAGATCGTAAAGGAACATCCGTCTCCAGGGCGGTTGTCCAGCCGCAGTGTGCCGCCATGGGCTTCTATAATCTGTCTGGTAATTGGAAGGCCAAGACCTGTACCGTTTTCTTTGGAAGTTGTGAACAGGTTGAACACTTTGTCTTCCAGTTCCAAAGGAATACCGCCTCCGCAATCTGTGATGGTAATCTCCACAAAGGAATCACTGCTTTGTGTGCGGATCGTAATCCATGCAGAACCGGATTCGGCAGAATTTTTCAGCAGATTTAAAATAGCCTGCCTTAATTTGATACTGTCAGCCTGTATCACAGGGAGATGTTTACATAAATCCAGAATCCACTGCAGATTTGGATAAGCGTCTTTTACAAACCGATAGGTATCTTTCAGAAGGGGATTTAGGTCAACAGGCTCTTTTTGCAGCTGATCTGTGCCTCCGGCATGGGAGAGATCCAGTACGATATTTTTTAAATAAGTGATTTCATGCCGGATATTGTTCCAATAAGGTTCTGTATGTAAATGCGGGCATTTTGTATGCAAAAGCTGTGCAGAACTGTTGATTAATGTAACCGTGTTTTTAATTTCATGAAAAATTTGCTGATAATCCAATGTATTCATAAAAAACCCCCTATATTTATCTTTTGTTAAATTCTAGCATTATTTAGAGTTTTATTCAATGATAAATTTCATGTGTTTTTGAACTTTTTTCAGCTGGAAGACAGTTGGTGATTTTAGCCAGAAAAGAAAAGACAAGAAAAGGAGAGACAAGATGAGAGATGAGAATTGTATTTTTTGTAAAATTATGGAAGGAGCAATCCCGTCCAGAACGATTTATGAAGATGAAGATTTTAAAGTGATTCTGGACGCCAGCCCTGCTTCCAGAGGTCATGCGCTGATCCTGCCGAAAGAGCATTGTGCAAATATCTATGAGATCAGTGAAGAACTGCTGGCTAAGGCTGCGAAGCTGGCAAAGAAGCTGTCGGCTCATATGAAAGAAGTGCTGCAGTGTGACGGTCTGAATCTGCTGCAGAATAATGGTGAAGTGGCCGGACAGACGGTATTTCATTTTCATATGCACCTGATTCCGCGGTATGTGGGTATGAAGAACAATGATTTACTGAATTGGACACATGAAGAGTTTACAGCTGAAGAGCAGGATGAAATTTGCAGCAAATTACAGATAAAGGCATAAGATTCAGAGCGAAAACAGAAATACGGACTTTGTATTGTTTACAAAGTCCGTATATAATGAAATAAAGGCAACAGTTCAATGGTGATCGGAACGGTTACAATCACTGTTATTTAGCAGTTTCTTCAATTAGTGTTACAATCTTATCTACAGAATTGATCATAGTACTTTTTTTCATTGCTGTGATATACCGTTCCCGATTTTTATATGTTTCGTGGATCATATTCAGCAGCTTATCCGGCGTAATCACTTCTTCTTCGATGACAACGCTGAATCCTTGTTTTTCAAACGACTGTGCATTTAAGATCTGATCGCCGCGGCTGGCGTTTGCCGACAGCGGAATCAGGATATTTGGTTTTTGAAGCGCCAGCAGTTCACAGATAGAATTTGCTCCGGCGCGGGAGATAACCAGGTCTGCAAGAGCAAAAATGTCGCTCAGTTCAGCACCGATATATTCATATTGTTTATAACCTGCTGTTCGGTTTAAGGATTCTTCAATATTGCCTTTCCCACACATATGTATGATCTGATAGGTTTTCAGCAATTCCGGCAGAAGCCCGCGGATGGTATCGTTGATAAACTTAGAACCGCTGCTGCCGCCGACAATAAAAAGAATGGGCTTTTCGTTGGTAAAATTGCAGTTTTTGCGGGCATTTTCTTTATTTCCGGACAATAGTTCGCTTCGGATCGGAGAGCCGGTAAGCACTGCCTTATCTTCGGGCAGATATTTTAACGTCTCCGGAAAGTTGCAGCATACTTTTGCAGCATTTGGAATTGCCAGTTTATTAGCCAGTCCAGGCGTCAGATCAGATTCGTGGATAATAGACGGTATATGGCAGAATCTGGCAGCAAGAATGACAGGCACAGATACAAAACCACCCTTGGAAAATACAAGATCCGGTTTGATCTTGCGCATCAGGCGGATGGACTGTGCGAGTCCTTTGATTACTTTAAGGGGATCTGAAAAGTTTTTTATATCAAAATAACGGCGCAGTTTACCAGAAGAAATCCCATAGTAGGGTATTTTTTGCTCCTTAAGCAGTTGTTTTTCAATTCCATTATAAGAACCGATATACGTAATCTCGAATCCGGCTTCACGAAGACGCGGAAGCAGAGCGATATTAGGGGTCACATGCCCGGCAGTGCCTCCGCCAGTTAAAATAATCTTTTTCATTTGAACTTCCTTCCTCCAAAATTTGCTATAATAATAACCAAACCATCTTTATTATTAACCGAATATGCGGAAATGTCAAATCCTTATTTCGGATCGCTTACGATCCTTATTTTTTATGTATATGAAAAATAAGGAGAAAAAGACTTGTAAATACGAAAGAAAAGAATAGAATATAGATAAAGATTGTAGTTATTAGGAGTTATCAATTGGAACTAAAAGGAGAAGTAAATGGGTGTAAGGTTATTTCGTTATTTGTTTGAGAATACAGCAAACGCGGTAATTATGTCAGGGTGTATCTGGGATAAAGGAGTGCAGGAACAGCTGCGGTACGTATATACGTGCGAAATGTGCCATAATCCTTTGGAACAGAGCCGCCAGAATGGGGATGGACCGATGCTCTATAACGGCAGTCCGGTTCATATGTTTATAATGGGGAGTTTTTCTTTGGAAGATGCGGAACGGCTGATTCACACGCTGCGTCATGATACGATAGAGATGGTGATTCTTCCATATGTAGCTCCGGTACAGCGCTTTATGATTATGCAGGCAATTTTGGCACAGGATATCAATGATCCGGATCTGATTGCATTTATCCAGGCACCGTATTTGTATCTGCAAAAGAGCAGTGTGAAAAAGTTCCTGTTTATTTATGGAAACGGGAAGTCGTTTGAGAAAACGGAAAATGAAATGTATCCGGGCATGTATTTTCGGATGCAGGATGACAATATATTAGATATGATCGAAGAAATGGAAGGGTACCGTATTCCTGTTGCAAAGGCAGGGCATATGATTAATAACCGGATGCTGTTTCAATTTGGTTATTTTGGCATTGATTTGTACCGGATCAGGCATTTTTTGTTTCATTATACGAAAAGCGTCCGGATTGAATCATTTGATGAGCGGCAGATTTTAAAAATGCTGCTTGCGTACCGCAAGGCATTCAGCGACTGCGGGATGGAAACACTGACGATGTTTACCAGCCCGACGGAAATCATTGCCACACAGACCGATTGTGTGCTTAATACCATTGTGATTGATAAAGAGGACTTCTGTCATGCGGATATTGAAAAGGATGACGGCAGATGTACCGTTAAGTGTATGCTGTATAATGACTATGATATATGTCATTGCCACCGCACCGAAGAGATAGAGCTGCGTGCGGGTGTACTGCTTTTGGGAAATATCTGGCTGAGCAAACATATCAAGGAGCTGCGGCAGCATTACCGGATGATTTCACCGCAAATCCGCGCTGTTACGATACCAAACTGCGGCAACAGCTATAATTGGGAAAGCAGTCTGTTGGATCTGAATGTGAAAAAGAATGCGATATTCTGGATCTGTCCGTTAACATCGCAGCTTGAGAACCAGGTGCTGCGGGAAATTAAGGCGAAAAATGCCCGTTACCGGATTATGATTTTAAATGAAGAATATGGTTGCTGCTTTAACGGATTCCTGGATGAGAAAGAAAAATAAGGCGCAAAGGCGCGAAACAAGATGTTTTACATACAACCTTCGACAGTATCTGCATCTGTAATCGATTATATTAGGAATATCCCGAAAAAAATAGCAGAAAGGAAGTCGGAGGTATGTTAGACCAGATTTTGACATTTACAATGTCAAACATACAACTGATAACAACGGGTCTGATCTTTGCGGCGGTGTTCCTGGAGTTTGTACATATCGGGCAGACAAGCCGGATCAACAGGAGACTAAAGCGCGCGGGTCACTGGCTGCAGAGATACCTGAATGCAGTATTCCGTGAAGATGCTTATGAAGAATCGGAACAGCCGGAAACCGGGCTGGAAGAAGACGTAAGAACCTCGGGAAAGTCAGATGCCAAAGAACGGGAGTCTGTGCAGCTGTCAGCTGCAAAACCGGTAAAGAGTCGTCAGGAAGAAGAGATGCGCGTAGCGCTCGCGCACAAAAAACAAAGAAAAGAAGAAGAATTATTAGACACCGTGCTGCAGGAGATTTTTGACTAATGATCGTAACCGTTCAGCAAGGGATCTGAACGGTTTGGATGCGGTTACAATCATTGTAACAAAATTTGGCAAAAATTAACAGAACAGCTTGCGGATTTACAAATATTTTGTTAAAATGGATAATAGTTATGATAAAACCGTACAAGATAAATATGTACAACAAATACAATAAGGAGAGTTATTATGAGCAGAATTACATTTGATTACTCAAAAGCAGCCGGATTTATCAGTGAAGAAGAAGTTGGCTATATGAAAAAACTGACGAATGATGCGAAGGAACTTCTCGTATCAAAGACAGGCGCAGGAAATGATTTTCTGGGTTGGATTGACCTTCCGGTTGATTACGACAAAGAAGAGTTTGCGCGGATTCAGAAAGCAGCTGCAAAAATTCAGTCTGATTCCGAAGTGCTGGTAGTAATCGGGATTGGCGGTTCCTATTTGGGAGCAAGAGCGGCTATCGAATTTTTACGTCATGGATTTTACAATAATATACCAAAAGAGATGCGCAAGGCACCGGAAATCTACTATGCAGGCAACAGCATCAGCGGCGCTTATGTACAAGGTCTGATTGACGTGATCGGTGACAGGGATTTTTCCGTAAACGTGATATCCAAATCTGGTACAACAACAGAACCGGCAATTGCTTTCCGTATTTTTAAAGAAATGCTGGAGAAAAAATATGGAAAAGAAGAAGCTGCAAAGAGAATCTATGCGACGACTGACAAAGCAAGGGGAGCATTAAAGAGCCTTTCCGATGAGGAAGGATATGAGACTTTTGTAGTGCCGGATGATGTCGGCGGACGTTTCTCTGTACTGACAGCAGTTGGCTTGCTTCCGATCGCGGTCAGCGGCGCAGATATTACGAAGCTGATGGAAGGCGCGGCAGAAGGCAGAAAGCTGGCGTTGGAAAGCAGCTTTGAGGAGAATGCGGCAATGCAGTATGCGGCAGTCCGTAATATTTTGCACAGAAAAGGAAAAGCTGTGGAAGTGCTGGCTAATTATGAGCCAAGCCTGCATTCTATGTCTGAATGGTGGAAACAGTTATATGGCGAGTCCGAAGGAAAAGATCAGAAAGGTATTTTCCCGGCATCTGTAGATCTGACGACCGACCTGCATTCCATGGGACAGTTTATTCAGGATGGTTCCAGGATTATGTATGAGACAGTATTAAATGTTGAACAGCCTCGGTGCCGTGTAGAGATTAAGGAAGAGCCGGTAGACCTGGATGGATTGAACTATCTGACAGGAAAGGATATGGATTTTGTAAATAAGAGTGCTATGAATGGCACTATACTGGCACATACAGACGGCAACGTACCAAATCTGATGGTAAAGATTCCGGAACAGAATGAATTTTATCTTGGTGAATTAATGTATTTCTTTGAATTTGCCTGCGGGATCAGCGGATATCTGCTTGGAGTAAATCCGTTTAACCAGCCAGGTGTGGAAAGCTATAAAAAGAATATGTTCGCATTGCTTGGCAAGCCGGGGTATGAAGCAGAGAAAGAAGCTTTGTTAAAGAGATTGTAATAAGTTTTTAAAAACTTAATATTTCTGTGATAAACAGTAAGAAAGAACTGACATGCGTGATCGTCAGTTCTTTCTTTTTTTGGCTGTTAAAACAATGGAAAAATATTCTGGAAAAATTTAAAAAAAGAATTTGACAAAATGATTCCAAAGTGATAGAATGCGATTGTAACAAAGTTGTAACAAATGTAACAAAAAATGAATAATATGGATTAAAATATGTAATTAAGAAATAAAGTTTTTAAATTTTCTTTTCGATCCATGGAAAAAACGGAGGTTTATTATTATGCGAGGAACCAAGAGCGTGGAACAGGGAATTGCTGTTGAAGCAGAAAAAGTGGTACTTGCATGTGCCGTTG
>VSNY01000039.1 GCA_009774535.1 Lachnospiraceae bacterium
CACTTCCACCCATCCATACAGGCTATATGCCGCAAAAGCTTTTGCATATACTTCCATTTTGGGCAGCCCGGGGGTTAATCCACAGATCTGAATGATTCTGTCCTTAAGCAGATAAATCAGATTCTTTTGATTCAGCAGACTGTAAAAATCTCTGTTATGTTCAAAATGTGAAAACAGCGCTCCCGGCAGTTCACTTAACGGAAAATCCGAATTGCATTCCAAATCCTGTTTCCATTGCTCAAACAGTTTGCCGATATATACTTCCAAAATATCTTCCTTGCTTTTAAAATTACGATAAAATGACGCCCTGCCAACACCTGCGCAATTACATAACTCACTGATCGAAATATCGTCCATTGATTTTTTCTGCAGCAGCTTTAAAAGCGCTTGTGTAATATGTTCCATTACATAGGTATTTCGTCCTTCGTTGCTCATCGGTGATACCGTTTTTGGTTTTTGACTCATGTACGATCCTCCTGTTGCAATTTCCGCATCTGCTGATATAATTATATCGGCGAGACAAATGTATTGCAGCTATTATATCCCTGCTGTATTTTTCTGTCAAGGACGATCCTGGTTACTGTTCCCGCCAGCTATACAGGCTAAAAACAAAAAGTAACCGTTCCGTCCGCCCTGCAGCAATAATATTCAAAAACAACTGCAACAAAATCCCATTGTAAAAACACTATATATACATACAGTAAAAAACAAAAGGCTTAATTAGGATATCTCCGGGAGGTATGCCATGGATAGATATTTGGAGCTGGTACGTGCGGCAAAGCATAGGGATATAGATGCATTTGCCAAATTGTATCAGGAGATTTATGAAGATTTATACCGGTTTGCAGTTTATATTTTAAAGAATCCTGTGGACGCACAGGACGCCGTAAGCGAAGCAGTGGCAGACGCGTTTGCGTCGATTCACAAGCTTCGCGCCGAAGAGGCGTTTCGCGGTTGGATGTTTCGTATTCTGTCCGCCAAGTGTAAACGGAAGCTAAAAGAATATGCGCATAAGACTGTGGAATTGTCCCAGGAATTGTCCGAGCATCTGACAGCGCCAGGAACAGGCGATATAGCAGAACAAGCGCAAATACGTATGCTGTTCTGGGAATTGCCGCCGCAGGAACGCATGATTCTTGCTATGCATTTGTTCGCAGGATATACGAGCAGGGAAATCGCCAGACAGCTGCATATGAATGAAAATACGGTTCGATCCAAAGAGAGCCGGGCATTAAAGAAACTGAAGGAACAGTGGACAAAGAATCAGCTGTAGTCAGGAGGGATCAGAATGAATGAATGGGAAATACTGGAAAAAATAATGGAATCGGCGCAAGATCTGCGTGTGCCGGAAACTTTAAAACCAGAGCAAGTCAAAAAGCAGCTGGAAGGCGGCACAAATCAAAATCAAAAACGAAGGCGAAACCGTTACCGGGCCGCGGCAGCAGCGGCATGTCTATGCTTTTGCTTTGGCGCTGCGGGACTGGCTTATCATCAGCAGTCTGCCCGCCAGCAGATCTCTGACACGCAGACCGCAGGCAGTCATAAACCTGGGAATGCCGCCAGCAGCATAACCGAGGACCGCAATGATTACGGGAATGCCGATGGCAGCGAGGAACACGACAGCGCTGACCATACAACGGAAGATTCAGATGTGACGCAGGAAACGCCCGTGAAAAAACTAGGGAACATGTATGCCATAGCTGCAGATTATGGAGAAGTATATGATGTCCTGAAAAAAACATCGTACAGACATATAAAACAGGAGAACTCTGCGGAAGCGAGCCGCGATGACATCGCCAGTGCAGATGAAGCGCTGTCCGGCAGCTATCAGGCAGACGCCATAAAAGACGTTGCTGAAAATACAACGTATCAAAGCGATAACGATTATTCTACTACGAATCTGCAAGTGGAAGGTGTAGATGAGAGTGATTTTGTTAAAACAGACGGCAATTTTATTTACGTTGTTCAGGATACACAGATTCAGATCCTGGATGTGCGTGAAAGCATCCCTGCCGCCGCTGGAACCATCCGGCCAAAGATGGATGAAGATACAGACCGTATCTGTGAAATGTATGTAGCGGATGGAATGCTGACATTGATTCTGCAGACAGAAAAAACAGAGCTGCAGGCAACACCCGTACAGCAAAAAAAAGAAGATGGAAAACAAGCGGAAGATACAGACACCCAATCAGAAATGTATCTGTCTGATGAAGCGCAGTCTGTTCATACAACAGCAGTTACGAAAGTACTGACCTATGATCTGACAGATCCACTCAGTCCAGCTCTGAAAAACACCACAGAGCAGGATGGCTGGTACAAAACCTCGCGGAAAATTGGAAATCATCTGTACCTGTTCACAGATCAGTCATTCGGATCAGAAATTATGGATCGTATCCCGCGCAAAGAAGCTCTGAACGAAGATCACATAACATCCTGGCTTCCGTCAGTGAATGGCAAAGCGGTCAGCGAAGACTGTATCTATCTTCCAAAAGAAGGAAACAACGGCCTGTTGATGACTTCGGTAGACCTGGCTGACAACAGCAGCATATTGGATCAAAAGCTGCTGATCAACAATTATGTAAATCTCTACGTAACCAATCACTCCGTATATTTGTATGACCAGGTTTATGTGAATAACGCATGCCGCACCAGAATTGCGCGATTTTCGCTGGACGCTGACGGAAAGATCCATGCCAGGGCCGCGAAGACGATCAAAGGGACGATTACGGATACCTTTGCGATCCATGAAAGCAGCGGATATCTGCAGGTGCTTACCTCGCTGACAGACCAGAACCCAAGTGAAAACCGTGTATATGTACTGGATGAAAATATGGAAGTCACCGGAAAGCTGACCGGGCTGGCAAAAGGCGAACAGATCTACGCGGCACGGTTTATGGGCGAAACCGGATATTTTGTGACTTACCGCAACACGGACCCGCTGTTTACCGTAGATTTTTCCGATCCGCACAATCCGAAAGTAATCGGAGAGCTGAAAGTAACCGGATTTTCGGAATATCTGCATTTCTGGAGCGATCACAAGCTGCTCGGCATCGGACTGGAAACCAATCCGCAGGACGGTCAGATCATCGGCGTGAAGCTGTCGATGTTTGACATTTCAAATCCTGGAAAAGTAAAAGAGGAAGCAAAGCTTGTATTTCATGGCATCACGTATTGTGACGGCCTGTATGATTACAAATCCATACTGGCAGACGCTAAGAAAAATCTGATTGCATTTACAGCGAAAGCCGATGAATCCTATCAGTATGGACATCAAACATGCTATCGCGTCGTTTCTTATGACAGTGATCATAAGAAATTTAAAATCCGAGCAGAACGTACACTGGCAGCAGGCCAACGTATATACAACAGCAACCGCTGGAGAAGTGTATACGTGGAAGACCGCTTATACCTGGTAAGCGAGAAAAAAACGATTGTGTTTGATCTGTCCGATGAATGCAAAGAAATCGGAAAGCTGAAATATGGATGGCAAGGAAATTAAAATCATTCCATAGATGATCTGAACGGTTACAGGAAATTCTTAAAATGCGGGTTGCATTTTGCTAAAAACAGAGTAAAATCGAGTTAGAATATCAGAGCGTGTCTTAAAAATCATTTCCGCCGTCTGCATCTCCCACAAATTATGAAATACATCTGGCAGAAAGCATTTTTAAGACACGCTCCAGGAACTGCCAAAAACACGAGGGAGGATTCATCAGATGAATGCAAGTCGGAAAAACCAACTCAGTTACCTGTTTTTTATAATACTGGCAATACTCGCAATCTATACGGTATTTCAGGATAATGATATGGGGATGGTTGCGGCATCCTTAACAAAAATGAAAATGTCCTATCTGCTGACTGCCGCCCTTGCGGCGCTTGTTTTTACGATGCTGGAAGGAGTCATGATCTGGTATCTGCTGCGGGGCATACAAGGAACAGCAAAGTTTAAAGACTGCATCCGCTATTCCTTCGTAGGTTTTTTGTATTCAGGAATTACACCATCTGCGACCGGAGGCCAGCCAATGCAGCTTTACCATATGAAACGGGACGGCAATGACCTGTCAGCCAGTATGGTTGTCCTGATGACCGTTGCGCTGGTCTACAAGCTGGTACTCGTACTGATGGGAATTGCCATGGTACTGTTTGGATTTCCGGTTTTAAAGGAGAATCTTGGAAACTATCTGCACCTGTTTTATCTGGGCATGTTTTTAAATACGGCTCTGGTTGTAGTACTGCTCGTCGTTATGATATTTCCGGGATTTGCCAGATGGATGATCTTACGTATGGAAAATCTGCTCGTCCGGGTCAGGATTTTGAAAAAATCATCCTGGCGGACGGCCAGGATCAGCCAGTTTATTGAAAGCTACCAGCATGCGGTGCAGTTTCTGCTGCGTCATCAAAAACAGGTAGCCGTTGTGATACTAGCTACATTCGGACAGCGCTGCCTCGTATTTATCCTGCCCTATATTGTCTACCGCGGGTTCGGTTTAGAGGGTGCGGATGCCCTGACCATACTTATGATCCAGATGTCGATTTATCTCGCTGTCGATATGCTGCCGCTGCCGGGCGCGCAGGGAATTACGGAATTAATGTATAAGCGCGCGTTTCGGGATGTATTTACAGTCGAATATGTGGTGCCGTCTATGTGCGTCACACGGGGCATCAGTTTTTATTTCCTGTTACTTTTTAGTATGATCGTATGTGTGGCGCATCATGTACGGTTTCGGATGCAGAAATACTAAAGCCTGTATTTCAGCCCGATCAGCCCGCAAACTGCTTACAGGCTGACGCACAAAAACAGCGGCCAGTCCCATCGCCTGACCGCTGCCCTTCGCCTTTTACATATTTTGTAAGACAGCCGTAACCAGCTGCTTAAACTGCCCAGCTACGCGGTCAGCTGTTTCCTGCACTTCCTTATGATCCAGCTGCTGGGAAGACATCCCGGCCGCCAGGTTCGTAATGCAGGAAATCCCACATACTTCCATCCCCATATGACGTGCAGCCATCGCTTCGCATGCGGTACTCATTCCGACTGCATCCCCGCCCCAGTTTCTGCACATCCGTATTTCTGCAGGCGTCTCGTAGGCCGGACCCGTCAGCTGTACATAAACGCCTTCCTGCATGCGGATTCCAAGATTTGCAGCTTCTTTTTTAATCAATTCGCGCAGAACGCTGCTGTATACTTCACTCATATCCGGGAAGCGCACACCCAGTTCATCAATGTTTTCACCGATTAACGGGCTTGGAATACCCGTTGTAATATGGTCTGTGATCAACATAAAATCGCCTGGCTGATAGTCCGGATTCATGCCGCCCGCCGCATTCGTCAGCATCAGTTTTTTCGCGCCCATCATCCCCATCAGGCGCGTCGGAAGCACAACGTCAGACATTGGGTAGCCTTCGTAATAATGTACCCTTCCCTGCATAATTACGACTGGCACATCGCCGACATGGCCAAACACAAATCTTCCTTTGTGTCCTGCAACTGTAGATACCGGAAAGCCTGTGATATCTGTATAATCAATCGTCTGTTCGATTTGAATCTCATCCGCGTAATCGCCCAGCCCGGACCCGAGAATCAGCGCTGCTTTTGGTTCAAATTTTGTTTTTGCCCGTACGCTTTCCAGGCATACTGCCAGTTTTTTATAGATTTCGTTCATATTTCCCTTCCTTTCTATCATTTAATCCTATTATTGATACCTGTCTAATCCAGCTCTATTTTCAAAGATACAATCTTCTTGAGCTGATGGTACTGTTCTTCGTTGATCACGATCTTGTTTCCTTCTTTGGTAATCAGCTGGTCATCTAGAAATTTTTTGACCCCCCTACTGATACTTTTGACACAAAGTCCGGTCTCATCGGCCAGGTTCTGGCGGTTGCTTTTAATGTATAACAGTCCGTTTTTGCCGTACCGTTCAAAGCGGTCTACAAACAGCATCGCCAGACGGTCCGAGCCTTGGAGAAATAAGAAGACCCTGCTGTTGCGTCCTTCGCGCAGCAGATATTCCCCGACCAGCTTTGCTTCATATTTCATTGCATGGATATCAGAATACATCCATTTTTCAAATTTTGCCCGGGAAAGCTTAATTGCCGTGCATTTTGTTATGGTACGCAGCGTAGTCTTATAGACGTCCAGATCCATCAGAAATTCCATCCCGCCAAAAGCGTATAATTTATCAAACTGCATATAGTCATACGGAGTTCCGTACACGCGGTAGTCGATCGCTTCGATAATGCCTCTTCCAATAAAAAATATCGTATCTGCAGGTTCTCCTTCCCTGACAAACACTTCCCCTTGTTTCAGTTCATCGATCTGGAGCGCGTCTAACAGCCACAGCGGCGCATTTTCAAAATAATCCTCGAACTGCTCCTGCCTGTCTCTGTCCACGTTTTTCAGAAATGGTAACGCATCATACAACGGTTTATGCTTCATCCCATTTTCTCCTTCCTTACGTCACTGTTCGCAGCTGACAGTAAGTTTCAGACCCTGTCTGTCTGCAGCAGTTTTTGCATCTTTTCCGCCAAAAACTGAATCACCGGCCCCGCTGTTAACGCTGTGATCATCGTAATGACTCCCAATTTCCCGCCAAGCAGCGTACCCAGCACAATACATCCCGTATCAAAGCAGATCTTTACGATCCTGTATTCCTTCCCGACTCTGTCACGTATCACCATTACAAGCCCGGTAAACGGGTCCAGCCCGATGTCTGCCGTAATATACATCGCTACGCCAGTATATAGCAGCAGGCATCCGACGAAGGCCCCTGGGATCTGGCCTGTCAGCGACTGTCCAAACGGCAGGCTGCGATAGACAAAACCGCCCAGATCAACGACCGCCCCATATGGCAGGATGTAAATAAATGTCCCGATATTTACATAACGCCTCCCCAAAAAGAAGATTACACAGACCAGCACAAGGTTGACCACATTGGACGCCATCCCAAGCTGCTGTGCGGATAAATGTGCCGCGCTGCGGATTCCGTCATATACAATGCCGACGGGATCGTTTCCTAATGCCGCCGCAGCGTTAAATGCTACGCCTGTCCCGACCAGGATAATACCTGCCAGCGCCAGGACCAGTTTTCCGATTTTCCTGTTATTCAAATTTTTGTTCCTTTACTTAAATTGCTCTAAAATGGAACTGCCGATCGTTCCTTCCGGCATCGCCACTTTAAAGTTATCCGCTATGGACGCGCCAATCACTGCGAACGTATCCTGCTGTTCCAGCTGTCCGCCCTGCCCCATCTGCTTTGCATAAGCGATCAGCGGCACATACTCTCTGGTATGATCCGTACCAGTATAAGACGGGTCATTTCCATGATCAGCAGTCAAAAGCAGCAAATCGTCATCCCTTAATTCCTCTAACAACACACCCAGGTTTTTATCGAATTTCTCGATTTCCTTTCCATACCCTTCTACATTCCGGCGATGGCCCCAAAGCGCGTCAAAATCGACCAGATTGACAAAACAAAGTCCGTGGAAATCCTGTCTGCAGATCTCAATCGTCTGCTCCATTCCATGTACGGAGCTGTCTGAGTGATACGTCTGCGTAATTCCCTCTCCGCAGAAAATATCATGAATCTTCCCCACACCGATGACATCCAGTCCCGCGTCCTTTAACGCGTTCAGTGTTGTCGGCCCGGTCGGTTTTAAGGCATAATCGTGGCGGTTGCTTGTCCGTTTGAACTCCCCTTTTTTCTTTCCCACATATGGCCTTGCGATCACACGCCCGACTCTCCACGCATCTTTCATTGTAATTTCTCTTGCAATCTCACAGCAGCGGTACAGATTTTGCAGATCGAATGTTTCTTCGTTGCCGCAGATCTGAAGTACGGAATCCGCGGATGTATAGACGATCATTGCGCCTGTGTTGATCTCTTCTTCGCCCAGTTCTTCAATAATTTCCGTTCCGCTGGCGCTTTTATTTCCAATTACCCTTTTGCCGCACTGTTTTTCCAGCTCTGCAATCAGCTCCGGCGGAAATCCGGTGTCGGTAAAAGTCTGAAACGGCTGCTCTGTTTGAATGCCCATCATCTCCCAATGACCGGTCATTGTATCTTTGCCGTTGCTTGCTTCGCCCAGGCGCAGATAGCGCCCGATCGGCTGTTTGCAGGCTTCCATTTTTCCGGCCCGATGAAGATTCAACATCCCCAGCTTCTGCAGGTTCGGAATGTCCAGCGTTTCCATTTTTTCTAAAATATGCCCAAAAGTATCTACCCCATGATCCCCGAATTTTGGGGAATCCGGCATTGCCCCGATTCCAAGTGAATCCAGCACAATGACAAATATTCTTTGATATCCCTGCACTTGTTTTCCCTCATTTCTGATTGATCTGATTTTATCTTCATCTTTTCTTCATCTTTATATCTTATACTTATGCCAGATTGTCCGGTCCAAAGCCGCGCGGAAGCAGTTCCTGCAAGGTAAAGATCTCATACTGCTGCGTACTCGTTGCCAAAATAATCTGAAACTGCTGCGGATTGCAAAATTCCATCATCACCTGCCTGCAGACACCACATGGCGCCGCATAGTCTGTCAGCACGCCATCTTGCCCGCCAACGACACAAATCGCCTGAAATTCACGCTCCCCAACGCTCACCGCTTTAAAAAAAGCTGTCCGCTCCGCGCAGTTTGTCGGCGTATAGGCTGCGTTTTCAATATTGCAACCTGTGTAAATTTTTCCGCCTTTGGTCAGAAGCGCCGCTCCCACTTTAAATCCGGAATATGGCGTATAAGAAAACTGAAGCTGATCAATTGCCAGCCGGATTAATTCTTCAATACTTACTTCCTGATTCTGATCATTCCCCATTACATACACCTCCTGCTCCGGCTTAATAGCCTGTAGCATGTTCGTTTTTCACGATTTTAATAATTCTGCTCGTTCCTAAACGGTCTGCGCCGAGCGAAAGGAACTTTTCTGCATCGTCCATAGAAGCAATCCCGCCTGCCGCCTTCATTTTTACGCCTTCACCGATATGTTTTGCAAACAGTTCAATATCTGCAAACGTAGCGCCTGCGGTTGAGAATCCTGTGGATGTCTTAATATAGTCGGCGCCGGATTTTGTAACGATTTCACACATTTTTACTTTTTCATCCTCTGTCAGAAGACAGGTCTCAATAATGACTTTTAAGATCTTGTCCCCGCAAGCTGCCTTTAATACGCGGATCTCTTCTTCGATCAAGTCATATTTTTGATCTTTCAGCCACCCGATATTGATCACCATATCGATTTCCGACGCGCCGTTTGCAATTGCATCCTTTGTTTCAAATTCCTTCGTTTTTGTCGTCATATATCCGTTCGGGAAACCGATCACTGTGCAGACCGCCATGTTTCCCTGTACATAATCACTGGCCTGTTTGACATAACTTGGCGGAATACATACAGACGCCGTCTGATATTTCATAGCATCGTCGCAAATCTGACGGATTTCTTCCCATGTTGAAGTCTGCAGCAGCAGTGTATGATCTACATGTTTTAAAATTTCACTTTCTTTCATAATAACAAATCTCCTGTCTTTTTCCTATATTTGTACAATTGCTTCCTAAGATACCAAACGCATCTTTCATTTCATCTGCCGGAACTTGCCGCCCGGCGTCTGCCCGCGTCTACCGCTGCCCTTTATCGTAAGGGATACCCTCTGCCTTCGGCGCTCTGGATTTGCCGGATACAAAGATCAGCACAATCAGAGAAATAATATACGGCAGCATATTATACACGGTACTTGGCAGTTTTAGCGCCACCAGCGCATCAAATCCGGTATAGACATTCGACAGCGCCCGGAACAGTCCGAACAGCAGGGCCGCCAGCCCGATATTTACCGGCCTCCATTGGCCAAAGATCATAACCGCCAGCGCCAGGAACCCAAATCCTGCCACGCCGTTTTCAAACTTCCATTCGCTTACGCCCGCGGTAATATATACCAGTCCGCCCAGCCCGCCGAGCGCACCAGAGATTAAAACGCCCGCATAACGCATTTTATAGACATTGATGCCGACCGAATCCGCTGCCTGCGGATGCTCGCCGCACGCGCACAGCCGCAGCCCGAATCGGGTCTTATACAACACAACGTAAGACGCGATCAGCACGCAGAGCGCAATCAGCATAAACCAGTTAAATTCAAAGCTCCCGATATTCATAATAAAAGATTTTTTCGCCTGCCCGTAAGCAACCGTAGACGACACATTATCTACGCTTTCCGCTGTATTGATCGCACGCACAAGTACCACTGCCGCTGCCGGAGCCAGCAGGTTCAGCGCTGTCCCGACCAGCGTCTGGTCTGCGTTAAATTTAATCGCTGCCACGCCAAGCAGCAGAGAAAAAATCATACCGCACAGCACGCTTGCCAGCACAACCAGCAGAATCACCAAAATCGCAGGCATACCGGCGGGAAGATACTTCATCGTCAGCGCTCCGCCAAGCGCGCCGATTACCATAATGCCTTCCAGTCCGATGTTAATCACGCCGCCATGTTCGGAAAAACATCCGCCCAGTGCGACAAGCACTAGTACAGACGCAAATATCAATGTATACTGTATTAATAATACCATTAAGCCGCGCCCCCTTTCTGGCTGTGTTTTTCCTCTTTCTTATCCAGATACCGGTTCAGCCACACTTTAAAGAACAGCACGAATCCGCACAGATAGATAATAAATGCGGAAATCAGATCAGAAATCTGAGAACAGTACATTGTCTTATCCACATACGTTCCGCCACTCGTAATATGCTGGATAAAATATGACGAGAACACAACGCCGATTGGATTGGACCCGCCTAAGAACGCAGCTGCAATACCGTTAAATCCCATCGCCGGAACTGCCGTCTGCTGTACCATCCACTGCTCAATCCCGGTCAAATAAAAAATTCCGGCCCCAAATCCGGCCAGTCCTCCGGCAATCATCATTGTCAGGATAATATTTCTTTTTTCACGCATGCCGCAGTATTTAGCCGCGTTTTTATTCATTCCGGTCGCTTTCAGCTCATAGCCGAATTTTGTTTTTTCCAAAACAACCCAGACAATCAATGCCATCACAACTGCCAGCGGAAGTCCGATCGTTACAAACTGGTTGTCGGTAAACAGCGCGTCCAGCCCCGCGTTTGGAAGCAGCGCACCTTTATTTACACTGGAAAGCGGCCTGGTATACGGCGTAGACTGCTCTTTGACCTGTGACAGCAGCATATTGACGCTGTAAAGGCCGATCCAGTTTAACATAATGCAGGAGATGACTTCGTTTACATTAAAGTATGCCTTTAGTACACCGGATACCGCGCCGACTGCCGCTGCCGCAATCACTGCTGCCGCAAGGCAGACATACCACGGCATATGCAGCTTTAACCCAAAATACAGACACGCGCCCACTCCGATTACATACTGCCCGGCCGCGCCGATATTAAACAGCCCGACCTTCCAGGCAAACAGCACGGAAAGGGAGCACATCAGCAAGGCAGACGCTTTTACGAGCGTTGTTCCGAAATACATTTTAGCCGCTGCCGCGCTCGGATAATACATAAAATTCTTTAAAATCGCTATTACCGCTTTTCCGGCTCCGCCTGGATTAATTACCAGCAGCACCAGATATCCGGTCAGCAGCCCGATCAGAATACACAGCAGTGATCCGATGATCGTCTGAAAGCCGCTGTTGCGGATCAGTGTCGGTTTGTTCTGCTTGTTCATCTGCTTACCCCCTTCCTCTTGGAACCTGCCATATAAAGGCCCAATTCTTCTACCGTAACGTTCTTCGGATCAAATTCCCCGACAATCTCACCTTCGTACATCACCAAAATCCGGTCGGATACATTCATAACCTCGTCCAGTTCCAGGCTGACGAGCAGCACCCCTTTTCCGGCGTCGCGCTGTGCGACCAGCTGCTTATGGATATATTCAATCGCGCCTACATCCAGCCCGCGCGTCGGCTGCACAGCTACAAGCAGTTCCGGGTTTTTGTCAATTTCCCTTGCAATAATCGCTTTTTGCTGGTTCCCGCCGGACATCGCTCTGGCTTTTGTAACCGGACCCTGTCCGGAGCGTACATCGTACTGCTCGATCAGGCGGTTGGCATATTCGCGGATTTCCCTGCGTTTTAAAAATCCGGCTTTGCTCGTAAACTGCGGCTCAAAATACCGCTGCAGCACAATATTATCTTCCAGAGAATAATCAAGCACCATGCCGTGCTTATGCCGGTCTTCCGGGATATGGCTCATCCCCGATGTCAGCCTTGCGCGGATCGGCATATTCGTAATATCCTTACCGTTCATTACAATTTTACCGCTTACAAGCGGCTCTAATCCGGTCAGCCCGTAGACAAATTCTGTCTGTCCGTTGCCGTCAATACCTGCAATACAGACAATCTCTCCTCTGCGCACCTGCATAGATACGTTATTGACAGCATTATTTTTATGATGCTTGGAAGCAACCGTCATTCCCTGGATATCCAGTACGACCTCTGTCGGCTGCGCAGACTTTTTTTCCACTACAAAATTAACATCCCGTCCGACCATCATGGCAGACAGCTTTTCCGGCGTTGTATCTTTGACCTGTACGGTACCGACATATTTTCCTTTTCGGATCACGCTGCAGGTATCCGCGGCCTCCATAATCTCCGCCAGCTTATGGGTAATAAAAAGGATGCTCTTGCCTTCAGCAGCCAGATTTTTCATAATCGTCAAAAGCTCCTGAATTTCCTGCGGCGTCAAAACAGCTGTCGGTTCGTCAAAGATCAGGATCTCGTTGTCGCGAAAAAGCATCTTTAAAATCTCTGTACGCTGCTGCATTCCTACCGTAATGTCCTCGATCAAAGCATCCGGATCAACTGCAAGTCCATATTTTTCAGAAAGCGCCACCACTTTTCTGCGCGCTTCCTCTTTTTGCAGAAATCCTCCCTTTGTCGTCTCCACCCCCAAAATAATGTTGTCCAAAACACTGAAACATTCGACCAGCTTAAAATGCTGGTGAACCATCCCAATGCCGAGCGCATTGGCGTCGTTTGGATCATGGATCATGACCTTTTTTCCATTTTTACGGATTTCCCCTTCTTCCGGCTGGTAAAGCCCGAACAGGACACTCATCAGTGTTGATTTCCCCGCACCGTTTTCCCCCAGCAGCGCGTGGATTTCTCCCTTCTTTAACTGCAGTGTAATATTGTCGTTCGCGACAATACCCGGGAATCTTTTTGTGATATTCAGCATCTCAATTGCATACTCGGCCATCCGCTGCTTACCTCCTCTCGTTCTTAGTCCTGTATCATTGTGAACAAAAAAGGGAGCGGGATGCCCGCTCCCTTTACCACTGTAACCAGGATCTGTTCTTATTTAATGCTGCCGTAATCCGTTACTTTAATCGCTGTTTCTGGTAAAGCTGTGATGTCATTTGATACCGTTACTTCTCCATTGTACATAGCTTTTACAAGCGCGCGGTAATCTTCTTCCTTGAATCCATCGCCCCACTGTGTAGTTTCGATCGGGAGCTGTACAAAGTTCTCTTCAGGATTCTCGGAAACCATACCGAGGTTGTCAATCTTGCCTGCATAATCGCTCCATTTTCCAGCCTTGATATCGGTTAATACCGTATCTACGGTTGTAGCAAGGCCCTTCATTGCCGATGTAACGGTCAGACCTTCCTTGGATGCGTCAATAATTCCGGACTGGTCAGAGTCTACGCCAATCACCTTGCCGTCTGCTTTTACAGCTGCTTCCACAGCAGATGTAAAAATACCGCCGCCGCATGCGAATACGACTTCTACGCCCTTTGTACCATACCATGTATCCATAGCCGCTGTAATATCCGCATCGCCATAGAACTGACCGCCGCAGACATATTCCGCTTCTACATCACCTTCAATGCCCAGTTCCTTTGCCGCCGCATCCGCGCCCTGCAGATAACCGTATCCAAAACGGGTTACTGCCGGAACAGACATACCGCCCAGGAATCCAAGATGCTTATAGCCAAGCTTAACAGCCGCATAACCTGCCATATAGCCGGAAAGCTCTTCCTGGTACGTACAGCAGTATACATTATCAGAATTATAATACTCTTTTACATCGTAATTTTCCGGATTATAGTCATAACCTTCACCTACGCCTTTTTCCAGGAGATCGCCTGCGCCTACGTCCAGCGCCACAAATTTTACATCCGGATACAATTTTGCCTTTTCCACAACTGCCGCCGCAAACATATATCCCGGCATCATCAGCACATTCGCGCCTCCGGCTACCGCCTGATCCACGCTGGCGCTTCTGGCTTCATCGGAATCGCTGTCCGGTTTGTAATACGTAAACGGAACACTGTTTGCTTCCGCCCATGCTTTACTTGTCTCATATGTTGTCTGGTTAAAACTCTGGTCCGTAATATCGCCGGAATCTGTAATCATTGCAATATTCATATCCGTTGCCGGGGCTGTATCATCACCGCCGTCTGCCGCATCGTCGCCGTTCGCCGCATCGCCATTCGCATCGTCGCCTGCTGCATCGCCGTCAGCATCCGCGCCGTCTGCCGCGCCGCCGTCCTGCGTCGTGCTGCCTTTGTCATCTCCGCCGCCAGAACCGCAGGCCGTCATGGAAAACGCCATCATACCTGCAAGCACCATTGCCAAAATCCTCTTCTTCATGAATCAAGTTCCTCCCTTGCTCTTTTTTTCCACCGGTTTCCAGGTTAGGACCACAGTCTTTTCTTTTTGGACTGCGCCATTTTTCTCTTTCATATCTTAATTTTGTTTCCTTCGTTATTACATTACTCCCCTGTAAAAACTGATTGAAACCGGCTTATGGTCATATCATGACATATGTCCCAAAATCCAGATAGGACTCATGTCCCTTTTTTGCAATTTATTTGTTTTTTGTTAATTTTTGACAGCTTTTCAGCAAAAACTTTGTATACTTTCACGATAGACAAATTTTAGAAAGTGATTTTTGTCCTTTTTTATTGCGCAGCAGCCGATATGCATATTTTTTCCGGATTGTTTGCAGACTATACATTATGAGCAAAAAACGACTGACTGCATATTTTTTACTTTATAACTTTATCGGATCTGCCGTTGCAATCGGCGGATGGCTATGGGAGGCGCTGATTTACCTGATTACGGAGCATCGCTTTGTAAACCGTGGATTTTTCTATGGGCCGTATCTGCCTGTATATGGAGCTGGCGCGGTGCTGCTGTCTGTGATTTTTTATCAGAAGAGAATCGCCGTAATCATCACTTATGCACATTTGAACCGGACAGACTATCCGCAGGAATTTTACCACAGCCGTCTTTACGCCAGGCTGCGCCGTCTGCTGGATCTTTCCCGCCGTATCCTTGATGCCAGACTGCAGGGCCTGCCTTCCCGCAGACTGCTTCATACTAAACTACGGAGACTGCCTTCCCAAAGACCGCTTCCTGCCAGACTGCAGAACCAACCGCGCCTGAAACAGCGCAAGCAAATCAGAAACAGCCTGAAGCGGCGATATCAGCATGCCGCACAGGATATCCGCATTTTTTTCCTGAGCCTGTGCGGCGGATGCCTGACAGAATTTGCCGCCGGCTGGCTTCTCTGGCATGTTTTCCACCGGAAATACTGGGATTACAGCAATTATCCACTCAATCTGGCTGGATATGTGTGTGTATTCTCAGCAGTCGGATTTGGCGCTTTCGGGGTAATCTGGTTCAAATGGGCTGGCCCTTTTTTGATTCGTACATGGGAAAGAACAGCGTTTTCTGTGCAAATTCTGATTATCGGGCTGGCTGATCTGGTATTTGTGACCGATCTGGTGTTTTCCCTGCTGCAGCCGCACAGCGGGGAATTTGTTACATTTTCATTTTTGATCCTGTGACAGTGCGGCGGATGCCAGCAGAGCGTTATTTCTTGCTGTACATGCGCAACAATAGTTGACAAACCAGTCTGCGGCATATAAAATTAATAGCAGGTTGGTTATTTTTACCAATAAATATTTCAAACGGAGTATGAGGATTATGAAAAGCATTAGAAAGAAAATAACCGTATGTCTTATGCTGACCGTCCTGATCGCACTGCTGGCAGCCGGACTGTCCGGCATTATTCCCAGCTACAGAAGCACACTTTCAACGGTAGAAGACATGATGCGTACCACCGCAGTTCTGGCAGCGGAACGTGTGGAACAGGAACTGACTGCGTACAAAAATGTGGCGATGGATGCCGGATACACACCGCAGCTCTCAGACCCGGATGTCCCGTTAGAAGAAAAGCAGGCTCTGATTGAGGAACGCTGCAGCATGCATCAGTTCCAGCGCGGAAATATCATTGACCTGAACGGACACAGCATTTTTGACGAGAAAGACTATTCCGACCGCGAATACGTACGACAGGCACTGCAAGGCAATCTTTATGTATCGGAACCGCTTGTCAGCAAAATTACCGGAGAATTATCCATTATGGCGGCCGCGCCGCTTTATGCCGACGGAATTTACGGCTCATCCATTGCGGGAGCTGTATACTTTGTACCAGAAAAACTTTTTTAAATGATATCGTATCTTCGATTCAAATTGGAGAAAACAGCCACGCTTATATGATTAATAAGTCCGGCAGCACTATTGCAGATACTACGCTCGATACCATAACCGTCCAAAATATTGAAGCCGAAGCGGAGAACGATCCTTCGCTAAAAGAACTGGCAAAGATCCATGCACAGATGCGAAAAGGTGAAAATGGCTTTGGAAGTTATAAAACGATAACCAGCAGTGGTGAAAAGACAAAAGAACAAAAAATGTTTATCGCCTATGCCCCTGTCCCGAATACGGATGGCTGGATTATCGCAGTCACTGCGCCACAGCTGAATTACCTGGCAGCCGCACACAAAGCGATGGCGATTAACATCGCTGTAATCGCTGTGTCTGTCCTGATTTCCATGATCACCGCCCTATTGCTGGCAAATAATATCGGAAATCCGATGAAAGCCTGCGCAAACGTATGCAGCTGCTTGTTGAGGGAGATTTGGAAACACCAATGCCGCAAATAAAAAACAAGGACGAAACCGGAATGCTTACAGCGTCTGCCGCTTCTCTTGTAGAAGGACTTGGGATGGTGATCCACGATATCAGCTACCTTCTGACAGAACTTGCGAACCGGAACCTGGATATACATACAGAACATGAGGAAATCTATGCCGGCAGCTTCCAGGATATTTTACTCTCCATGCGCCATATGAAATTACAGTTGAACACGATTATGCATCAGGTAAGCCATTCCGCGAGCCAGGTATCCGCAGCCAGCAGCCAGCTGTCCGCAAGCGCGCAGACACTTAGCGAAGGCACAGCCGAACAGGCCAGTTCCGTGCAGCAGCTGGCAGAACGGATGAACGTCATATCCAATGACGTAAAAGACACAGCCAATGAAGCGCTGGAAGTACGCAGCCAGACCCACCATGCCGGAGAAGCCGTTTCCTTGTGCAGTAACCAGATGCAGCACCTGATGCAGGCCATGGACAAAATCACCACTTGTTCCGATGAAATTGGAAAAATCCTGAAAACCATTGAGGACATTGCATTCCAGACCAATATACTTGCGCTGAACGCTGCCGTGGAAGCTGCAAGAGCAGGCGAAGCAGGTAAAGGGTTTGCTGTTGTAGCAGAAGAAGTAAGCAGCCTTGCCAGCAAATCTGCCGAAGCTGCCCAGAATACATCCACGCTCATCGAACACTCTGCCGATGCTGTCCATACCGGATCGGAAATCGCGCAGCAGACAGCAGACGTGTTGCAGGAAGTTGTAAAAAGTATCCACTCCGTAACGGCATCCATCGACAATATTTCCACTGTTTCCAGTGAACAGTCCGAAGCCGTTTCACAGGTTTCCAATGGAATCAACCAGATTTCCGCGGTCGTGCAGAGCAACAGCTCCACAGCACAAGAGGGAGCTGCGGCCAGCGAACAGCTGTCTGCAGAAGCTGCAGTATTAAAACAGCTGGTAGAACAGTTTACACTTGCATCAGAAACTATATAAGTAATAGAACAGCCGCAAAAAAACTTGTACCATTGCCCTAAGCAAATGGTACAAGTTTTTTCTGCGGTTCCCTATTTCAGCAAAATCTCCTGGCAGGCAGCCTTTTGATTCTGATAAGTCACAGTAACCGGAACATTTCCATATACCGCAAGCAATACACATCTCCCGCTGCCTTTCATATCCACAATTTCAATTTTCGCTTTGTTATTGTATGTATAAAATTCAGGCTGAAATGCGTAATCATTCGGCAGATCAGAATAATAAATATAAGTACAGTCCTTAGTTTTGATCAAATACCAGGTTTTATCCTTACAGCGCGCAACCTCTTTCTTAACTTGTCCCGAAAGCTCCTCCTTTGTCAGCCTGCGGACATAAATCTCCTGATTTGCATCTTTCATTTGCCCGGCATCAGATTCTTCTATCGTGAAGCTTCTTTCTTTATCCTGAATTGTTTTTTTATCTGTTTTAATTTCCAGATCCTTGAGTATTTCTTCCGCTTCCTCTTTTGTCAGATACGATACAGCTGCTGCAGAAAAATCTTCCTCATGCCGCAGACAGATATCAATCTCCCCTTTTTCATCATAATTGAATTTTACAAACGACTCATCCATACGCTGATCCATAAAAATACGGATACGGGCGCCTCTGTAATAATATGCATCTTTCTTTTTGGTAATGCTCGTAAAATCATAAGTTTCCTGAGAGGCATCGTCTTGAATTTTTTCTGCAGCCTGTGTAAACAAACTTGCTTCTTCGGCGGTCAGTTTATTTTTCTTCCGCATTTGTGTCACCTGCTGCTTTACATCACGAACGAGTCTGTCCACATGTTCAAAAGGGCCGATCGTCGTATATTTATCTGGTTTAACAAGTGTAATACCCACATACCCCTTTGTTACCCCGCCCGCTGGCATGTCTGATTTCACGGCTCCTTCACACATAATATAAAATACCCCGTTTTTTTCAATGATCCTGCAGTCTGAAAGACGGATTTCTTTTTTTTGCTTTCTGGCAGCAGACGGCTGTACATAGCCGCCCGCCGCTACCGCGGTTCCCGTCAGTAATACCGCTGCAGCAAGCGCTGCGGCCGTGACGCGTTTGGATCTCTTTTTTACCTTCATAAGTTCACCCAGCCTTTCTTTCAATAATTGCTTTCCTCCGCCCAATGTAATAGAAACCAGAGAATTTTTATAGAAGCCTCCTGTCCCCGCTGCATGCAGCAATGTATCTCCATATGCCCGTCTGCATTCCGCACCCATATGTTTTGTCACGGCTTCGTCACAAGATAATTCACACATCCGGTTAACTTCACGGGCCATCAAATAAGCAAATGGATTAAACCAGTGCAGGCATACAGTAATCTGCACCAGCCATTTGTAAAACAGATCCCGCCTTCTGTAATGTGTCAGTTCGTGCAGCACGGTATAGTAAAATTCTGTATCTGACAATTCCGCCTGTGTCAGCACCACCGCCGGATGGATCAGCCCAACCAGCAGAGGAGATGCGGTCAGACAATTCGTATATAGTCCGACCATGCGTTTTACATGGTTTTGCTCTATTATTTTACCAAAAGCCTCCAGGCAGTTCATATTTTCCACTGGGGAAGACGCTGCTTTTAAATACTTTACAAAGCTTTGATAGACAGTTATCTTGCGCACAATCAGAACGAGCGCTGTCAGCAGCCAGACCGCTTGCACAACCACAGTATGGTTCCTTCTGCTGTCATTGTTTTCTGTTATGCCATTTTGATTTGTTTGTTGTGATAAAATTGCTGTATTTTGCAGCGCTTGTTCCTGCGTCAGCGGCTGCTGATCTACACTTTGCTGCTCCTGCATCAGCGATGACTGGGCGGCGTCTTTGCGCTGACCTGCATCTGCCAAAGCTTCCTGTGCCTGGTGAAACAGATTCCCCACAATACCATTTCCCGGATTCCACGGAATCAGAAATCTCGCCACCACAATCAGCCAGATATAATACTGCCAGCATTTGCTGAATAAATGTCTGTACAGCGGCCGCAATAACAGCAGAATACTTGTCAGCAGCGCCGCAGATACCGAAACAGATGCGTAAGTTATAAGTATTTTATTCATCCATACCACCGCCCTGCCAGAATTTTTTTAACTCTTCGTAGTCCTTTGCCGAGAGCAGCTCCTTTTGAATCAGCGTGGTAACAAGTCCCTTTGCATTTCCTTCATAAATCTTGTCCAGAAAGCTTTCTGTCTGTATCCCCTGATACTCCTCCGCGGACACAAGGACTATGTATTGATTCCGGTGTCCAATTTTACTCGTTTTTAGCAGTTTCTTTTCAATCAGCCTGGAAAGCAGGGTAATAATCGTATTTTTGGTCCAAAATATTCCCTTTTCTGCAAGTAATGCTGTGATCTGTGTATATAACGCACTGCCTCCGTTGTCCCAGATCACTTTCATTAATTCCAATTCAGAATCAGACGCCTGCCGCATTGTTTTCCTCCTTTCTTCGTCACTCTCTAAGACAACAAAGTGTTATCTTAACTTAAGATAACACTTTGTTGTCTTTCTGTCAAGAAAAAACCGCTATTCTTTGTTCTAAACGCAAAAACACTGTCCTGCAGCTTACCGCTGCACGACAGTGTTCTGTTTCAATTCTTCCGCAGCCTGTCTAAGCTGCCGCCCCGCCATAGTGCTGCTTGGCACAAGGAGCTTCCCATTACCTTATTCCTGCTCTGTAATTACTTTCTTAGAATCGTAATAGTCATTAAACAGATCTGTAACGGCTTTGTGTGTATCCTGAGAAATACCTGGCAGCTCTTTTCCCCAGGACTTGGTAGCCTGTTTATATCCTTTTTCAAATGCTGCCTGCATTTCTTTCATTTTTTCCACATCATCCCCTGCCAATGCGCTTGCAAAGTCGAAGATTCTCTGCGAAGTCTGCTTAACGCCATAGTAGCCGTCTTCTGAAATGAGTTCCTGCGCTTTTGCCTTTGCTGCGGCATCTACCGAAAAGCCGCCTTTTGCCATTGTACTCCAGAAATCATCATTTGCTTCTGTAAATTTCTTTGCCTGCCCGGTCAACATCTTATTCACGATACTAACGAGCTGGTTCTGCCTGTTCTCCTGATCTGCCTGCATCTGTTTTACAATAGAGGCACGCTGTTCAGCGCTCATTTTATTAATGGAATATGTTGCTTTTGACGGTTTGTCAGAAGAATCTTTCTCATAAACCGCGCCTGTGGAGTTGGCTTTGTCCTGCTCCTTTTTTTCTTCGGCTTTGCTGTCTGCCTTTGTTGTGCCGCTATATGTGTTTACATAAGCAGCAGCGGTTGAGTTAATGTTTACTCCAAATTCACTCATTTTAATTCCCTCCATGTCCGTATGATGTGAAACCTGCCGGTTTCCATTTACTGGTATTCTTTCATGGCTGGCTTCAGTCATGATTATGCAATTCCGTTTGCATGTCAGGTGTATCCTGATTAATATTTATATCGGCTGCCGCTCCTGTTTTCTTAAGCTGCCTGCACATTTCCGGCCTCTTTTTTTCGCTGCAGCGACTTCATAACGCAGACAAGCGCAGGGATTAAGAAAAAGTCCGCACAAATCCATGCCACCGGACTTGCAAAACAGGCTCCAAGAAAACCAAATGCAGGTACAATAAACGTCCCGACAACAGCACGCGCCACCATTTCACAGACTCCTGCCACAATAGCCAGCTTGCTGAATCCAAGACCCTGAATCGTAAATCGCAAAATATTAACGAGTGCCAGCGGAAAATAAAAGGAACTGCCCACAAGCAGATACAGCCTTACGTTATCCAGCAGCCCCGTCTCGTCTGCATCCAAAAACAGCAAGGAAATGTTCCGGCCAAAGAAAAATAAAACAAGAAATGCCAGCGCTGAATAAACAAGTCCCAGAATACAGCAAGACAACACGCCTTTTGTAACACGCTTTAACTCGCCAGCCCCCAAGTTCTGTCCTGCATAAGTCGACATCGTAGATCCCATGGCGTCTAACGGACAGCAAAAAAACATGCCGACTTTATTCGCTGCCGTTACAGCAGCAACCGCCATAGAACCAAGTGTATTTACAGATATCTGTAAGATTACGCTGCCAATCGCCGTAATAGAATACTGCAGCCCCATTGGAATTCCCATATTGCACAGAATGACGATGCATTCTTTATCAACCTGCCATTCTTCCTGCGAGAGTTTCAGCACTTCGTATTTCTTCCGCATATAGACCAGGCACAAAACACCTGATATGCCCTGTGAGATCACCGTTGCCCATGCGGCCCCTGCAATGCCCATGTGAAAAATCAGGATCAGCGCCAGATCCAGTCCAATATTCAGCAAAGACGAAATAATCAGAAACATCAGCGGGCTTTTACTGTCACCAAGGGAACGAATCACTCCTGATAAAAAATTGTAGAGATAAATAACCGGAATGCCTAAAAATATTACAAAGATATAATCGTAAGCGCCCTGCAGAATATCCTGCGGCGTATGCATCCAAAGCAAAATATTTTTACAAAGCAGGCAGACCGCTACCGTCATTGCTGCAGCAAAAACAATCGCAAGCCAGACTCCGTTCGCTACATACTTGCGCAGATAATGATAATTTTTAGCGCCAAACTGCTGTGCCACCGGAATAGCAAAGCCGTTGCAGATCCCCATACAGAATCCGATAATCATAAAATTAATGGACCCCGTAGAACCAACCGCTGCCAGTGCATGTACTCCCAGAAACTTTCCTACAATAATCGTATCCATCATACTGTAAAACTGCTGAAACAGCATCCCCATCATCAAGGGTACAAAAAATGCCAGAATCAGTTTTAAGGGAGGTCCCTGCGTCATATCTTTACTTATGTTCTTTGCCATAATACACCTCCCATTCGCTTTTGATTCAAATCTGTTCTTTTTCCGCGGACGGGAATGATTCTACAAACTCCATAACCATACCTGCACAGTGCGCCGCTGCCTGATCCTCAAACGTCGGATAATCCATCTCTGCAGAACCATCTGCTTTATCTGAAATTGCGCGCACTACTAAGAACGGAATCCCGTTCAATACAGCCGCCTGTGCAATCGACGCCCCTTCCATTTCCGCGCAGTCCCCATGGAATTCACAGATCAGGCGCTCTTTTACCTTTCCATCCGAAATAAACTGGTCCCCGCTGACGACACAGCCTTTTATAATATGAACGTCCGGATTTGCCTTCCTACATGCGTCTATAACCGCATCCGCCATGATTGGATCTGCCAAAAACTCCCTGGTTTCAAATCCCGGGATCTTCCCCAGCTGATAACCTAATGCTGAAACATCCACATCATGCTGGATCGCTTTTTCTGACACCAGAATATCCCCGATATCCAGATCCGCATTCAAAGAACCTGCTACACCCGTATTTAATACATGGGTCACCTGGAATAAATCCGCCAGTATCTGGACGCACATCGCGGCATTTACTTTGCCGATCCCGCACTGCACAACAACTGCCGGCGTTCCCTGCAGTGTGCCTTCATAAAAATTCATCCCCGCCTTGGTAACGACACGTTTCGTTTCCATCGCCTCTTTTAATGCCGCTACCTCTGTTTCCATTGCTCCGATAATTCCTAATTTCATTCCAATCTCCTCTCTGCCTGCATCTTACTGCGGATAAATCAGGCGCGCATCATCGATCTGATATAACACCTGATCCAGATATTTTGTCGCAAGATAATTCGCCATGCCCAGATTCATATCCAGGTAATTGCCACAATCTTTCGGACTCGCCCCAGGAATCTCGTCCTTATAATCACGAATAAATTCAAACAGCGCTGTCACCAGCCCGACAATATCTTTGGATTCATAATCACCCGCCAGCAGCAGATAAAATCCCGTGCGGCAGCCCATTGGTCCAAAATACAACACGCGATCTTTATATTGCGGATCATTACGCAGATAAGTAGCCGCCAGATGCTCAATGGTATGTACTTCTGCTGTATTCATCACCGGTTCCTCATTCGGAGAAGTCATGCGCAGGTCAAAAGTTGTAACAACGCTGTCTCCTACCGGATCTTTTCTGGATACATAAATACCCGGCTGCAGCTTTAAATGATCAATGGTAAAGCTTGTTATTTTTTCCATATTAAAATATCTCCTTTCTCACTATAAACACCAGTCAAATTTCAGCAATCCGGCCACCGTTAGCCATCCTTTACACTATACGAAATATCGAAAAAATGTCAAGTCTAAGTTCTACTGCCGCAATCGTTTGTTGCTACACGCCATAGTCAGATTCAAGTCCTTTCTATGCGTGTAGCAAAATTTATCAGATCGTCAAAATACGATTGAGTTTATGTGAATCGTGTGGCAGAAAGTCGCCGTGCGCCACTTAGAATTAAATTACGGAACTTGTTCTGTTATATAACAGGATTTATGAGATCATATCTATCGGTCGCATTTAGTATAACATGGACCCACTGACAATACAAGTAGAAAAAATAATTTTTAAAAAAAACAAACCAACCAGCAACTACGTCAATAATGTACTATAATATTATGATACATATTAGCTGTGAAAAGTGCTTGACTTTCTTATTGATTTGTAGTACGCTACAGAGAACAGTTCTTTTTATTTATGTTACAATTTAAATAAAGAGAGTTCTGTTTAATATGAAGAAAAAGGAGGTACGCAGAAGCTTAGGATTATTTTCAATTTTTCAATGATAAGTAGTCTGCAAAGGCAATAGAACCCGTTAAGTTTGTCGAACCAGTTTTCCTACTGTTTCATTGAGAAATAAACCGTAATTATTTCAAATGCGGTTTTTCCGGAATTAACCGGATACAAACTATAAATTTCTGTGTGATTACAGATTTTTAGAAGTTTTAAATTATATCAATATGTTATTTTAATCACAACATCTACACCTTTCCCTATGGAAAATGGAATATATTCACCCAAAAGATAAAGTTAGACAGTTTAAGAACGGAGATCACGAATTATGTTGCGCTTGCTGTTTTTCATGAATACGATGGGAAGCTTATTTTTTATTATTCATGCAATACTGCTTCCTTTTAAGAAAAAACATCTGCCGCCAGGATACAGGGTATTTCTCTTTCGCATTAATTTATTGCTATTTATAATCCCGTTTCCGGCATTTTTTTATTATCTGCGCAGATATTTTAACAATATTGCAATTGTAACACCTTTAGATCCATTCCAATATAATGGTTCGCATATTACAGTTCATTTTATAAACGATACCTGTTTTATGTTCCCTAAGCCGAAACTAATTGAAATACTATGGATATTTATCTGGATTACCGTATGTGTTTTTTTGGTGATCAAAAATTTATACCATGAAAATAGGCTTCATCATTTTCACAGTTTTTTCAGTTTGTTTTTTAATAATGAAATGGAATGTAGTTCTTTAGAAATAGATCATATGATAAAAGCTGCGCAAAAAGAATTAAACATGAAAAAGAAGCCCCGCGTATATGTTGTTGAGGGTATAATTGTTCCTCATGTTAGTGGTATATATCGTCCTAAATTATATTTGCCTGCTCATTGGGATGTTCCTAAACAGGTATATTATATGACAATTAAACATGAGCTTGCGCATATTTTGCACAAGGATTTACTAGTTCGACGTATATCATTGATTTTAAGTATTATTTTCTGGTGCAACCCTGTATTGTACTTTTTACTGCCAAGACTGGCTGGTTATGATGAATTGTATGCAGATGCATGCGCCTGTGATGGTGCTTCCAAAGATGACCGAAAAGCATATGGACTTTCCATTCTAAATCTGATGGAAATATCTTCCAACATTCCAAATATGCCAGTGAAGGGTATAGGCCTTAAGTTAAATAGTATGAAATTTATGGAAGAAAGGATTTATATTATGAAAAAAAATAATCTTTATAAACACAAACCTTTTAAAATAGTTGCTACAGCAATTATGTCAGCTTTTATTTTTACATTATCAGCAGTTCCTGCGATGGCTTATAGTATGCCAGCTGCATTGGCTAGTAAAGATCAGGCTGTCGAATTCAATTCTATTGATATGTATGATGTAAATACGTTATCTTCTGATAACTATAATAAACCATTATCTGTATCCGAGCATCTTTCTGAAACTAAATTATCTTCTATATTAGATAATTTAGATTTTTCTAAAGGTGATACATATTGTATTGATGAAAACGGTGTCGTATTTGACATAGTAAAACCATATTTTTCTGGTTGTAATCACAATTGGGTACCTGCAAGTGTTTCACACCATGATAAAAATCGTGATGGTAGTTGTACAGTCGTTGTTTATTCGGCCGAAAGGTGTTCAAGATGTGGTGATACAGTAATCTTAGGAACCTATGCAACTACTACGTTTTACGAATGTCCTCATTAAGTAAGAAAATATTATTTTCTATGTTTATCACTTAAATTAAGCATATCAAATCCAAGTATATTGTTTTTGCTTGATTTGATATGCTTTTAGTATAGATCCTTAGTTCTACTCAATTCAAGTTTCCATTATCTCGCCAGAAAAGTATCATTTAAATACCATTTTGCATACCGATATGTCGCCCACGACGCAATAATACCATATTTTTTCATTACCTGCAAAAGATAAATACTTTCTTTGACTTTTGATTTTCTCTTAACACCTCCGGCAAAACTTTTCCAATATCTCCATTAAATCCTGTTTGCTTGCTTCTCCCATCTTATCCAATGCCTTTACAATCAACTATTTGCATATATCATCATCCAATCTCTTGTTCCGAATTTAATCTGCTTTCTGTCCTACAGTATTTGCCACCTTCAAAATTTGTTGTCCTACTATATAACGGCGTTTGACGTTTCTGATTCTGGAATAAACTTTATCAACGGCTAACAGTAACTGTATACCAAAATGTTCATATGTCTTAACTTGATGATCGCATTATGAAGTGTCCATGTTATTCTCGGTATAAATCCATCAAAAAAATAATTGGATTCGCTTTTTCCCAAATGAAGCAGAGGCGTTCTTGTAATGTTCCCTTTATTGCGATACCTATTTTATTCAAAACTTCTGTACCTAACAACTTCTTTAAAATTTCCTGTGCTTTTTTGCGGTCACTCTGCCGTTTTGAAAATAATTTCCTCGTCCGTCTCACAGTTTGATCGTCTAAATCGTCCAGTGTCACTCCTTCCACAATTTCCTTTGAGCGTGCAATCGCAAAAGAACTAATTCCCTTAATTAAAATTAATTAAATCACCTCGATTTCATTATAATACAATAGACAAATATCCATCCAGATCATATAGAATAACATTCATTTTGTCATGTAAAAGGACACGAATTCACACCATTATAAATTAAAATAAACCATTTCAGACGATTTCTTAATAATCAGACAGCTCAGGACAAACTATCAGTTCATCACAACAAGACAGATGAAAAATCTCAAAAGAGGGGTAAAAGCAGATAGTAAATGACTATATTTCAAAAATTTCAATAAATCATTATAAAAACTTTTAGTCAATCATCTATTGTGTTTTTCTATTTTAGAAATTATAAAGAACTGCATTATATAAATAAAGCTTTTTAAAGATTATTAATTTTATTACTTCGATTAGTCTTTTACGTTTTCTATCTCATTCCGTCCGATCGGATTCAGGTAGTTGGGAAGCTATGTTATCAAGATCGTATAATTTATAAACATACCATACGGCTATTCGGATTCGTAAACCCTATTAATAGATTAACAAGTTGTTTTATTTATATGCCTCTTAACTTGTTAAGATCATTATTTATGCATTATATATATTTGCAAAAACAAAAAACGAGATGAACCTATTTTTCATCTCGCTCAAACTTTTCCACTACAGTTTCATTAATGAAGCTGTTTACGTTTTCTCCCGTTTCTTTATTTTTACTTTAGTCCTTTTGGGCAGCATGATAGAAACATTGTCATAATTTTCTATTTTGCTGTAGCCCTCTGTGCAGCTTTTCTTACTGGTGATATCTCTCCTGTCTCCTACATTCCAAAATGTTGATACCATCTAGCAATAATAGTATCACGATTAGCCCACAGATATTTTTGTATCTTTTTTAAATCGTTACCTGGTATATTGCTTTTATTATGAACTAATTCTATTTCATCTCTTTTTATCCAAAATTTTGTTGCATTTTCTGTCTGTTTTCCTTTAGAAACATGAATGTGAATCGGCTCCCCATTCTCATTTGACCAAAAATAAAAAGCATATCCCATAAAATCAAGTAATGGTTTAGGCAACTATAACACCTTCTTTTTCTCTTGCTATTTCCCAGATCAAGAAATTATTATTCCTTAAATACCTTTCAAGCTCCAATAATTCATCTTCTGAAAAACCATAGGTTTTATAAAACATATTATTAGGCAATTTCCCCTCAGCAAAATCAAAACCATGATCATTAGAACGCTCAAAAAGAACAGTTATCTCTTCAAAACCGTTATTTTCTTCTATGTCTGAAAAAGTAAGCACAACATTATCTACTGTACTATAATAATTTTTCATCAAAACACCTTCTTTCTATAAATATATTATATCAAAACATCAATTATTTTCAAGACTAAAAAAACACATGCATCAGATGACAACCTGTGATGGTAGTTTCATATTTTAAAAAACATCACAGGCCTTATGACACCTACTTTTTTATATAAATTTTTTGTTATATTTTATAGCATAATATAACATTGCGTTCTTACCCATAAACATTATTTACCGG
>VSNY01000004.1 GCA_009774535.1 Lachnospiraceae bacterium
ACACAAGGCAGTCCCGCAGCCATCGCTTCCATCAATGCCACCGGCATCCCTTCCCGGACAGACGTACATACAAAAATATCCGCATACTGGTAAATCCACGGCATATCCCCGCAAAATCCCGGCAGGCGGATACGTTCCCCGACTCCCAAACGGTCTGCGTATGCCTGCAGTTCCTCCCGCAGCTCTCCTTGTCCGCAAATCAGATAATACACATCCTTTTGCGGCAGCGCGGCCAGCGCGGCTATCGCCATACGATGGTTCTTTCCAGGATTCAGTTCCCCTACGGATAAAAGCACCCGTGCATCATGCGGCAGACAGAACCGCTTTAAAAAATAACCTCTTGCATCCTTTGGAACGGCCGCACACGCGTATGCACAGCTGCATCCTCCTGGCACTGCAGCCGCAAATTTTCTGGTATCGACCCCGACTCCTGGTATATAAGCCACACGTTTCGCCCGCAAACTGCCTCTTGCCAGCTGGTAATCTTCCCGATTGACCGTAACCAGAATATCCGTCCAATTTGCCAGCAGCTTCTCCGCCGGATAATAAATCAGCCAATTCCACAACGGCGCCCCTTTGTAAAAATGAAATCCATGCGCCGTATAAATAACCGGAATCCCCTGCGCGTGTACTGCCAGCCTGGCAAGCGCCCCGCCAATCGGCGAATGACAGTGTATCCATGCAAACTGCAGCCGCCTGGTCAGGCTGCGCAGCTGCCGCCAGGCAGTCAGGCACTTTCCAAATGGACGGATGCTTCTCGGACAATCCCACTGATGCATCCTGACTCCCAGATCCCGCAAAATCTCTTGCAGCTTCCAAATCCGCCCGGCATCACACGTATTTCCATCTATAAAATTGCATGCTACATGCACCTCATATCCCAGTTCCTGCATCAGCCGGATATTCGGCAGATTAAACTGGTCAATCATAGAAGCCACCGATGCTGCCATCAACACTTTCTGCCTCTCCATCACTGTCTCTTACGCCTCATTCATAATCTCAGCGACAGATTTCATAATTCTGACATACATCGAATAGCTGTCAGCGCTCCGCCCATCCGCTGCGCGGCCCGTTGTTACATCCGCCTGTCTCTCCTGCGCCTGCCAAAGCCCCGCCAATGCGTCACTTGGATATGCGATTCCAAACAGCAATTCATCCGCCCCTGCACCAAGCGCCCCACAGAGCGCTGTAAAAGTATCCAGGCTCATAATCCTTGTTCCTCGTTCAATATGTCCTAAAAATGACATGCTGATGCCGCACTTTTTCGCCAGGTCATCCTGTGACCAGCCTTTTGCCTTTCGGATCTGGCGTATCCGCATACCCATTTTTGAATAATCCAGTTCTTTCATAATCTCCTCCATCCTGCGGGCCATCTATAGATCAGAACCGTTGGCTCTCTTCCTGAATAAATACCCATTTCTGGAATCTGCAGTACATACAGCGTTCCATGTTGAACTGCACAGCTATCTATGAAAAACATAACATTTCTGTATAAAATGTTATGCATAAGACCGAACATTACAATGCCGCAAAGCCGCATAAAATAAAGAAAAAGTCATTCTGCACCATTTCACGGGCAGCAGAATCACTTTTTCTCCATGATACATAAACGAATATCCACATTTGTATTTATTTTCCGTTTTTTGGATTTTTATGTGGAATTTTACTATATTCAGACGATATCAAACGAAAAACAACAGCAATTCTTCCAATTTTTTCATTGGTGTTGCAAAGTGCGTCATTTTAGTATAGAATACTTAAAGATAACATTTTATACAGAAATGTTGTGTTTCAGACTATGGATGATTCAGGTTCTTCTTATTTTAGATGCAAAAAAGACGCATGGTTTACAATTTTACGGTTCCATACGCCTTTATGCTGTTATTTTGATATTAAATTGTATTGCTGACTATGCTAACTGCATAACCTCAGCTTCGAGTTCTCTCAATTCATCGAAAGACAATGACGGAACACATTCCGCAATATCCTCAAGAGTCATTTTTCCTTTTTTTATCAACCTTTCTGCGGTTTCCCTGTCTGCGTCGTGCCTTTCGCTTCTGATCAACGTATCAATTTCAGGGAATAACTCACGAACCATAGTAAAGAATGCTTTCATCTCGTGCAAGGTTGATATGTAGCCAGTTTCGTAAAAGAATAACGCCAAACACATAAACAGACAAAAAAGGCTATTGCAATCCAAACTAAGATATGCTATATTATAGACATAAAAGGAGCAACCGCCCACAAAGTGGTTTACCTCCTCAAATATTGGTTTATAAAATAAACCTACCTCGGCTCGGCAAAGTACAAGGTAGGCTTATTTATTTTCGCTTGTTGTTCCTATCTATGTAGACAAGCAGCGCAATCAGGAAATTACCGCCCAAGAGTAACAGGCTTAATACTTCATATGTATCCATCTGCACTACCTCCCTTCTTTTTCAAGTTAGGGAGGTTACCACCTTGTAACACGATTACTCTTTTGGAATTATAACATATCTTTTGACGCTCCACAACAATATTTTTCATAGCCTTCACTAAGCCTTTTTGGCCAAGTCTTCAAAAATCTGCTATAATAATGGCGAATTTCTATACTATATACCAAAACAGAGGTGGATTATGATTCAGATCTGTCGAACGTATTTTCGGGATGAGATGATACAGCTGCATCAGGCAAATGAATTGTCGGATGATGAGCTCATAGACCTGAAAGGATTTGTAAATACGATCCTTACACATATTACAAATGGAAATAGAAATGAAGAAAGGCTGGTGGATCTTATGGGTGGAATGGTAATCGAGACGGAATCTGATAAGATTAAAATTCGGACAATTATTGAAATGGGGAGGGAAGTTGGTCTTGCTGATTCAGAAATTATAAATAAACTGCAGGATAAAATTATCGGACTGCCATTAAGCAGCGCAAAATCATATTTGGAACAGTATGGAAAACAGACAAGATAACCTAACAGAAATTCTCGCAATGCTATAGATTTCACTAAAAATACCTGTAAAAAGAAGGGGATGTCAGAAACTAAAAACCTCAGACATCCCCAAAAATCTCTCTATCACACAACGATATTAGCACATTTCTAAAACTGATATACACTTAACGGCTGCAATAACACACCGAATAAAAAGTTGCCGCTTCCGCAGCCGCCCCGACAAGGATCTGATCCAGCGTCTGCGCAAGTCGGTCTGCCCCAAATGCCCGGATGCAGTTCTCATAAGAATATTTGGCAAAATAATGTCCATTCGCCGTCCCCGTCTCACTGGCCGGAATCACTACCCAGCGGTCACCATCTGACCAGCTCTGGAAAATCAGTTCTGGTACTGTCTGCGTCCCGCTGTATTCCACATAAAAATATCCTCCAGGCGTAATCTCATCCGCACGGAAACTGCCGCCATTTTTTGCCATTGGAACCGTAATCGCCTGCTTCCACGGCTGAGCCGTAACCTCTCCCCAGAAAAGAGAAATTACTGTATCATAAACTGTACAGATCTTGGAAGTCTGACGGATTCCGTTCGGACCATTGATCAGACGATTGCCCCAGTCCGTATAGCTAGTCCCGCTCCAGTCTGTTGCAATATCCAGATACGCATAATGCTCATTATTTCCATACCACGACCATCCAAGAGAACCGACATTTTTCTCACGGCAGTATTCCATAATGGTATCCTCCGCCACATCCCCGTTGGTATGCTGCTGCGCAAATTCACCGATTACAACCGGAACGCCAATGCCAAGCGCATTGTCAATATTCTGTCTGACAACCTCCGGGGTAGCGCCTGCATATTCATACATATGTATGGAAAAAACCGTATTTCTGTCCCGATCTGCCTCAAATACAGACCTTCCATAATCGCGGATAGAATCCGGATACTGGCCCCAGCCGGCGCAGTCCACCATCAGCATATTGGAAATACCTGCGCTGCGAAGACGTGGGATTGCTTTCTGATAACCTTGCGCCCACTTTGCTCCGTCCCAGGTGCCATACCATTCGTTTGCGATATTTACAATCACATACTTTTCATTGCCAATCAGCGCATTTTTCATTTTGATCCAGTAATCCGCCGCCCGAAGCAAAGACGCCTCGCTGTCGCTTCCGGTTGCGTCATGCACGTCCAGAACACAGATCAGGGTGTTCTGCCTGCACCATTCAATAATATTTACCAGTTCCTGGTACGTTGTCTCTGTGTAAGTCTCTCCATCTGCTACAACAACGCGTACCGTGTTTGATCCGGTTTTTGCAATTGCCCGGATCGCCGTCTCCGTCTGCGACGGAAACCATGCATGCGGCACATTGATCCCTCTCATAACAAATGAGTTTCCATTTGCATCCTTAATGGTTGTCCCGTCTGCCCGAAAACCGTTGGCAGCCGCATTTGCAGCAAGCGGATGGATCACCGTCAGAAACAGGGCTGCAAATAAGATCGCCGCAAGATGGGTAACAATAAATTTTACGTTTGTTTTTGTTTGTGTCATAAGCGCTCCTTTCTGTTTGATACAAACTACGTTTATTTGATTTTATTCTATCAGTTAATCATACGATTGTCAATATAAACTAAAAAAAGATAAAAAATTTCTTTTTTATCTTTTTCGAGCCAAAATATTAAATTAATTTTCCGTAAGCACTTCTAATTCCTCCGCCTGCGAGAAGATGTTTTTTCATATTTCTCTGTAAGGAAGTATCTTCCGGCAGACTGTCCAAATCACCCGCATCCGATACACTCCTATGATATACCCATTCCATAAATCCCATGCTGTCTTCCCCTTCATCCGCGATCTCAAAACGTTTTTGAAAGTCTATAATATTGGATGTATCTGACAGCATTCCTCGCAGCTGGCCGTCTAAGAGCCAGCTATGGCAGTAATATGGCGCATTTGCTGTTTTAGGACTATAGGAATGGAAAAATTCCTTCGCGCTTTCCAATGACTGGTCAACTGCAGCTCGTGTAAGATCCGCATCCGAAGGAATATGCAGCCCGATACTGACCTCCATGTCCTTTTGTTTTACTTCATATTCCAATTCACCAATCCGAAATAAATGGCATCCTGCCTGACGAACCGTCCACCAGTCCCTGTCAAAATCCATCCTGCCTGTCCTTTGGTACGTTTCACTGATAAAACGGGGATAACACTTCATCGTAGACACATAAATTTCGTCGCATATCCCTTTCTGCTGATAAATCTCCCAGATATCTGCAGACGCTTTCAGCATACACGCCAAAACCCTGATCCGGTCTTTGTCCTCGCCAAGCATCTTTACCAGCTCTGATCGCGCTGTTTCCATATATGTGTAGTCTAAAAAACCTTTTAGCTGCTGTTGCACTGTCTGAAAGTCAAACTCTTTCGCAAAAGCAAATACTCTGCTTTTGACTGCAGGCTGCAAATTAATTTTATTACAAAGTGTTTCCAAATCCATGCTGTCTGTCCTCCTAACAAAACATCCTAACACACAAAAACGTATCCATCCAAAAAACACATCGATTTTTATTTGTGTTTAGTTATAAAAACCAAACAAAGATCTAAGATACGGTTATTTATTCTTTTCATCCGGCGTCAAATAAAAATCCCGGATGGAACACGAAATCGCTTCTTCCATAGGCAGATTCACACATACTTCTGTCCCCACTCCCGGTTCAGACCGCACTTCCAAAAATCCATTCTGCTTCATCACAATTTCCCGCGCCAGATACAGCCCCAGCCCCACGCCTTCCGTATCCGCCAGTTCCGGTTCCCGGTAAAAGCGCTGGAAAATTTTCGGAATCCGCTCTTCCGCAATTCCCCTTCCATTATCCCTGATCCGGATGCTTACAAAAAAGTCCGTTTTTCCAGCTCCGATTTCCAGCCTACCGCCAGCCTGCGTATATTTTACCCCGTTATCCAAAAGATTAAAAACTGCCTCTACTGTCCACTTCTGGTCGAAATACGCTGCCAGATCATCAGAGCAATCTACGGTAATCCTGATGCCTTTTTCCTCTGCCTTTAAAGCCACATCGCACACTGCCTGGGCCAGTAATTCATATACGGAATTTTTAACCGGATGCACTTTTACAATACCCGTTTCCAGCCGGGACATACGAATCATACTGTTCATAAAAAATTCCAGCTTATCCGTCTGGCGTTCCGCAGCATATAAAAATTCCTCCCGCCGTTCATCTGAAAGTCCGTCCCGCTCCAAAAGGCTGTGATACATCCGAAGGCTGGCAATCGGGGTTTTTACCTGATGGGAAACATCCGAGATCATAGATTCCAAAAGTTCTTTCTGATGCAGATTTTCTTCTGATTTCTGTTCAATGACATTCTGAAGCTGGCACATTTTCATCTGCAATTTGCCAAGCAGCGTTTCCCGGCTGATCGCAAAATCAACGCTGCTCTTTCCAGCCAGCATAGCATCCAGGCTGTCCATAAAGCTGTTCGTATAATACACCAGGTTGTTTCTGACAGATACCGCAATGCCAGCGCTGATCATAAAGAGTATTACAGAGACGATTAACAACACTTTTTCCATTCTTCCATCATTCCTTCCTTTGCGCTTTCGGATCTTTTATTGTTGTCTGCCGTTCCACTGATACCCCATTCCGTACAATGTTTTAATATAAGCGTGCTGGTCGGATTCCAGCTTTTTCCGCAGACGGTTAATGTTCACCGCGACCGCATGTTCATCTACAAAATTCCCGCTGTTATCCCATATTTTTTCCAAAAGCAGCCGCTTAGTCATTACTTTGTCCGCATTTGCCGTCAGCAGCCGCAGAATCTTATATTCCGTAGGCGTCAAGGCAAGCGCTTCGCCGTCCCGCGCAGCCGTCAGGCTGTCAAAATCAATCCTTAAGTATCCGTCATCATAGCGGCTGTCTGTTTCTTTCACCCCGGATTTGCGCAAAGCCGCCTGAATTCTGCGATGGAGAATCGGCATTTTAAAAGGCTTGGTAATATAGTCATCCGCTCCGCAGTCAAACCCGCGCATTTCATCCTGATCCAAATCCCTTGCCGTCAGAAATATAACCGGAATATCCTGCTCTGCTTTTACCGCTCTGCAAAAATCAAACCCATCGCCGTCCGGCAGGTTTCCATCCAATAGAATCAGATCTACAGGTTCCTGCGCCAGCAGCTGGATACCTTCGCTCAAAGTAAAAGCCGTGTACACTTTGTAACGTTCCATTTCCAAATCATAACTTAGTCCGGCATTTAAGTCTCTGTCGTCTTCAATCAGCAATATCTTTTTCATCGCACTCCTGCCATTCATTTCCCATCATCGATTTTGAAATATCTATTTCCAGTTCTATTATAGTATTTCCGGTCACACAGGTCAACTTACTGAAACAAAATCTCTTTTTATATAATTTGTAATACCCATTCAAAGAGAGATCTGAACTGCTGCATTGTACAACCAGCTTCCGGCCTGTTTTCGCATATCAAAAATTATCACAAATCTGTTACCTTTCTGAGAACAGTTTGTGATAATCTTTTTTTATTCTTATTTCATCAAATAAAAATCACCCATTGAAAGGCGGGAACGAACATGGATTACATTTTGCAGACAGAAAATTTAAAAAAATATTACGGCACAGAGCCAAATATCACAAAAGCACTGGACGGCATCAGCATTGCCGCAAAGCAAGGAGAATTTATCTCAATTATAGGCACAAGCGGCAGCGGGAAATCCACGCTTTTAAATATGCTGGGCGGTCTGGATGTGCCTTCTTCGGGAAGCGTCCGTATCAGAGGCAGGGAAATCGCGAAGATGAACGACGAACAGCTTACGGTATTCCGCAGGAGAAATATCGGATTTGTATTTCAGAACTATAACCTGGTGCCGATTTTAAATGTCTATCAGAATATCGTGCTGCCGGTGGAGCTGGACGGCAACAAAGTAGATCAGGAATACACCAACCGGATTATTCATATGCTGCACCTCGAGGAAAAGCTTTATAACCTTCCAAATAACCTCTCCGGCGGCCAGCAGCAGCGGGTCGCCATTGCCAGAGCGCTGGCAGGAAAGCCAGCAATTATCCTGGCAGATGAACCAACCGGAAACCTGGATTCCAAAACTTCCATCGAAGTCATGCAGCTTTTGAAAATGACAAGTACGCAGTTTGGGCAGACACTGGTCATGATTACACATAATCCGCAGCTGGCTCAGATCGCCGACCGGATGATACGCATAGAAGACGGAAAAATTGTATCACCAGATCATAAAAAATTGTAAGAAAGATAAGGAGCCTTCCTATGAATTTAATCAAAAACAACAACCGGAATTTTATCAAAACACTTTCCGCCAACTGCCTGAAAGCGAACAAAAGACGTAACGCAGTCGCTGTACTGGCGATTATACTGACAGCTGTTTTGTTTATGGCATTGACAACTGTGCTGGAAGGCGCGCAGATCACTGAAAAAAACCAGAGACTGCGTCAGGCGGGTACGAAACTTATGGTATCGATCAAAAATCTGACTGCCGAAGAAGCACAGCGGTTTGCATCTGCACCGGAATTTGTCGTATCTGCAATCGAACGCTATGCCGTGAATGTAACGAATCCACAGTTCAGCCATATGCAGGCAGTTGCCGGCTGGGTAGATGAGACGTCGGCAAAATACAGCTTTATGGAACTGGAAGAAGGACATTATCCACAGGCAGAAAATGAGATCGCATGCGATACCGAAGTCCTCCGCCTGCTGGGCCTTCCGAAACAGACCGGAGTCACATTTACGCTCCAGTACACAGCCGGAACAAAGCAGCTGGAAAAACAGATGACAGTCTGCGGATTCTTCCAGGGCATGAAATATGAGCAGCGCACGTCTCTGCTTGTTTCCAAATCGTTCGCAGATCAGGCAATTGCATCTTACGACGGTATCTATGCCTCCATGAAAGACTCCATGTACGACGTCAGAGGAAATTTTGCAGATGAAAAAAATGTAGAGAAACAGCTGGATCGGCTGGTAGAACGGATGGGATATGACCCGGACGCGGAACGCGGAGAAGACGGATTTATCATCCACCATGTCAACCCGGTTTATAATATCTCAGCACAAAACTCCTCGGACTCTTATATCATGGCAGGTATTGGCGCGCTGCTGATCCTAACCGCCGGGTACTTGATTATTTATAATATTTTCAAAATCTCTATTGAGAAAGATATCCGTCTGTATGGACAATTAAAAACGGTCGGAACTTCCCCGAAGCAGATCCGGTATATGATCGTACGCCAGGGCATGCTGCTCTCCATTGCCGGGATTCCGTTCGGGCTGGTTTTCGGATGGCTGCTCGGAAACGCACTGCTGCCGCTGATTATGGCAAACACCTCGTTTCAGGATACCTCTTTTGTCTTTCCATCGGTATGGATCTGGGTATTGTCCGGGATATTTACCTTCGTAACGGTAAGGATCAGCTGCTCCAGGCCAGGCCGGATTGCCGGGAAAATCTCTCCGGTAGAAGCATTAAAATTCCACGGATCTTCCACAGGCAGAAAAAAGAACAAAAAAGGCGGACAATCCGCACACCGTCTTGCATCCATGGCAGCCGCAAACCTGGGACGGAACAAAGGAAAAACAGCGCTTGTCATACTTTCCATCTCACTCAGCGCCATACTGTTAAACTGTGTATTAAATTATAGCGCAAGTATGGACCAGGAAACTTATGTCCGGCGCGAAATCGTATCAGATCTTGAAATACGCAGCGCAGGATTTTTAAAACCTTCTCAGGAAGATTATACAAAAACAATACCAAAGGAAGCAGCGGACCTTTTCAGCCAGCTGGACGGGGTAGAAGCATTCGCACGCATTTACTGTCACATACTGCCGGACGATGAGCAGGTAACCAGCTATGAAGACACCGGCAGCGTCACCCGGATCAACGGAAAAGAAACACCGGATAACATCATTGAATTTGACCGCAGCATGATGCTGTACGGAATGAATGAACAGGCATGCAGCAGCCTGAAAATCATAGAAGGTGCGATCGACTACGAAAAATTGTGCAGCGGAAACTATGTCGTGATGGCAGGGCTTTTAAATGACCGCGGAGAATATGAATATGAAAGTCAGGTATTCCACGCCGGGGATCTGATCGAACTGGAAATCAACAAAACCGCAAAAGAATATACCGTTCTGGCAATCGCTGGCCTGGCTCAGTCCCAGTGCATGAGCTACAGCAAAGGCGGCTATGAATCAGCCGTATTCGCAGAACCCGTCTTTTTAGAAAAATTTCCGGCTATGAACACGCCGATCCACTGCCTGTTTGATGCAAAAGACGGAACCTTCGATTCGCTGAACGAACAGGCCACAGATCTTGCGTCTCGAAACGGACTGACGGTGCTGACAAGGCTGACTGCAGAAGAAGAATTTAACGAAATGCAAAACACATACAGCTCAAGCGGTATCATTGTCGCTGTGATCCTGGGCGCTATCGGGATTCTGAATCTGGTAAATGTCATATTAACAGGCGTAATCGCCAGACAGCGGGAATTTGCATCCATGCGCAGCATCGGCATGACAAAAAAACAGCTTCAAAAACTCATTATCTACGAAGGCATCCTGTACGCGCTGTTTGCAGGAGCTGCAGGCATCCTATGCAGCGGAATCCTATCCGTAACGCTTGTAAAAACACTGGCCCGGGATATGTGGTTTATGAAATATCACTTTACCGTACTTCCGGCAGCTGTCGTGTCTATAATCTGCATAGCGCTTGCCGCCTGCATCAGCGCCGGAACGCACCGGCTGTGGAATCAGGGAAGTATTGTGGAGCAGCTGCGGGACGCGGAATAAAAGAGATCATATTTCAGCAATTAAACAGGGGAAAGACAGCCGTTTGGAGCCTGCTCTTACTTTCTGGCTGCAACAGTTCCATGGGGTATCTGAACGGTTACTTCTAATTCCCCTTTTCCGTTGGAAATACCAAAAATGGATTGTAAAAAAAAGTAATGTATGTTAGTATACCTTTATTGCATACCACAATTTGATCTGGGAATCTATGCATTAGGAGCGGTATTTGGATGGAAGATGGAAATAGAAATCAATACGGACAAGACAGCCGGATACCGGCAGACCAGCGTTCCGTACCAATGACGACGGCAGCGGTTGTATTGAGCATTATCGCAATATCTACGATCTGTTGTACGTATCTCTCATTGATTTGCGGCGTATTAGGCATTACCTTTGCTCTGTTGTCCAAAGGCGGAGAACAGACCATGTCGCCGCATGCGCGTTCAGCATTGTCTTTCAGTATTACAGTCATCGTTCTGATAGCGCTGCTGCTGGCAGGTACATTTTTAACGATGCTCTTACAATATGGCAGTCTGGAAGCGTTCTGGAATGTATATATGGAAATGCTGGAAACTTACAGCAGCGCCGGGACGCTATAAAAGGAAAAAGTACCAGCCTTTTCCTAAAAAGACCATCCACAAAAATAGTGCGGCACATTTTTCACTATAAAATTCCCAAGAATCAGACATACGGCGATCCAGACCAGACTGTTATGATAGCGCATTCCGATTTGAAGTTTTCCGTGGCTGGCACATTGTACTATCTGCGTAATCATAAAATAAAAATAAACAGCGGCAGCATACACAACAAACGGATGAAAGAACAATGACTCTGAAAGCTGTCCGCGTAAAAGCGCCCGGACAGCTCTTGTCCCACCGCACCCCGGACAGTAATAGCCGCTGATCAGATGAAACAGGCAGGGCGGCAGACGAAAGCGTGATTTCAGCGCCGGGAAAAAGACTATGGCAGCTTTGATGCATACGGCGCCAGCCGCTGTCAGAAGTCCGGTGAGAAAAAGATCGTCTTCTATCGTCCGGTTTGTCCGGATCAAACGTCCTGTTTTTTGATTGTTTTCTGAGAAAATATTTTTCATTTTTTATCCAATTCCTGTAATAATTATGGTATAATCGGTTCATAGGATTCCATGGAAAATCATACGTTGCAGCTCGTGGCCTGGCGCAAAGCGGCCGCGCCGCAGACTGTAACCAGTATAACACAGATTTTATCTTTTTTGGAGGTGTATTTTATGATGATCGGAGGAATTTCCGGTTCCTGCAATCCGTATTCGTATTCTGCCGGATTTAACAGTTCGCGGAGCCAGGCTGACGGGGCAGACAAGGATCAAAAAGTAAAAGGCGGTTACAAAACTTCACCAGAAGAATGCCAGACATGTAAAGAGCGCAAATACCAGGATGGTTCCAATGAAGCTGATGTATCATTCAAAGCGCCTGGCCATATTTCGCCGGAAGCGTCTGCATCTGCGGTTATGGCGCATGAGCAGCAGCACGTAACAAACGCTTACCAGAAAGCGGCGCAAAAAGACGGACAGGTCGTTTCCTGCAGTGTATCCCTGCATACCGCAGTATGCCCGGAATGCGGAACATCGTATGTATCCGGCGGAACGACCAGTACATCTATTTCCTACCCAAATGAATCCAATCCTTACCAGCAAAACAAAATAGCCCAGGACGCCATCCGGTTAAAAGGAGCCAATATTGATTACGCAGCATAATCCTACAGAGAATCGGCCATCCAAGGAGCTGAAACGGCTGGCGCGCGCATGTCTGCTTGGCAGATATCCGGTTCCAATAGCAGCGATGCTGGCAGCCTGGTTTTTACCCGGCGTTTTACTGGCACCGTTCTCTGCCGGACTGACCGCGCAATGGAATCCGTCGGCGGTAATCTATTTGCTGGCCACAGGGATTATCGGATTATTAGGGCAGCTGCTGACAGTAAATGTAACGCGCATCCATATCTTGCTGGGCCGAAAGCAGAAGACCTCTTATCAGGATCTGCTGTGGGTCTTCCGTAACCGGCCAGACCGATATCTGCTGGCTGCTTTGCTGATGGGCGCTATGCTGCTTGTGCCGCTTGTGCCTGTAGGCGCAGCCGCTTATCTGCTGTTAAAGGATTCGTCCGCCGGAACTTGGATTTTAACTGCAGTGATCCTGGCTGCAATAGCTGCCGAACTGTACCTGATTTTCACGTACGGGCTGATCTATCCAATTTATCTGGACCATCCGCAAATGCCAGTACTGGAAGGTTTTCGGACTTCCCGGATGCTGATGAAGGGAAATAGAAAGAGACGGTTTGTACTGCAGCTGAGTTTGATTGGGTGGCAGGCGCTTGGAATGTGTTCGGCAGGAATCGGATTTTTATGGATTCAGCCCTATTTAACACAGACCGTTGTAAATTTTTATCTGGATCTGACGGATGGATTTGAACAAAAAGAACCAAATATCGATGACAGCAGGGATGCGGCATCCGTGTATGGTTAAATGCTGGATGTATGCTGTTACGGCAAATATATAGAAAGGCGCATGAAAGCATGCAACAGACAGAATGGATATCATAACAACACTTGCTCAGGAACTCCAAATCAAACCTTCTCAGGCAGACGCCGCCGTCAAGCTGATTGATGAAGGCAACACGATCCCGTTCATTGCCCGCTACCGAAAAGAAGCGACCGGCTCCCTGAACGACGAAGTGCTGCGCCAGCTCTATGAACGTCTGAACTACTTGCGCAGCCTTGAAGAGAAAAAACAACAGGTGCTTTCCAGCATCGAAGAACAGGGCAAACTGACCGATGAATTAAAGGCACAGATCGAAGCCGCGCAGACTCTCGTCGTCGTCGATGACCTGTACCGCCCATACCGTCCAAAACGCAGGACCCGGGCCACCATCGCAAAAGAAAAAGGTCTGGAACCGCTTGCAAATCTAATCCGTCTCCAGCTCACAAAAAAAACGCTGGAAGAAGAAGCGCAGTCCTTTCTAAACGCGGAAAAAGAAGTAACTACCACAGAAGACGCCATCAGCGGAGCCTGCGATATTATCGCCGAAGCAATCTCCGACGAAGCAGATTACCGCATCCGTATCCGCGAAATGACGGCCAAAAAAGGCATGATCCTGTCTTCAGCCAAAGATCCGAAAAAAGACTCGGTCTATGAAATGTACTACGAATTCTCCGAAGGCGTCTCCAAAATCGCCGGACACCGTATCCTGGCGTTAAACCGCGGAGAATCTGAAAAAATACTGACCGTAAAGGTTGAAGCCCCGCAGGAAGACATTATCCGTTACCTGGAAAAACAGGTCATTACAAAAAACAATCCACACACAACCCCAGTCCTTAAGACGGTAATTGCCGACAGCTACCAGCGTCTGATCGCGCCTGCCATTGAACGGGAAATCCGCAGCCATCTGACCGAAACAGCCGAGGACGGCGCGATCCGTGTATTCGGCAAAAATCTGGAACAGCTGTTAATGCAGCCTCCCATCGTAAACCAGGTCGTTCTTGGCTGGGACCCGGCTTTTCGCACGGGCTGCAAGATTTCTGTCGTAGACCCGACTGGAAAAGTGCTGGACACCACTGTCATTTACCCAACCGCACCACAGAACAAAGTAGAAGAATCCAAAACCATAATAAAAAAACTCATTGACAAACATCACGTTACCCTGATTTCCCTTGGAAACGGAACCGCATCCAGAGAATCCGAAATGGTAATCGTAGACTTGCTAAAAGAACTCCACAATCCGGTACAGTATGTCATCGTCAACGAAGCCGGAGCTTCCGTTTATTCGGCAAGCAAACTGGCAACCGAAGAATTTCCGAACTTTGACGTCGGCCAGCGCAGCGCGACTTCCATGGCAAGGCGTCTGCAGGACCCATTAGCAGAGCTTGTAAAAATCGATCCGAAGTCCATCGGCGTCGGCCAATATCAACACGATATGAACCAGAAAAAATTAAGCGAAGCATTATCCGGCGTCGTAGAAGACTGCGTAAATAAAGTAGGCGTCGACCTGAACACCGCATCCGCTTCCCTGCTGGAATACATTTCCGGCATCAGCAAAGCAGTTGCAAAAAATATCGTCGCCTACCGCGAAGAAAACGGCCGTTTTGAATCCCGTTCCCAGCTATTAAAAGTAGCCAAGCTCGGCCCAAAGGCTTACGAGCAATGCGCAGGATTTACACGCATCAGCAACGGTAAAAATCCGCTGGATACAACCGCTGTCCACCCGGAAAGCTACAAAGCCGCCGAAAAACTGCTGGACAAGCTAGGCTATACCGCACAGGATCTGACTACCGGAAGCCTGAAAGGAATCTCCAAAAAAATATCTGATTATAAAAAACTAGCCGAAGAACTCAGCATCGGAGAAATCACTCTGCGCGATATCGTCAAAGAACTGGAAAAACCCGCCAGAGATCCGCGCGAAGACATGCCAAAGCCAATTCTGCGCAGCGATGTATTAGAAATGAAAGACTTGACAGAAGGCATGATCCTAAAAGGAACCGTGCGTAATGTCATCGATTTCGGGGTATTTGTAGATATCGGCGTCCATCAGGACGGTCTGGTACATATTTCACAGATCTGCGACCGATTTATTAAACATCCGCTGGAAGCTGTACATGTGGGGGATGTTGTAGATGTAAAAGTGATGAGCGTAGATGTTGCTAAGAAGCGTATACAGCTGACTATGAAGGGAATCTCATAGTTAAACATTTATGAAAAGCCGGACGTATCTGGGTCAGCGGAAAGGCAGAACAACCGGCCTTTCTGCTGACCCAGACACTGTGTCCGGTTTTCATTCTTCTCCCAGCTTTTAACTATACCGGATCATCTGCCGCACATCCCCCAGCGCCTCCGCCTTCTTCTCATACGCTTCTTCCGTCATTTCCCCGGTCAGAAATCCCTTCTCACCCTCAGCCTCCGGCACATCTATGTACGTAACGCTTCCAAACGCCTGCGCAATCGCATCCGCATCCGCCCCCGTACGCACAAAGAACCGCAGCGTCTGCTGTTTATAATCCGCAATTTCCAGTTTTTCCGGTCTCCACTCCAGTTCAATATGCCTTCCGATATGCTTCGCAAGCTCCACCACATCTGCCACAACCGCGCTGGCTGTCGGCAGGCTTCCGGCGCCGCTGCCGTAAAACATCGCGTCGCCAAGCATATTTCCATGAACAAACACCGCGTTAAAAACACCATTTACTGTATAAAGCGGATGGTCTTTCGGCAGCAGGAACGGCGCTACCATAACCGTGTATGTGTCGCCAGCCTGTCTGCTCGTCGCCAGTAGTTTGATCACGCGGTCCATCTTTTTCGCATATAAAATATCCGTAGCTGTAATCTTGCTGATCCCTTCTGTATGCACATCTTCAAAATCTACCTGCTGCCCGGCGATCAGAGACGTCAGGATCGCGATCTTGCGCCCTGCGTCATGGCCTTCGATATCTGCCGTCGGATCTTTCTCTGCATAGCCTTTTTCCTGAGCCTCTCTTAAGACATCGTCAAACTCACAGCCTTCCTCTGCCATCCGGGTCATCATATAATTGGTCGTGCCGTTTACAATCCCGCTGATCTCTTCAATGCGGTCGGCGGTCAGACATGAATTCAGCGCGCGGATAATCGGAATGCCGCCGCCAACGCTTGCCTCAAACATAAAGTTAACATTCTTTTCTTTCGCTGTCGCGATCAGCTCCGCGCCATGTGCCGCAACCAGCGCCTTATTGGACGTCGTAACGCTCTTTCCCGCGGACAGCATAGCCTTTACAAACGTATATGCCGGCTCAATGCCGCCCATGCTCTCTACGACAATCGCGATCTCCGGGTCCTGTGCGATCGTCTGATAGTCATGCACAACTTTACTTTGGATCGGGTCGTCCTCAAAATCACGCAGGTCCAAAATATATTTGACCTCAATGCCTTCCCCGATTTTTTTACAGATGCTTTCCTGATTCGTTTCGATTACCTGGACGACGCCGGAACCAATGGTTCCGTAGCCCATAACTGCAATTTTGATCATAATTCCTTCTGCCTCCTATTTCGATAAAGAAATCCATTTCAGATAAGCATTCATAAACGGGTCCAGCCCGCCGTCCATCACCGCGCCTACATTACCGCTTTCCGCATTGGTGCGGTGGTCTTTGACCATCGTATAAGGCTGCATCACATACGAACGGATCTGATTGCCCCATCCGATCTCCGTGACCTCGCCACGGATTCCTGCTTCTTTCTGTGCCTGTTCTTCCTGCTTAAGCAAATATAATTTCGCTTTCAGCATCTGCATAGCTTTGTCTTTGTTCATATGCTGTGACCGTTCATTCTGGCAGGTTACGACGATTCCTGTCGGAAAATGCGTAATGCGGATCGCGGAAGATGTCTTGTTGATATGCTGCCCGCCCGCACCGCTGGAACGGTACGTATCAATACGGATCTCATCGTCTTTGATCTCAATGTCCACATCTTCTTCAATGTCCGGCATAACATCGCACGACACAAAAGACGTCTGGCGCTTTCCGGCTGCGTTAAATGGTGAAATCCGTACGAGGCGGTGTACGCCCTTTTCTGATTTCAAATAGCCGTAAGCATTGGTACCGTTGACCTGAAACGTGACGGATTTGATGCCTGCTTCTTCTCCTTCGTGGAAATCCAGTTCTTCCACCTCGAACCCTTTATCTGACGCCCAGCGCGTATACATCCGGTACAGCATCGACGCCCAGTCGCACGATTCCGTGCCGCCAGCCCCGGCGTTCAGGGAAACGATGGCGTTGTCCGCGTCATACTCACCGGAAAGCAGCGTCTTGATCCGGATTGCCTCATACTGCTGCTGATAAGCTTCGATCGATTGTTCAATCTCAGGGATCAGGGACAAATCCCCTTCTTCGTCCCCCATTTCCAGCAGCGTTTCAATATCTTCATACCGGCTGTTCAGTTCTGTGTAAGTCTGCATATCATCTTTCAGACTTTTTAGCTCTTTCATTTTCTTCTGGGACGCTTCCGCGTCGTTCCAAAAGTCCGGCGCTTCCATTTCGCGTTCTAATTCTTCGACCTTTTTTCCTTTGTTAGCGAGGTCAAAGTGAATCCCTCAATTCCTGTAATGGTTTCGTAAACGTATTTAACGTATAGCGGTACTGATCAAACTCTACCATTTTTTCACCAACTTTCTTAAAATTTTACCGGAAGACCCGGCTTTTTATAAGAATAGGAAACTTGTTCCTACTGCTTTTGAAGTTCCAAAATCGCCCGTTTTACCTGGCTGTCCTCCATATAATCATACGGAGCTTTCGCATCCTTCTTACCTGTATATTTATATTTCACTTCAATATCCGGCTCAATCCCCGTTCCATGGATATTTTCTCCTTTCGGCGTAAAATACCGCGCGGTCGTAAGCTTGATGGCGCTGTTGTCAGACAGCGGTCTGACCGTCTGTACAATCCCTTTGCCAAACGTCGTCGTGCCGATCAGCGTCCCATAATCATAATCCCGGATCGCACCCGCAAATACTTCGGAACAGCTGGCGCTGTTGCCATTGATCAGGACTGCCATAGGCAGATCCAGATATTGCTGCGCATCCGACTTTTCTTCCTGCCGATTGCCGTATTTGTCCTCCATATAGACAATCAGCCCTTCAGGCAGAATATAGTCCAGCACCTGCGTTACGCTCGAAAGCATTCCGCCCGGATTATCGCGCAGGTCTATAATTACCTTTTCCATCCCTTCGGACTGCAGCGTTTCCATCGTTTCAATAAAGCTGGCTGCCGTCGCCTTACCAAATTCATTGATTACTACAAGGCCGATCTCGTCGACCAGCATCATGCCTTCTACCGTAGGAACATCTACTTTTGCCCGCTTAACCTGAAAGCTGCGCTGTTCAAATTCGCCTTTCCTCGTAATAAGCAAGTGTACCTTACTGTTTTCCTTTCCCCGGATATGCGTCACCAGCTCGGACAATTCCATGGAACGCGCGTCAATTTCTTCGACGCTGATCACCTGATCCCCTGCTTTTAGTCCGGCTTTCTGCGCCGGCGTGCCTTCGTATACTTTTATAATGTGTACCTGCATCGTATCCGGGTCCTGCTGCAAGACCGCACCAATGCCATTATACTGAGCGCTGGCGGATATCAGCATTTCTTCGTATTCTTCCTCTGTATAATAAGCGGAATAGGGATCGCCCAGGCTGGCAAACAGTCCCTTATACATTCCGTCCGTCAGCGTCTGTTCGTCCACATCCTCATAATAATAAGCCTTGATCAGCGAAGAAAGATCATTCACTTTCGCCCGCACGGAATTGTCCACCAGCTTGACGGACACTCCTTCATAGCTGCCTCCTGTGCTGATGCGTCCCTGCAGCCAGAAAACTGCCGCACATGCCACAATTGCAAGCACCGCAGCTGTTGAAATGACGCCTGTAACAACACCTTTGTAAAAACTGCGGTCCGACTGTATTAAAACTACCTTCTTTCCACTGATCAGATCCTGATCATCCAAATCATTCTGTCCCTGTTCCATACACCATCCCTTTTTCCACTTATACTTTTAAATGTTTGCGAATGGTCAGCGCGCTTCCGGCGAACCCTATGCCAATCCCCAGAATAACCGCTACCGGCGCCAGCGTCTGAAACACTTCATCCACAGATAAAAATGTCATCAGGTTGCTTAAAAAACTAAATTTATCAGCAATAAAGCCAATGATCTTCTCATAAATACTGTATAAAATCACCATTGGGATAATCGAGCCAAACAGACCGATCATAATCCCTTCCACATAAAAAGGCGCCTTTACAAAATAATCCGCCGCCCCAATCAGCTTCATAATAGCGATCTCTTCCCTGCGCACCGCAATACCGACCGATACTGTATTACTGATTAAAAAGATTGCAACGGCAAACAAAATCGAGATAATCCCCATCGACACATAACCGACCAAACGATTAAAATCAGCTAACATATTTGCAATGGACTCGGACTGACGGACTTCGCGCACCCCGGCCAATGCCTCCAGATAGGTAACCAGTTCTTTTTGTTCTGCTACATCCCGCAAATATACTTCATAACTGGCCAGTTTTTCCAATGGGTTATCATCCCCGTAGATATCCTTAGCCTCTTCGTCGCCCTCATAATAGTATTCCTTAAACTCCTCCCATGCAGCGTCCGCCGACACAAAACGCTTCGTCAGCACGCCGTTAGCCATATCAATCGCCTGCCCGATCGCCTGAATCTGCGCCTCCGTCGCATCCTCTTCAAAAAAAACGGTAATCGCAAAGCCTTCTTCCACATTTCTGACCATCGACTGAAAGTTTTCCACAATTGCAAAAAACAGGCCGAACAGGAAAATACAGGCTGTCATCGTCGCGATCGATGCGCTGGAAAACAGCTTATTTCTCCATATATTAATCAATCCCTGTTTGATGGAATACAAAATCCCGCTAATCCTCATCGAAGAACCCTCCCGATACTTTATCTCCTGTCAAGTAAACGCCCTTTGCCTTATCGGTGATTGCCTGTTCCCATTCGTCGCTTTCCACACTGCCGTCATTCACGATAATCCCTTTATCGATTTCAATCACACGCTTTTTCATCACACGCACAAATTCCAGATTATGCGTTACCACCACAACAGTCGTACCTCTTGAATGAATTTCTTCCAGCAGGTTCATAATTTCCCAGGCATTGTTGTTATCCAGATTTCCGGTCGGCTCATCCGCCAGCAGGATCTTCGGCTGATTCACCAGTGCGCGCGCAATCGCGACCCTTTGCTGCTCCCCGCCGGACAGCTGCTTGGGAAACGAACGGTATTTTGCGGCAAGTCCGACCATAGACAGCATCTGTGGTACTTTTTTACGGATCGTTCTGCCGGAACTGCCGATGACATGCATCGCAAAGCTTACATTATCATACACATTCCGGTCTTTTAACAGACGGAAATCCTGGAATACCACGCCAATCTGACGCCGGAATACCGGAATCTGACGCCGCTTGATCCCACTCGTGTCCTGTCCGTTTATGTAAATTTTTCCTTCTGTCGGCTCCAATTCTTTTAGCAGCAGCCTGATCAGGGTAGATTTCCCGGACCCGCTGTCTCCTACTACAAACACAAACTCCCCTTCCCGAATCCGGAGCGAAACGTCGTCCAGCGCGGGATTCCCTTCTGAGTAAGTCTTACTCACATGTTCCAGCCGAATCATAAATATTAACTTCCTCCTAATAGTCCAGTGTCTCCATATACTTCATGTACTTTACAACCATAAGAGCGATCTTAAACGTAATCGCGTCCTCAAACACCCGAAGATCCAGGCCCGTACTTTTCTGCAGCTTATCCAGACGGTACACAAGCGTATTACGGTGGATATACAGCTGTCTGGAAGTCTCGGACACATTCAGGCTGTTTTCAAAAAACTTATTGATCGTCGTCAGTGTCTCTTCGTCAAATTCATCCGGCGATTTGCCGTCAAAAATTTCCTTAATAAACATTTTGCACAGCGGAATTGGAAGCTGGTAAATCAGACGGCCGATGCCGAGCTGCGAATACGCGATAATATCCTTTTCTTCAAAGAAAATCTTGCCAACGTCCAGCGCCATGCGCGCTTCTTTGTAAGAACGCGATACTTCCTTAATCTCGCCGACAATCGTGCCGTAAGCAATATGCTCCTGCCCGTTCGGGTCTGATGAAAACAGGCTCCAAATCACTTCAGCCGTCTTCGCCAGGTCGTCATAGCCTTCCTGTTCCGCAAGTTCTTTTACTACAATAATATTTTTCTCGTCCACTGCCGTCACAAAGTCTTTGGACTTCCCGCCGAACAGACTGCGCACGCGTTCCAGCTCATTGCCGTCCTTTTCCCGGTTCGTCTCAATAATATAGACCGCTCTCCTGACGTCCGCGTCAATATGCAGTTTTTTGGCACGGTTATAAATATCTACCAAAAGCAGATTGTCCAGCAGCAGATTTTTAATAAAATTATCTTTATCAAAACGTTCTTTGTATGCAATCAGCAGATTTTGAATCTGAAAGCTTGCAATCTTGCCGATCATATACACATCATCGCTTTCCCCATAGGCAAGCAGCACGTATTCCAGCTGATGTTCGTCAAACACTTTAAAAAACTGGCATCCCTGCATCACCTGGCTGTCCGCCGGCGACTCTACAAAAACCAGCGCGGAATCCTTATATCTTTCACTATCGTGAAACGTCGACGCTAATACTTTTCCCTCGGTATCAATCACACATAAATCAGTCCGGGTTATCCCCTTTAACCCATCTATTGTATTCTGAAGTATTTGATTTGATATCATATTCTTTCTCCTTCTCTTCCTGTAACCATGAAACAGACCGTCAGCGCGGGCTGCCATGCCTCCTTCTGCTGTTTGTCTTATTTTCTTTGCGGAAAGCTTTTTGCTTTGTTATACAACTTTCACAAAAAAATGCATTCCTTTTTGGCACATAAAAACGGTTTTCTATTATCATAATACAAAACGCAAAAAAAATAAAGTAGAAAGTGACATTTTTTTGGTGAATTTTTACTGAATCAGGAATACTCCAAAAACCCTTCCCCCAAAACTTCCCTGACATCTGTCACAATTACAAATGCATGCACGTCGATCTGTTTAATAAATTCCTTTAAAACCACTACCTCCTTTTTCGATACCACACAAAACAGCATATTCCGTTCTTCACTGCGGTACATACCTACCGCTGGCAGCAGCGTTGTACCGCGGTTCATCTGGTGCAGCACCGCGTCTGCAATCTGCTCATACTGATCCGAAATAATATAAACTGCCTTAGAGAACTTGCCGCCTTCCGTAATCAGGTCTGATACACGCGACGTAATATAGACCGCAAATACCGCATACAGCGACGCGCGGATACCGCATACATAAATACCCGCTATAATAATCACTCCGTCAATGATCTGTAAAATCTGCGCAATCGAGTAGGCCCGCAGCCGGATATGCAAAAGCGTCGCGATCAAATCCGTACCTCCGGTGGCCACCTGCGCGCTCAATACCAGCCCAATGCCCGCGCCCATCAAAACGCCGCCATAAACAGCTGCCAGCAGATAATCACCGCCTGCCAGATCACAGTCCGGTATTACCCCGAGCCAGAAAGACAGCAGCAGCGACGCCGCAATCGTCCTGCCGATAAACCGTTTGCCTTTTAACCTCCATGCCAGCAAAAACAGCGGAACATCCAATACCAGGTTCGTCAGCCAGATCGGTATTCCGCCGTCCCAGACATCCAGCGTCAGCCTGCGCAGCATAATCCCGATTCCCGTAAAGCCGCCCGTAACCAGCCCGATCGGATCAAACGTACTTTTAATCGCAAATGCCATAATTCCTGTACCCGCCGCAATCAGCAGATACGCACGTACCCATCTGTTATTATTATTCATCGTTTTCCTCGTAATTATGAATCACATTTTTAAAACGCCCTTTGTGAACCAGCTGGCGGAACCAGACTGTAAAGGAAGCTTTTTTTTCCGTATTCTGATAGCCCTTTCCAAGCGAATACCACACCCTTGCCCGCATCCTGGACTTTTCCTGCAGCAGCAGCTCATCTTCAAACGGCGACGCAAGCACTGACAGCACAATATCCGGCGCGGCAGCGTTAATCTCGTTCACCATCAAGTCATAGCCTTCGCTGCAGGCGTCTAACAGGTAGTATCCCGCGACAGTTATATTTTCATACCATATTTTTAAAAATTCCAGAAACGCATCCAGCTGTACCTGATCTTTTGCTACAAGGAAAAAACTGCTGTGTACGGCAATCATCTGGTTTAAAAATTCCCTCATAAATCCATGCTCGCTTGCTTCCCGCAGACGCTGCGGCGAATAAATGCCGGCTTCTGTCAGAATTTCCCTGTCCCCTACCACAAGCAGATCTGCAAGCGCCAGGCCATCCCTTACCGTCTGGCTGTCCGCCGCCATGCTGAGTATTTCAATCGAAATTGTGCGGATAATATTTAGTTCCTGTCTGTGACAGAACAATTCACTCTGCGCCATTTCTTCCCGCAGCGTAAAATTATCCATCTCCATGCCAAGCAGCCTGATCTTTTTTACCATAACGATCCTTTCTTTGTCTATCGTTTGTACGATAAATCAGTAGTATAGCAAATACTGCGCGTTTTTGCAAGTGCAAGCAATTCCAGCTTCGCAAACAGAAATTGTACGAATATTTCGACATATTCCAACAATTTTCCCCTTTTTCCTCATCATTCAAATGTCAATAGCTTTTTCGATCTATTTGCAAAAGAATACAACTTTATGAATGCTTCACAAAACACACGTTCCGGCTTTACGGAACTATCCACAGACTTTTCCACACGAGATTTTGTGGATAACGTGCATAACTTTGTGTATAACTTTATTTTTTCACATTTTCGACAATTTTCGATGTGGATAACTTTTTTTCGCGACTTCGTTTTTCGACTTACTTTTTAGAACACGTTCAAGTTTTTCGTCATTTTGTACATAGGCCATATTTCCTGTATACAAAACCGGGCAGTCAGAATTCAACATTTTTACATATTGCAAAAGGCAGGGTTTTATGTAAATAAAAAACAGGGAAAAACTTCAAATCTGAAGTATTTTCCCTGTTGCTTTTCTTTTTGTATCGTTTCAGTCTGTTAAAAAATTCTGCGCACTGCCACAACGGAACGATAATTGGCCGGAGAGGTATATTTAATGCCGTCGGCCGGGTTACTAGCGTGAATAACCGTATTGCCTCCCGCATAGATTGCCACATGGCCGTCATAGCAGATAATATCGCCTGGCTGCATGCTGCTGTAGCTTACTCCATAACCAGCGCCTCTAAGCGCATTGGATGAATGCGGCAGCGACACGCCAAAATGCGCGTATACACTCATCACAAACCCGGAACAGTCCGCCCCGTTCGTCAGGCTTGTACCGCCATATACATATGGATTTCCTAAAAACTGGCTGGCATAATTCACCACCGACTGACCGGAACTGCTGGCGCTGCCAGAACTTGTACTGTCAGAAGACCCCGCAGACGAAGAATCGGAACTTGTCCCTGTGGACGTGCTGCCTGCCGCAGCCGCTTCCTGTGCCCTGCGGGCCGCTTCTTCCGCTTCGATCCTTGCCTGTTCAATCGCAAGGCGCGCTTCTTCTTCCGCCCTGGATTCTGCATATGTATATTCACGGGAAATATCTACATAATCAGAAGAAACAAAACCGTCTCCTTCTTCCACTGCTACCTTTACCCAGCCGTCATCAAACGACTTCATACTTGATACTTCCAGTTCTTCCCCGCCTGGCACGAGCGTAAGCACTTCTGATTTTTTGGAAGCCTTGCTTCTGACTTTTAATGTCGTCGTATTGACTTTCGCGATCTGCACCCCTACGGATTTGATCAGTTTCTCATCGCCTACAACTACGAAATCGCCCTTTACATAGCCTGTCACAGAACCTGAACGAATTTTATACCAATCGCCCTGTTTACGGATTACCGTTGCAACGGCATTACTATACAGCTTGCCAAGCAGCTTGGCATTTTCATCCGGTTTTTTGCGGATATTCACATAGTCGTTTACCTGTGCAACCGCCATATTTTTATAATCTGTTTGATCTTCTTTTTGACTGCTTTTTTTCGCTTCTTTACTAACTTTTTTCGCTTTGCTCTTGGAAGCTTCCGCGCTGGATGCTTTGACCGAATCAGGCTGTGTCGCTTCCACGGATGATCTTTGAGAAGCAAGGCTTTCTTCCAAGTAGCCTGCCACTGCTGTCGATACCCCCGCAGATACGGATGAAGTATTTAATTCACTTCCCAAAATTGTGCTTGTATATTCTGAAATTCCTGCCGAAGGCGCTGCCAATACCTGATATGCCGGCACCGTTGTCAATAAAGTACCTGCCATACAGCAAGCTGCCAGTTTCAGTGGTCTGTTTCTCATAATTCCTCCTAATTATTTTCCCAGTATGTATGATCTATTTTAGAATTTTTACTACTTACAATTTTATTTATTACAGATTTATTACGCTACTGATTATACCAGAGCAATCAATTTGTGTCAACTCTCAGATAGCCGATTTCTACGAATATTTTTTGCTTTTTTTATGCAAATTTACAAAAGGAGACGTAAGGGTATTGAAAATAGTGCAATATATTTGTAATAAATGTTTGATTTCTGCAAACTTCGACACTGTGTCCCAATCCGCAGATGCATGTCACACTTTACACGCCCCATTATTACTGTTATAATAGTTATGCCTTATTAATAAAAAGAAAGCGAATCGTAAGAAACTATGAATCAACAAGAACAAAACGGCAAGCCCGCGATATATACTTATGAGACAACCGTCCGGTACAGTGAATGCAGCGCTTCCGGACAGGCAGGGCTTTCCCATATTTTAGATTATCTGCAGGACACATGTACGTTTCAAGCCGAAGAATTAGGCATCGGGCTTTCCTATATGCAAAAACACCAGGCAGGATGGGTGCTGAACAGCTGGCAGGCAGATCTTGTGCGCTATCCCTGCTTTGGGGAAAAGATCCTCATTACAACCTGGCCCTATGACTTTTATGGATTTATGGGCTTTCGCAACTTTCTCGTAACGGACGCAGCAGGAGAACCGCTGGTTCGCGCCAATTCGGTCTGGGTTTTTATGGATATGCGCAAAAACAGACCGGTCAAAATCGATGCGGAGATTGCAAATGCCTATCAGGTACACGAACGGCTGGAGATGGAATATCCGGACCGTAAGCTGCAGGATTTTGAAACAGACCGGCAGGAGCCGCCATTTCAGATCCCGCGGTACTTTATTGATACAAACCATCATGTCAACAATGCAAAATATATCCTTCTGGCCGAAGAGCTGCTTCCGGAAAATTTCCAGGCGGCACGTGTGCGTGTGGAATATAAAAAACCGGCTATGTACGGGGATCTGCTGTATCCATACATCCAGGACTATGCGGATCACCAGGCGGTAAAATTCAGCGATCCGGAAGGAAAGCCGTATGTACTGATGGAATTTTATCCGGAAAACAAATGAAAGGAGCCTTTATGATGAAATTAGGCGAATACCAGGTGCTGCAGGTAATCAAAACCGTGGATTTTGGCATTTATCTGGCGGAACATCCACAAGACAATGCAAAGGTACTGCTTCCGAAAAAGCAGGTTCCCCCGGAAATCCAGGTGGGAGATCAGCTGGAAGTTTTCTTATACAGAGATTCCAAAGACCGGCTGATTGCAACGACGAACCATCCCAAACTAACGCTTGGAAACTATGCGGCGCTCAAAGTTATGGCTATGGGCAAAATAGGCGCATTTTTGGAATGGGGGCTGGAACGGGACCTGTTTCTTCCATTTAAAGAGATGACGCGGGAGGTTCGGGAAGGGGATACCGTACTGGCCACGCTCTATATTGATAAAAGCAACCGTCTCTGTGCCAGCATGCGCGACCTGTACGACCTGCTGTCCACAAATTCCCCATACAAGCAGGGAGATACCGTTACCGGACGCATTTATGAATTTATTGAGAACTTCGGAACCTTTGTCGCGGTGGACGATCAATTCTCCGCAATGATTCCGCTGTATGAAGACTGCTCGATGTATCAGATCGGGGATGTCATAGAAGCAAAAGTCGCAAAAGTGAAACGGGACGGGAAGCTGGACCTGACCTTACGGGAAAAAGCGTATGTCCAGATGGATGCAGATGCGCAAAAAGTATTGGAAGTCATTGACGCTTATGCGGGCGTTCTTCCGTTTAATGACAAAGCATCGCCGCAGGTCATTCAGCGGGAAATGAAAATGAGCAAAAGCGCATTTAAACGCGCCGTTGGGCATCTGTATAAAGAACGAAAGATTCAGCTTACCGAAACGGGCATACGGCTTGTAGAATCTTAAAATCAAAGCTTAACACCAAAGACTGCCGCCGGGAATCATCGCTGCGATTTCCGGCAAGGCAGCTTTTTGACGTTATTTATGCATAAACGTCAATGTTTCCGCCAACAGCAGGGTTGACAGAATTCTCCATAGCCTTGATCATGTCTGCTCCCATTTCCTGTGTCAGATCCAGCTGTTTGCTCAGCATGGCAACTGAAACATCGCTTGGAACAGAAGATGTAGCCGGCATCTGTGCAAGGGCGATATCCGCCATAGATCCAATCTGCATGCAAAAACCTCCTTTTATTATGTATTTCTCTTCTATTATAACGTTGCACTTTGAAAAATGCAATCCGCAGAACCAGTTTCTTTTTCCTATTCACAGGCAGTTTGTAACAGTCAGATCACCCGTTGAACTGTTGCGGCAGTTTGCTGCAATAACATCAGCATGTAAACGCATTCCTTATAATTCATCACAAGCTTTCATTTTATTATAAATCTCCAGCCCCTGCTTTCTTCCAAACAAATGCAGGCTGCTAAGATAGATAATTTTTGAGGTTTTTTCTTTTCCTTCGATCAGGTTCTGGATTTCATCCATACGCGCTTCATACTCGGTTCCTGCAAACAGCTTCTCTAAGACTGCCCGTATGCGCATTTTTTCCGCATAAGCCGAATAATACCCGCCAATCGAAAGCATCTCCCGCTGCCGCCGCAAATATTTGGTCCGCTCATTATCCTCATTGCCGCCCACAATGCCGTCTTCAATATTCGCTGCCAGGCAGATCATCCGCCTGCGCGCAGATCTTTTCGCCCAATAGTCGCGAACCGCCCCGAATCCGCTGTCATTGCTGACAATCACAGATCTGCCCTCATATCCGCCCCCGATCAGCTCGCCCAGCCTGGACGCAATATAAAAATCCAGGGCATTTTTACCCGTCTTGCATAATTTACACACCTCAAATCTGCAGCCCGATGTTGAAATATGATCCAGACTTCTTCTCTCGGCATTCTTTCTATTATCACTGTAAAAAACAATCATATGGTCCTGCCCGTCCAAATATTCACAGCCGCGCAGCCCGTCTTTTCCCACATTTTCATAATCTACTAAAAAAAGCATAGAAGCACCTCCATTGACGACCATATCGTGCTGTGCAGATCATAACACAAAATGAAAGTTTTGTCATTCAGTTTGTAATAGAATATGACTGCGCAATGCCTTCGTCAGTATTTCAAAATATCTGATTTCATCTTCATCCATCCCACTAAGATCCATTCTTTTCACATGATCCATCCCAAGCAGTTCATCTGTGCTTACATGCAGCTCAGCCGCCAAACGTACCAGTATCATCAGACGCGGATACCGGCCTGTTTTTTCATACATGTCCAAAGTCGCTCTTTTTGTCCTGACTCTGCCTGCCAGCTGTTTCTGCGACAGGCCCGCCTGTTCCCGTTTTTCCTTTAATCTTTTCCCAAATGATAAATCGCCCATATCTTTTCTCCCTCTTTTGTTACGTGTGCTGCTTACCCAAAAGCAAATCCTAGGCAGCTCTTTCGATTATACCAGAATTTTCAAAATAAAAACAACCATTCATTCACCGCAAATCAGCCGCAGGCCTAAAAAGCACGCAACCGTTCCGATCCCCCATGGAATTGCTGCAAAATGGCGTTTTTTAGAAGACTTTATTTGGCAAAACGTAAGCTGGTATGGAATAAATTGCATGAAAATCTGTGATCCTGCATATTTAGGAAGAATAAAAGGGGCTGCTGTCAGAAAATGGCGGAATAGACACGAAGTATTTTTAGAAACGTTCTGTCAGGGGGTGAGTTATTAGATGATATTTACAGATGATATTTACAGATGATTCTTATAGATAATTTTTATAGATGATTTTTGAAATACGGCTTACAAGTAAAAAATTTTTTGAAATATAAACGACCGCTAGAACGTGTGTTAACAATGATTTCTGTCAAATGTATTTCACAATTTGCGGGAGATTACCGTCAAATGAAGGGCGCATAGCGGACTATGTAACCTGAATATGGCGAAAATCTCCCTCAAAGTCGGGAATACAGATAGTGAAAATGATTTTTAAGACACCCTCTAGCTATTGCCAACCACAGAATAAGAAGCCCCGTCTAAAAATTTTTGGATAAACTGTTTCAAATTTTCCGGCGACTGATAAGTCCTGCAAAATGAAAACTTCTGTGATAAATCATCAATTTCCTCCATAGCCTCTTTCACATCCACCATCACCTGGACGGGTACAGCCGGCTGGAAATACAGCTGCGCAGGATGAATACGGCGGCTCTGGATCGCATAATTTACTCTGTCCATACAGCGGCAGTTTCCTTTTCCATATTCGCCACAGTATTCCGTCAGGAAATCCGCCATCTTTTTACGCGCCCTTGACAGACGTTTCCGGTATGCCTCCGGCGTAATCCCCAGAATATCCCCTGCAATCTGACTGTCCACCCTGAACATAGTGCCAAGAATGAAAATACATCTGCTCTCAGCATCCAGACACTGCAGCATTACATTGGTACAAGACAGCTTCAACTCTTCCGCAAGAATCGATTTCTCCACATTCTGCGTCAAATCTGGCACGTCCTCTGTCCTGGCATTGCGGATATCATCCCCATAAAATTCAAAACTGAGAGGGAACTGGGCGAACATATGCTTTTTATAATCTTTCAGATGATTCACCGCAATACGAAATACCCAGGTAGAGAAGGAACTTTTCCCTTTAAATGAAGACAGGTGGGTCATAACCTTTAGAAGAATGTCTTGGGCTGCATCCTCCGCATCCGGAAACGTCCCCAGCATACGAAGGGACAAATTAAATACCAGATCCTGCACACTAAGTAACACCGTCTCCAAAGACGCCTTGTCACCCGCAGTCGCTTTTTCAATCAGTTCCAGCAGTTCTTCGTTTGTGAATTGCTTCATAACTCCTCTTTTCCGGAGTGCAAATCATATTTGTAACGGAGCATTTATAGGAACAACTTATAATAAGAATCATTGATTCCCAGCAGTAAATTCTGCAGCACTCCTTAGCAGAATTTTCCCCGTACAAATAATTAGACAGCATTTTGCGCTTTGTGTGACAGGAATTTTTAAGTTTTTAATTATGAAAACCCTTCTTCTTGTGCTGTCTGCATTATAGTGTACTTGCTTATTCATAACGGCCACGTTTATAAAGGAGCGTAATCATATATCTTTAACCAATGAAGAGTTATTCGCAATCAGCCAATTGTCAGATACTAAACTTGGTTCAAGATTAAAACCAATTAAAACGAATTGAGGTTAATTTATTAGTAAACGGTAAAACGTGAGTACCTATACAAAACTGGAGCAATCCTGTACTATAGTAGCAGGCTTGCTCCAGTTCTTATTTCACTTCATATTTATTTGACTTCCGGCAACGCTCCGGGAGATTCGGTGACCATGGGAGCAGGTCATCCAGGAACGATAAGTCTGTGTCTTCTTCGTGTTTCGGTATCTCAGTCAGGAGATGCTCCACATAATCATAGACTTTTCATCCATTTGCTTTTGCGGTTTCCGTGATGCTGTAGATTATGGCGCTGGATTTTGCCCCGCGGATGGTGTCGATCAACCGCCAGTTGTGCTTGCCGATGCAAAAGCCGCGCAGTGTGGATTCTGTGGCGTTGTTGTCCAGGGGGACTTCACCGTCTTCCAAAAACACACGCAGATACTGTTCCTGGTTCAGGGAGTAAGCAAAGGCTTTCCCTGTTTGGGATTTTGGCAGGACTTCATCCTGATGCTTTTTTACCCATACAAAATAAGCATCAACCAGAGGTTTGGCCTCCAGCTGCCTCCTATGCTGCCGTTCAGCGGGTTCCAGCCCCGCAAGCTCATTATCAATTTTATAAATTGCCCCGATCTGCTTTAAGGTGTCATAAGCCAGCGTGCCCTTACGCTTCTCCTTGTCTTTTATGGCTTTCAGGGCCTCTGCGTATTTGCGCCTCGCATGTGCCCAGCACCCAGCAATGGTCAGTCCTTCTGTTTTTTCTTCCAGGGAATGGTACGCCTGATACCCGTCTGTGACGCATACGCCCTGGAACCCTTTCAGGAACTCCTGCGGGTGGTCCGCTTTCCTGTCTTTTTGGTATTCATACAGGACGATGGCTTCCGGATAGGGTTTTCTGGTGCGGTATATCCACATATAGCTCTTTGCGCCCGCAGCCCTCTCGTCCTTTGTGACTTCCACAGGAGTCTCATCGGCCTGCAGCACATGGTACCCGTACAGAAGCTTATGCAGATGATCGTACATGACGGCAAGATAACGGTCTGCGCACTGGATCGTCCAGTTTGCCATATTCTGTCGGCACAGGTTTACATCATTGCGCTTAAACTCCTGCTCCATGCGGTAGAGCGGGAGGGAGTTTACATATTTTCCATTGATGATTGCCGCTTCCAATGAAGGCGTGGCAATGCTGCCGCGCAGAAGATCCTTTGGGCGGCCCGCTTTCCCGATTGTCTCATTATCCATCCCGGCATAAACAGCCACATGGTGTTCTTTTACTTCAAAAGAGGCCGGATGAAATTCCAGCCTTTTATACACTTCATCAGGAAGCCGCTTGTATCTTCCATCCGGGAACGCCGCATTCAGTTCGTCTTCTGACATTTCATGCTGAATGACTGTAACCGGCATATCTTTTAAGTCATCTTCACGCTTCCCTTTTTTCTTCTTTTTCCTGCGTATCACAACTTCCTCAAATTCCGGTTCTTCCGCCTGCGTGCCTGGTTCACCCGCTGCAGCTTCCGGCTCATTGAAAAACAGGCTCATCTGGCCGTCAATAACGTCCATTTTTTCAGAGCGCCGCCCGAAGCGCTGCTGGCGCAGGATGGCGCTCTGTTCCATGACCAGATCCTGGTTCTCCATCATCCGGGCAGTATTTTCCTGCAGTGAGAGTATGATCCTGACCAGCTCGTCTTTTTCAACATGATTCAATTCATCTGCTGTATAAATCTTCTTTTCCATACCATGATGATAGCAGAAACAAGCGGCCCTTGCTGCATTTTTTTACCGGCATCCCCGTCAAAATGACAATGGCGTGTACCGCTGGAAATGCCGGTTTATAAAGGAATGGGATTATATAGGCCAGTTTTTGAGGGAAAACAGGAAAACTATGCGCAAAAACCGCCGGCGTGCCTTTGTGCGCAATATTTTTTTGTCAGCCGGATAATGGTATGGGCTGTAGATAAAGGCTGAAAATTTCTACATTCTGCACAAAACAGTCAGCATGTCCTTTTCGGTGAAACTTCTTTTATCCTGCTTTTCTGCTCCACGGCAAGTCCCTGCATCAGCCATGTAAACTGCTCCGGCGTGATCTCCCGCGCCTCGGACGCTGTCCGGGGCCACCTGAAACGTCCCGCTTCCAGCCGTTTATAGACAAGCAGAAACCCATCCCCTTCCCACAGCAGTCCCTTGACCCGGTCAGTACGCCTGCCACAAAATAGGAAAAGCGCCCCTTTCCGGAACGGGTCAAGTTCGAAATGGTCCTGCACCACCCGCGCCAGGCCGTCAATTCCAAACCGGAGGTCTGTATAGCCGTATGCCAGGTAAATGCGGCTGTATAAACTTACTTCACCAAGCATGGGCTGCAGTCTCCAAAATTTTTGCGATAAATCCAGGAGAGGCGGATTCTGTTATTTCTATAGAAACACCGCCTTTGCGGATGACGGCTGCGGGCCTGCCAGACGCAGCCGCCTGCCCTTGGCAGATGGCCGGGAGCTCCACGAAAGGCGCAGCCCCTGGATCCTGTTCCGCCGCATCAGCCTCATCCCGCCGCAAGGTTTTCAGCCAGTAGTAATACTGCGACTCCTTGACATTCCTTTCCCGGCACCATTCCTTAATAGTCATCCCACTGTCCATGCGCTCTTTGATCAGGGCAGCCCATCGTTCCGCGATTACCTCATGTTTTAAATCTGACATCAATATACGCCTCACTTTCAAAACTGATATGGGTTTTCAAAGCCACCCGCATGAACTGTGAAAACTGGCGTTAGTTTTCATAGTCATATATATAAACTGTGAAAACTGGCAATCGTTTTCGGAGTAGTTAATGTAACTGCAAATGGCCTTGAAAATAAAATTATTCTCAAAGCCATTATATCGAAGGATTCTACATTTTGCACGGTACTCACTATTTACCGTTTACATCGCTTCTCAAAGCCATTATATCGTAATTTTTTATACCATGCACGGTACCCACTATTTGCCTTTGTCTACTTACCATTTCTACAATAAAAAACCAATAGGGAAAATCCCTATTGGTTTTTTCATAACTAAAACGTGTTATCTAATGTAAATGACAGACATTCATATAAAATTACTCTCTAGTAATTTTAATTTCTCTTCTCACTGTCTTACCCTCACAAGATATAACAACTCTTAAGATATCATCAGCGTCTTTTCTCTTATCTTCATCTTTGGCTTTGATAACCATCTTACCATTTACACTAACTCTCTCTACTAAGTTAGTTGATTCCAGAGTATAAGTCACTGAGATTTTCTTTATTTCATTTCCTGTTACAGAGTCTTCGTATGTCGCACCATAAATGCCACTTCTCAAATCATCTACCTGAATACCACCAGCTGAAATTGCACCTACTGAAATTGTTGTCTGAGGTTTTTCTACAACCTTACCTGTTAAGACATCTAACTTTTCTAACGTCGCCTGAACACCACCACTTACTGGTTTAGTTTCATCAACACTACCAATATCAATTGCATCTCCATTAGCTGTGCCACTCGTAACTTCTTTATTCTTTTCATCTACAGAAACAAAGTCACCGCCGTCTTTAACAAATGTTAATCCGCCACTATTTGCTACGTTAGCAGGTACTGTTACCCTAATATCCTTGCTTTCAGCAATAACCTTAACGTTGTTAACAACTGTATCTGTTGCAAAAATAATTCTGGTTGCAGCTGTTTTTGCAATAATGTTTAACCCATTAAGTTGCGCTGCTTTACTAAATCTTACTTTAGCTGCCTGCTGCAATTCAAGTTCATTGAAAGCTGTTAAATCACCTTTCAGATTAACTTCACCTTTAGAAGTAATAACAAACTTGCTATCATTTGCTATCTTTGCAGTGTTTTCAAAACCAGCACCATTCGCATCAGTAAGAAGAATATTTCCACCGATATAACTATCATTCATATTATGGAATGAGTTACTATATACATCATTGATGCATAATGCGTACTCATTGTTTGTACCAACATTAACACTTACATTATCAAGGTTAAAGTCCTTAACACTTCCTGCACTAACAGTCAATGCTGCACCACCTTTGTTCCTTGCAGAATTTCCTGTAATAGTACCTTTCAGACCACTGCTCTTGATACTCATCTGATCTACTGCATCAGATGTAGACACTACAACATTACCATTAATACTATGACCATTTAAGTCAATATCAACTGCACGATTAATTGTTAATGTACGGCTTCTTCCAAATACCTCAATTGCTTTTTCGCTATCACTGCCACCAGCATTATTTTCATTTACCAAATCAATATTCTGAGACAGTTCTACACGACGGTATTTATCATCTTCTAACGCATTTTTCAGCTTCTGGTAGTATTCTTTAATGTTCTTAATGGTTCCATCGCCCGGGTATTTTTCTGATTCATCATTACCCCAAACAGCATCTGTCTTTGTTGTTAAACTATCAATAGAATCATCTTTGCCTGTTTCGCCAGTACCATACTGGAATGGAAGACGAATCAAGCCACCATTAGAAAGAGTCTCACCAGTAGTCGAAGTAATTGCTCTGGATACATTAAGCATTGCATTTCTAGCATCTACATTAAACCGCTGTGTATTACTAAAGCTGCCTTCTGGTAAAATAATCGTAATAGAATCTGTTACAGCATCATGATCATCATACCCTTTAATGTTTGCACGAATCTGTGTACCAGTCGGTAATGTTGCACCATTAACTGTATAGTTACCTGTTACACCTGCATTCATTGAATTTCCTGTCATTGTTACAGGCTTATTGAATTTTACAAAGATATAACGTCCATAACCCTTACCAATCTTCTTCGGATTATATACTATGTCGTCAAGCAGATTTCCACTACCATTCTCCTGTACTGCAGCCCATACAATTCTGAAATTCGTTGATGTCACATTTGCTGTAACATTAATTGTTTCTGCAACAGTAGACGCTGTATTGCCATAATCATCAGAAATTGAACTCATTACCAGTCGCCATTCACCTGCACTTAATGCAGATTCCGGAGCAACATTTATAGTTGTATCAAAAGCATCAATAAATGCTTCTTCTGAAATGATACCTTCAACTGTTTGTCCATTATCCACTCTGATAAACTGCGCAGATGGCATTGGTACGCCTTGTCTCTCATTATTCTGATTTGCACTCTGAATCTGAGAAGGAGTAAGCGTTTCTTCATTAGCTGCCTCAGTTAACTTAACTGGTTCACTCATTGTTACATTATAAGAATCAGTTGCATTTCCGCTCTCATCTTCTGCCTGTACAATCTCGCCAATTACCGGGCTGGTTACATCCGGTGTCTTCATAATTGTTCCATCCAGGTTGACATCAATTGCTGAATTCTGCTTATTATTTGCTACATTAACAATCTTGCCAGCATCAATATGCAGACGAAGATTCTGGTTAAAGTAATTTTCTTTTGTACTAACTGTATTGTATACCTGTGTCCAGTCTCTTCTAACTTCAACAACATACTGTCTTGAATCATCTACTTGAGATACACGAATAGGATTCTTTCCACCTGCAGTTTCACCATCCGTAATATCCACCCATGTACCATTAATATTTTGCTGTAATTTCAGTACACTTGGATCAATAAAACTGTTTGGAGTTCTAAGTGTGTCTCCATCATTTACAAGCTCAACATCAGAATTAAATGTTAATAAATATTGTTCTGGAGATTGTTCTTCTACTGTAAAGGTAGGAACCACATCATTCGCTTCTACTACAAAGTCAAATGTCTGTGTATTAACAATATTTCTTTCTTTATCTGTCTTAGCAGCCCAGTCACCGACATTTGAAACGGATAAGGAATGTGTTCCTGGTAAGAGATAATGATCCTTACCTAACTTAATAGTAACAATATTACGCTTATCTTCTCCTTTGTCGTACCGACCTACTCCGATAGAGCCATCTTTTTCAGCACCTGAATTCTTGGTATCTTTTTTAGAAGAATATTTCTTAACTTTACTGTTAGAACCATCTTCCCCTTCTGTCCCTACTGCGTCCACTTTCTTAACGTCATAAGCACTTAACGGTTTACCATCAATCAAGTAATTTTCAAAATTATCAGCCGCAAATGCTCCTGCATCACCTTTCATCTCATCTGGTAAAACAGCTTCTGAAAATTCAACTTTGACTTCACGATAACCTTCCCCTGAAACGTTCAATACTGATGGCTGATGTGCATCTGTCAGCTTGAAGTATACAGTATTTTTAGCAGATACTAATCCATTAGATTTTGTCTTATTCTCAAAATCAACTTTTACATTTGTATTATCAATCATCGGACTATCTACTAATAATTGCAGTGCATTTTCATCACCAGGCACGTCAAGAATACCTACTACAGTATGATTCTGGCTCTTATACGCACCATTATCTACCCATTCAAAACCATTATCAATTCCACTCTGTACAGTACATTCAAATTTAGATCTGTCAATTCTGCCAGAAGAAGTCTTGAAATCTTTTGCTTCTACTTTCTGGTTAAAGTAAGCAATAATACGATCTGCTGTCGGAGCAGTCGCTGATGTAATAATTGCACCAATGGACGTATCATCCAATGCTTCCGGATTCGGAGTCAGTGTAATACTGGATGATGTACTCAAGCCCATCAGTTCCTGGTTGTTTGTAGATTCAACGATCGTAGCTGTAATCGCTGCTGTCTGTGTCTCCATCAGAGCTTCTGATGTATACATAACGGTTGCTTCACCATTCTGAATAGAAACACGCTGTTCTGCAAATTTACCAAGAGATGCAGCAAATGCTACTTCTACACCTTTATCTGTAACTGGTGTGCCGTTTGCATCTGTAATCTTAAATGTAACGACTGTCTGTGACTGTCCGTCTGATTTCAGAATCTTATCTTTTGCTTCTAAAGTCATCGGATATTTAACGACTGCTGCAGGAGTTGTGAATGTCAATTTCTGATCTGCCTGTGCTGCTCCTCCAACTTTCACACCTGTTACTGTTAAGTCATAATTTTTGCCATATTCTGCGCCGGCGATTGTCAGTGTCGCGCTCTTCTTGTCTTCGCTTAATTCTGCCTTAGATACTGTTACGCCGTCGGATACTGTGAAGTTTTCCTGCGCTACTGCATCAACTGCCTTGCTGAAGTTCACACGCACTTCTGTATTGCTGTTAGCCACTGCTGTTGCGCTGAATGCTGTTGTGTCTTCTGTCGGAGCTGCTGCTTTTACATTAGCAGTACACTTCATAATTTTAATGTTCTTCGGATATTTGCGCTTTGTTGTCTTTACTTTAATGCTAATCTTTGCGCGGCCAACACCCTTACCTTTCAGCATAACAGATGAAGCTGTTTTGCCGTAAACTGTACAGATCTTCTTATTGGTTGTAGTAACCTTTGTAATCTTCCAGTTCAGAGTGTTGTTCTTCAGCGTCATTTTATAACTCTGACCTACTTTTAATGTCTTAAAGGTAGTCTTCAGATTTACTGTAGACGCTGCTGACGCTGTCACCAGATTGCTTGCTGATGACATAGAGAATGCCATTGCAGCAGATAAAGATACTGCCAGCACTCTTGTCATGAAACTCTTTTTCATTTCTTTTCCTCCTTAAGATTTACCATACCTGTTATTTTGTATGGTCAGTTGTTATTCACTAAGTATACAATACCTGTTTTCGATTGTCTATGCGCAAACCTACAAATTTAAAGTCTGTTTTCGATCAATCATCGTGACTTTTGCCCCACTCTCATCCCAACCCTAATTTTTCGGCCGATGACAGTGCCTTTGTCAGCATCTTTGATGCCATCGCCTCTAAATAATGAGGTGAACCATCTGTACCAGATTACTGTATCACTCAGCTTCACTATATAATTACGGAGTCCCCAATAAAAAAAGTGGGGGTTCGCAAATTTTTTTTTAAAATTTTTTTCTACGCATTTTTTGATCATACAGCATTCTGATTTTGCACAGTATGCCCGTATGTATCAGGCTTTTTGCAAAATGCTTAACACCTGGTCCTGCGGCATGTCATATTCTTTCATAATCGCCTGTATCGCAGCCTTACGGTCCGCACCAACAGATGTCAATATTTTATAAGTCTTACATACACCTTTTATTACCATCTGTTCCGTTACCTCTTTCGCCACTTCTTCCCGAACCTCTCCGCGCACTTCTTCCCGAACCTCTCCGCGCACTTCTTCCCGAACCTCTCCGCGCACTTCTTCCCAGACTTCTCCGCGCACCTCTTCCCGGACTTCATCCCGCAGTTCTTCTCTTAATACCGATGCATTCGCTTCATCCCGCAAATCCAAATACTCTTCCAAGGTAATTGCTTCTCCCAACAATTGAACCACATCCTTTCGCTGTTCAAAATATTCTGATATCTCATAGCCCTCCTGATATTGCCGGATGGCTTCTCTTACCGCTTCTTCCACGCTCTTTCCCTCTGCAATTACCTTTTTGACCAGCTGGATCAGGCTGATAAATTCATGAATGACCCCTTTCACGTTATCTTCCTTATATACTGTTACCTTCAGTTCCAGAAAGCTGTCAGCCTTCTCCCCATCAAACGCATCACTCAGTTTCAGACTATCCGGACATTCTTCTTTTCCGGTATATACCATATAAAACTCCGGTTTCGGCAGCCGGATCTGCCTGGATCCATACAGCACTCTTTTGTATTTTCTCATGGAAAGCAGTTTTTTATACTCTTCCACCACATAGAGCAATACCCGCACCGGCATGTTATAATTTAGCGTTGACTGATGCTCCATCAGGATAATCAGCCTGCCGCGCACCATAAAGCAGATGTCATTATACAAATCAATCGTAAAAACATTGTCAAGCTCGATATTTTCAAACTCGTAGTCTTCCACATCCGCGTCTTCCGGATGCATCAGCAGATATGCAGCTCTGCGGTATTTCGGAATCTTAAACAGGCTGGTAAAGAAACTGTCCTGATACTTCCTGTTTATGTTTAACGGCAATTTCGCTTCCATGGCCTGTTTTTCTCCCAGAACCAGACATGGCTTTTTTTCTTTTTTACTGCCTTTGGACAGCATTGCTGATTCTTCTTTTGGCATCATCCTACTCCTTAGCATTCAGAATCACGGTTCCGCCAGCAATCACCCGATCCGGCTTTTCTTCCTTAAGCCGTGTAATTACGGTCTTCCTTTTATCAGAACTTCCAACAAAATCAACTGCTGCCTCAATCTTCGGCGCCATAGACCCGGCTTCAAACTCTCCTGCCGTAAGATACCCGCGCGCCTCGTCTACCGTCATCTTATCCACAGCAATTTCCTCCGCAGTCCCAAACCGCAGGCACACCTTCCGCACGCCGGTCAGAATCAACAGCAAATCCGCGTCCACCGCGCAAGCAAGCCTTGCCGCCGCCAGATCCTTTTCAATAATCGCAGACGCTCCCTTAAGGCTGTTCCCCTGACGCAGCACAGGAATCCCGCCTCCCCCGCAGGCAATCACCACCTGGTCAGCATCCAGCAGCGCTCGAATGCTCTCCGCCTCGATAATATCCATCGGCTTTGGAGCCGCAATAATCCTGCGGAAGCCTCCCGGTACTTCAACTACATGATTGCCTTTGCGCTCTTCCAGCTCCGCATCCTCCGCATTCATCACACGCCCAATCACTTTCGTCGGATGATAAAAAGCATCGTCATAAGGATCTACAACCACCTGCGTCAGTACCGTAGACACAGCTTTATAAATGCCGCAGTTCAGTAATTCCGTGTGTATCGCGTTCTGAAGATCATACCCTATATACCCCTGGCTCATAGCAGAGCATACACTCATCGGAGTAGCCGTATATTCCGGATAAATACGGCAGAACTCCGCCATTGCCATATGAATCATGCCTGCCTGCGGACCATTGCCATGCGTAATAACGACCTGATAATCCTCTTTAATAAAACCAGCAATCACTTTTGCCGTTCCTGCTGCAGCTTTTTTCTGCTCCGGAAGCGTAGTACCAAGGGCATGATGACCCAGGGCAATGACAATTTTTTTCTTTTTCACATCAGTTTCCTCCTATTTTATAGTGGCAGCCTGATACCGCACAACAAGCCTGCATGCGTCAGGACTTTTGCAAAATGCTTAACACCTGGTCTTCCGGCATGTGATATTCTCTCATAATTGCCTGCACCGCATCTCTCTGATTTGTGCCGACAGAGGTCAGTATCTTAAACGTCTTATAAATGTCTTTCATTGTCACCTCTTTTTTCACTTCCTGGGTCACTTGTTTCGTTACCTCTTGCGTCACTTGTTTCGTTACCTCTTGGGTCACTTCTTCCCGCAGCTCTTCTCTCAATACCGATGCATTTGCTTCATCCCGCAATTCCAAATACTCTTCCAAAGTGATTGCTTCTCCCAACAATTCAAACACTTCCTTTCTCTGCGCGAAATATTCTGAGATCTCGTAGCCCTCCTGATACTGCCTGATCGCTGTTTTTACTGCTTCTTCCATGCTCTTTCCTTCTGCAACCGCTTTCCTGACCCGCTGGATTACACTGATGAACTCATGGATGATACCTTTCACATTATCTTCCTTATACACGTTTACTCTCAGTTCCAGAAAGCTGTCTGACACTTTCCCTTCAAATGCGCCGCTCAGTTTCAGACTGTCCGGGCAGTTCCCTTTCCCTGTATAGATCATATAAAATTCCGGTTTTGGCAGCTGAATCTGTCTGGACCCATACAACACTCTTTTATATTTTTTCAGCGTCAGCAGTTTTTTATACTCTTCCACCACATAGAGCAATACCCGCACCGGCATATTATAATTTAGTGTCGACTGGTGTTCCATCAGGATAATCAGCCGCCCGCGTACCATAAAGCAGACATCGTTATACAGATCAATTGTAAACACGTTTTCCAGTTCTATATTCTCAAACTCGCTGTCTTCCACATCCGCGTCTTCCGGATGCATCAGCAGGTACGCCGCCCTGCGGTATTTTGGAATCTTAAACAGGCTGCTAAAGAAACTGTCCTGATACTTCCTGTTCATGTTTAACGGCAGCTTCGCTTCCATAGCCTGTTTTTCTCCCAGGATCAGGCATGGCTTTTGTTCTTTTTTATTGTCTTTCTGCAGTGTGGTTGTTTTTTCTTTCGGCATAATCCTAATCCTTACGATTCATATTCCAGTTATTTTCCATTTTCTTCCTGCACATAGTTTTCCTGCTGTTTGGAATCCTCTTCCTGTTTTACAGCTTCTTTCTGTCCGGATGCACCTTCCTGTTTTGCAGCTTCCGCTTTCCTCTGTTTCATTTGTTTCAGATACTTCTGGTTTTTATTCCTTAGAACTTCAATCAATCCATTTACCGCTTCAATATCCTCATCATTTAACCCTGACAGATCCGCCCGCTGTATTTGATCAAAACCTAACAAATAGTCTACGCTTACATGAAAGTACTCTGACACACTAATCAGAATGTCCGCTGAAGGCATCCTTTCTTGCAGTTCATACAGTGATATGGTTGCAATTGATACGCCTAAGCTGTCAGCCAGCTGTTTTTGTGTCATTTTTGACCTTTCTCTTAATGCCCTTAAAACTTTTCCAAATTCCATTGTATTCATCCTTTTCTTCGTATTATCCTTCCGCCTGTTACGGATCAGAAACTATTCATCTTACTATTTTCATAATTATGTAATATTCTTATTTTACCACAGAAAGACAACTTTTGCCACTGGTTTTTCTAATTTTCTTCAAAAAACGTATGATATGGCATCAAGTAAACACACGACTTCCGTATGTGTTGTCACTAACATAGGAACACACATCTTTTACCTTGTAAATTCCTCCGAAACACCGTTTTTCGATAATGCCTTTTTAAAGTCTGCAATTCGCCGTTTTAGAAAATATGGAACTGCGGACGGAAAGAAAGCTTTTGCCGAATAGCTCCAGTTCGCCGGGTATGAACTTAGCGATCTGACCGTTTTACGGATTGAAAAGGGAACAAGGTTTGTCCCGGACCGTCATTGCCCTTTGGAATAACTGCAGGCAGCTTTCTTCATATATACTTCTCCAATCAGTGGGATTTACACTCCAAATAGAATTATATTCCTTCTCTGCCGGCTATACATAATGAAGAAAAGAGCCAATACCTTATAAATCGAAGTATCGGCTCAATATACATTTTATTACTTTATTTTCTTTGACCGCATCTGCTCTATCATAAATGAATTTTTTGATTTTAGCAACTGGTTATTCGCATTTGGTTATTTGTTTTTATAACAGTTTTGTAATCTCCCGCGCAATACGGCTGGCGCCTTTTCCATCTACAAATTGCCTGGCCCTTCTCCCCATATCCTTTCGTTTGCTGTAATCACCTGCCAGCAGTTCTATGTTTTCGATCACGCTTTGTATCACACCTTCGCGATTATGCCTGACGTCTCCGGCATATACCATAATTCCGGCGTCCGTATACATCCGGATTCCAGGCAGCTGGTTATCCGCTGCCGCAAAGCAGATTGTCGGCACCCCGCAGGCACACAATTCCGCCAGCGTACCCCCGCCTGCTGATACCGCCAAATCACAGGTCATCATCACCCGGCAAATATCGGGTATATCATGGTACACCTGTATGGAATCATCCGCAGCGGCCATTTCCTGTAAGACTGTTTGATGATGGCAGAACTTTCCGGATACGGCATGCTTTTTCAAACGCAGACGCCCGCTGATTTCTTTCAAAATTCCAACCGTCATATTATATGCATCCGTTCCGCCCGTTGTGATCAAAACCTGCTCCGCCCGCTCCCTGATGCAGATCCCGGCAGCGGAAAATTCCTCGCGCAGCGGCGCATACCGCATGCCCAGCAGATATTTTTTTGACAGATCTCTTTGTATTTCATCCATGACCGAAGCAGCGTCACATGTATAATGAATCAAAAGGTCTGCCGGATATTCAAAATGTTTTAGGTCGTCTATATAGACCGTTTTACAAATCTGTTTGACTGCCTGCATATACCTGAACGAAAGATCATAAGCATCCACCAGCAGACACGAAATCCCTTTTTGCCGTACCAGCTCTGTCAATTCCTGAATCTCCATTTCCCGCTGTTCATACACTCTGCTCAAACAGGTACACGCAAATCCATTCTGCAGCACCAATTGCTCCGCATATGGTTCAGACAGAATCACATGCACAGTATGCCCTGCTTTTGCCAGCTGCTGTGCGATCGACATACAGCGCATCAGATGGCCCATTGCAATTTTATCATTTGCATTCACACGAATGCCGATCTCTGCCATTGTTTTGTCTCCTATGTTTGTTTTCTAATATTTATTTCCTGCATTTGTTCTTCTATTCTATTTGTACAACGCTATTTACAGCGCCGTCTTTCTCCCTGTGCTTGGTAACCATAATCTTGCGGTCGATCTGCTCTTTTAGCTGCGCGACATGCGAGATCACACCGACCAGGCGGTTTCCTTCTGTCAGACGCATCAATGCTTTCATGGCCTGACTGAGCGCCTCTTCATCCAGAGAACCGAATCCTTCATCTACAAACATGGAATCCATCTGAATCCCGCCTGCATAAGACTGAATTTCGTCAGACAGCCCGAGCGCCAGCGACAAGGACGCCTCAAATGTCTCCCCGCCGGACAGTGTCTTGACGCTTCGCAGGGAAGCATTATAATGATCGACCACGCACAGCTCCAGCCCTGCTTTTTCCTTTAAATTCGTGTTCTCATCTTCACGCTTTAACTCATACTGCCCGCTGCTCATCGTCAGCAGACGGCGGTTGGCGCGCATCAAGATCCGGTCAAAATATGCCATTTGAACATACGTTTCCAATTCGATCTTGGGCTTGCCGTTCAGCTTGCCGTTTGCTGTATCGGATAATGCATGCAGCCAGGTGTATTTCTTTTCTACGGCAAGGATATCCGCCTGTTTTACTTTCACTTTCTGATAAATATCCTGGTTCACGCACAATGCATGGTTTTTCTGATCCCGTTTTTCCCGCAGTTCCCGCTTTTCCTGTAATAGTCCCTCTTTACGTTTCTGCACTTCTTCTTCTGAAATGTCTCCGGCTTCTCCGGCTTCGTTCAGCTGGCTTTTTAGTATTTCTACCGACGCAAGAAGGCGCTCCGCTTTTGTCTGGCAGTCTGTATATGTCTGCCGGGCTTGTTTTAATGCATGTTCCAATGCGTTTTTCTGTTCACTGAGCAAACGTATTTTTTGTTCTGCCTGTTCCTTTTTTTCTGTGCCCAGCTGACCGCGCAGACTCTCAATTTTTTCCGCCCTTGCCTGGTTTTGTACCTTCTGCCTTTCTAATGCAACTTCTGCTGCCCGGATATCCTCCGTCAGTTTTTGGAATTGCTGCCGCTTTTGGGGAATCCGTGTTTCCAGATCCTGTTTTTGCCGCAGCCTGTCTTTATTTTCAGTAAGACGCGCCGACAGCTGCCGCAGTTTTTCTTCCAGATCCTGCAAAATGTCCGCAGATAGTTCTAAGAACGCCTGATCTGGTATCCCCTGCCATCGTTCTGTCACCTTCTCCATTGTCAGGTTTTCTTCAAATAAGATTCCTTTCTGCTTTTCCAACGTCTTGAAATAAGTATTTACCATCTGAGGATTTTGTTCGCAGATCAGTTCCAACAGCAGCTGTTTCTTTTCTCCTCTTTGATTGTGAACAATTTCCAGCTCTTTTTCCATAGCCGCCCGTAATTCCTGTTTTTCCTGCAGTAAATCTTCTGTCTGCTGCCGCTTCGTTTCCAGAGACTGCCGTGCCGCAATTTCTTCAGAAATTTTCCCGATCTGTATCCGCAGCTCCTGCTTTCCGTTCTGCATGGACTCCAACAGCTCCTGCAGACTCGTTTGCTCGGTTTGTTCTAATCGTTTTAATAATTTTAACCGTGTTAACTGCTCCGCCGCCTGCTGCATATCCCGTAAAATCTGCTGCTGCAGCGTTTTTACCTGTCCGTTTAACTCCGCCTGCCGTTCCTGATTTTTACGAAGCTGCTGCCCAAGCTGCTGTTTTTCTGCTTCTTCTTTGCGGGCTGTCTCTTCCAGCCGCGACAGGCGCGCTTTATCTTTTTCGGCCTGTTCCAGCTTAGATTTGCATTCGTCAGCTGTCTGCATTAAATATTTTTCTGCTTCCGCATCATTCCTGGCCGTCTGTTCCGGCAGCTGTGCCAAATCCGCCTGCCACTGCCTGATTTTTTCCTGCAGCTGGCCATCAGCCGCGGCATACTGCTGATTTTTTTGCTGTAGTATGACAAGCCGCTCTTTTTGTTCTGCTTGCGCATCCCGCAAAAGATGATCCAGTTCTTCGTTTCTCCTTTTCTTTTTTTCCGCTATATAGACTGCCGCCTGCAGTTCTTTTTCGTTTTCTTCTAACTGCGTCTGTATCAGTAATCGTTTTTTTTGCAGGTCATCCAGAAAATTTGTCTGCTGCTCCGCCTGCCCTTCAAACTGATCCTGCTGTTTTGTTTGGCTGCCTCCGGTCATAGTCTCCTGCATGGCGGCTGACAATGTTTCCGCAAGTTCTAAAAGCGTCTGCTGCTGTTCTGCCAGGCGCTGCATCAGATGTCCAGCCTGTGTGCTGAGGCGTTCTGCCTTGGCTGTGGCTTTCTGATACTGTTCTTTTTCCTGTTCCAGTTCTTCTTTTTCCGGCACGGATTCCGGCACTCCGGCTGGCTGCGGGTGATGCACAGAACCACAGACGGGGCAGGCTTCACCTTCCTGCAGGCCGCGTGCCAACATGCCTGCCTGTGCGTCTAAAAACCGCTGTTCCAGCTGGCGGTAACGGCTGGCGGCCTGTTCTTTTTCCTTCGCTGCCAGACAGTAGCGTTCCTGCGCCTGACAAAGTTCTTCCTGCCGCTGCGCATAGGATTCCGCCTGCTTCTGCAGATTTTTGTATTCCTTTTTTTGTTCTGCCAGATTTTTTTTCTGCTGTTCCAGCTGAACGGACAGCAGCTGCGCATCTTTGAGCTGTTCCTGCTCGTTCCTCCACAAATCCAGCTGTTTTTGGCATTCCTCCGATTGTTGGTGAAGCTGTTCGCAGGCAAGCTTGTACGCGGCGGTTTCCTGTTCCAGCGCTTTGATACTCTGCCGCTGTTCCTGAAATGTCTGCAGCTTTGCATACGCTTCGTTTGCCTGATGCCGGCACTGGATTTCTGTTTCTCCGGCGTTTTTCAGCCGCTGCCGTTCTGCCTCGCGCGCTTCCTCCGCCTTTGCAAACGCGGCCTGTCTGGCAGACAGTTTTTCAAATTCCTGCTCTGCCTGCGCCAGTTGTGTGTTTGCTTCCTGCTGTTCTTTCGCTTCGCGTTCCAAAATCCTGCTCTGGTCTTCCAGCTTCTTTTCCTGTTCCTGCGCCTGTGTCAGTAACCAGTCGCGGTCAGACAGCTTTTGTATCTGCTCTGCGAAACGCTGCAGCTGTCCTGCCATTTCCTGTTCCTGCTGTTTTTCTGCCGTCAAACGCTCTGCCGTCTTTCGTTCTTTGTCAATTTCCTGCTGCAGACCTTCTTGCTGCATCCGGATACTATTTTTGACGCGTCTTATTTCTTCTTTCTGATTTTCCAGCCGTTCCTTTTCTTCTCCGGCTCCTGAAAGACTTTTTAATGCTTCGGAATCCTGGCGGATTTGCTGATCCAGCTGCTGTTTTTGCTCCTCCAGCTGCCGGCAGCGTGTTTTTTCTGCTTCCAGCTCTGTTTCTTTCCGCTGCTGCTCCTGCTTTTCCCGTGCAAGCTGGCCAAACAGCGCAAGCTGTTCCTCCTGCTGGCAAATTTCAAGCGCAAGCGTTCCGCATACCTGCGCCTCCTGCTCCGCCTGTTTTAACTGCTCCTGCGCGGATACCAGCTGCGGCTGCTGCTGTTGCAGCTGCGCCTGGTTCGCCGCCAATTTTTCCTGCTGCTGTCTGATCTTATGGATATTTCCGATCAGCTGGTCTTCTTTCTGCACTTGCTGTTCCAGTTGTTCCGTCTGTTCATCAAATGCCCGCACTGCCGCCGCGTCTTCACTGCACAACTGTTCCAGCAGTTCCAGCCCTTCCGCAATCCTGCCATTAAATTTCCCTTTGCGCAATACCTGCATTTTTTCAGCCGCAGGCGAATCTCCGCCGCAGATAATACCGTCCATATACTGGTCCATACTGCGTTTTAATTCTTTATAAACACGTTCCTGATCCTTTTCCGCCATCTTTAACTGCTCCTGCAGCCGCTGGTACGGCCCGGTCTTAAAAATCTGACGAAAAATGCCGATACGCTCTTCGGTTCCTGCCAGCAGAAGTTTTTGAAAATCTCCCTGCGCAATCATGGCAATCTGCGTAAACTGCCTGCGGTCCAGTCCGATCAGTTCCGTTACGGCCCGCGTCACCTCTTTCGCCTTCGTAACCGGATCTCTCCCATCCGGATAAATCAGCTCCGCTTCGGCCCGCTGCAGCGTCAAGCCCTTCCCGCGCCCCTTTGGACGCATATAGTCAGGATTGCGCCGGATACTGTAGCGTTTTCCGCGATATTCAAACGTAAACCGGACAAATGTCGGCGCCTCATCTTTCGCATACTTGCTGCGAAACATATCCGCCCTGCGCACATCCCCGCTTGCTTCTCCATACAGCGCAAACGCAATCGCATCAAAAATCGTTGTCTTGCCTGCTCCGGTATCTCCGGTAATCAAATAAAGCCCCTGACCTCCAAAACGTTCAAAATCAATCTCTGTCTCTCCTGCATACGGCCCAAACGCACTCATAAGCAATGTTAAAGGTTTCATTTACGATCCTCCGCTCCGTCTCCTATATTCCTAATACTTACACTGCACGAGTCACGTTTTGCAGTTCTCAATCAGCTGTTCGACATATTCTGTCTGCTCCCGGCTCATCGGCTGATTATTCTGAAGCTCATAAAACTCCGCAAACAATGCAAACTCTGATTTTTGTTCCACACACTCTGCAAACTCCACCAAACGGTTCTGTTTGGTACGGCTGTTATCATACAGCAGCTGCATCAGGTTCGGATATATGATCCGCAGCTTCGCCAGCCCGTCCGGCACATCTTCTTCATCGGTCAGCGTAACCTGCACATAATCTTCGGTATTCGTCTGCTGATAAAAATCACGCGCCGTAACTTCCAGATAAGTTCCGCGTATCTTACGCAGATCATGCAGCGGCACTAGCGGAACCGTATGGATACAAACCGCACCCTTTTCCCTGCATTCCACTACCACCGCTGATTTTTCCTGTTCCGCTTCAGAAAACGAATATTTCAGCGGCGTGCCGCAATAGCGCACCGTGTCCCGTTTGACACTCTGCGGACTATGAATATGACCAAGCGCCACATAATCAAACGCGTCAAAAATTTCCGCATCGACCTGATCAATACCTCCTACCGAAATATCCTCTGAATCACATCGCCCTGCCCCTGTTACAAACTGATGCGCCACCAGAATATTCCGCCTGCTGCAGTCTGCATCCATCCGCCCAACCGCCGTTTTCACGGCATCATGATAGCTTTCCGGCAGCTGCGTGTCCGGTTCTTTTTCTTTTTCCAAAATATGCCTAACAACCGCAGGCTTTATAAATGGCAGCAGATAAATACATAGTTCCCCATATTCGTCTTCCAATACAATCTTTGCCGCCGTCCCATCATAAACCGGCGACAGCCAGACACCCCGGCTGCTCATCAGCTGCGCGCCAAAGGCAATACGCTCCGCGGAATCATGATTGCCGCTGATCGCGAATACTTTCACGTGATCGTCTGCAAGGCTGGTTAGAAACTGATCAAATACTTTGACCGCTTCGGCGGACGGAATGGGTTTATCATAAATATCTCCGGCGATTATAACGCCATCAACTTGTTCCTTTTGAGCAATCTTTAAAATCTGATTTAAAATATGGATCTGATCTTCGATCATGGAAAATTCATTTAGGCGTTTGCCGATGTGGAGGTCTGAGATATGTAAAAATTTCATGGATGTCCTCTTTCTGTTTTTCGACTGTTACTACACTTTTATCTCAAACATACATGAATCCGGAAGGGTTGTCAATATCCTATTCTTAGAAAGCGTCTCATTTACATTGTGTAGCAGCCGACAGACGTCGGTCGTATTTGAAGTCATTGATCAGGGCGTCAGGATTCCGGATGAACTGCTGGATACGCTTTTTGAAGAAACAGCCGCAGCGGGACATGCAGCGTCTGTACGCAGCATGTCTGGGTGTCTTATATGGATGATAGTAAAATCCTGCGCGTCAGTATGGCAAAAATCCGCAGGAAGCTGAAAAAAATCCAGAGGAACCGGAATATTTTTTGAAGCTTACAGGCTGAAATCGCCCTGATCTTTTGCATGCACATGCAGCTGAATCGAGCAATCTGCCAAATGCTCGTAATTCACATCCAATGCATATTCAATCTGCGCATGAAGTTCTTCTTCGGATTCCTGGATGGATATGCTGCGGGCATCAATCCCCATCATCAGACTGCCGAATGGTGTCGTGTAGCAGGTCATATTCTTTTTATCTTTTTCAAATATCATATGTACATTGGAGCTGCCACGTTTCGTTATCTCCAGCGAATCCTGCTGCAGCTTCAGCACATTTTTCGTCACGCTGTCAAAGCCTTCCATAAATTCGTCATATAAAATATAATGCTTGCCATTCTTAAAATAATATTCACCCGGAGCTATAATTTCAATGGGTTCCGGATCGCTTAGGTCATTGTTGTCAGCGGTAAACTGCATACCGCTGATCTTTAATAAAACATCCTTTTTCATGTTCTGCTCCTTTTTCTTTCCGCCATCGGACATCAATTGCATGATCTTATTTTACAGTTTCATGCTTGTTTTTGCAATCCTATTTTTTACTTTTCGCAATACTGCAAAATACCGTTTAACCAGAGCAGACCTGGCGCCGCATCTGTCCGGCGCCAGGCAGCTTCTGCCCCTTCCCTTACAACACCCGGATCTGCACCATCCCTTCGCACGCCAAATGATTCCGATACTCCTGTCCCCGCCGTCCATACACCCGGTATACCTGCGGCGCATACAAGGCCAGATACCTGCTGCTGTCTGTCAAATCAACCCCCTTCTCATCCATCTCCAACCGGCACGCCTCGTCAATCCTGTTTTTCAGCGCCCCCTCAATCCGCGCCTGCCCGGCGCCGCCGGTCACACGTTCAGCGTCTGCCGTAAGAATCAGCTGCTGCGTGACCTTTCCATCCTTGAGGAAAAACTTGCGCCTGCATTTTAGTCTGCTCAGCCGCACCTGCTCCCTTTCATCCAGATATACGTCCATCTGTTTTAACTGCCCTGCCAGCAAAAAATAAATCTGTGCCTGTGCCAGACCCACTCTGCCCTTTGCCTCAAACCCCTGCAGCGCTTCATAAGAGGTAATCACCGGCAGCCCGCGTTGTACTTCCAGCACCGGAATCAGCAGCGTGCGGCTGGCATTGGCCTGTTCATTGAGCAGCGCTCCCAGCGTTACAAACGCCTGTTCTTTCATTTCCTGTTCGTTTTCCGTCATCTGTTCCAGATAACTGCCCAGCGGAACCTCCAGTTCACTGTTTAATTCCGCCAGTTCATCCATCTTACTGTCAGAAAGATACACGAGCGTATTTCTGGCAAACGTATTTTCACTGCGCACCGTATCTAAGAATTGCGGAAACGCACTGCTTTCCAAAAAGCCTTTCTGAAAAATTACCGCTTTTGTATGCGTTAGATCCAGCTGGCAGCGATTGTTTTTTTCAAACGTTTTGTGCGTCTCATAGTAAGTGCTTCCGGATGCATCGGCTGCTGTCATATTCCCGCCGTCCGCCCGCTCGTTTGCCACTTCGGACAGCTGCTGCGCAAGATAGCAGATCGTATGCTGCCCTTTTTGCTGCGCGATCACTACTGCCAGCGGAAATGTCTTATTTTCCAGCTCCGCGCCTCCGCATCCGCTTAGCAATAAAACAGCGGCGATCAGCCCGGCCAGTCCTTGTATCTTGCGTTTCCAATTATTCCACATCTGCACAACCTCCAACCCATCATGATTTCCTGTTTTCTCACTCCAATTCTCCCTTACCGCATATAAATAACGAGATCACAGGAATAAGCACCGCGAACGGCACACAGACCAGATAAAACACCTCCACGGCCTGAACCTGTATCTGCGGCCACAGATGAAACGCGTATGCGATCCCGTATGCAGCGGCTGCTGCCAGCAGAAACCAGATATTCGACCCCTGCCAGTACACCCTGACGCCCGCGCTCTGCCCCTGATCCTGCGGCCCCGCGGCACGCTCTGTCTTTTGTGGGCCGCTTCTGCCGGATGCTGTCCCAGCCACGTTCTGTTCATGCGCATCTGCTTTCTGCTGCCCATCCTCTCCTCCTGTCAGCGCCCTGCGCGCAATGACAACTCCATAAAACAGCGCAGACCCGATCAGGGCATACAGCGTAAAAAACCACCCGCCGACCATTACCGCATCCAGCCGCTTCAAAAACTCACCCGGAATTTTTACCATACCCATCAGCGTAATAACCGGATACTGCTCCTTCGCCAGCGCGCCGCTGCCAAAGATCCCAAGCAGCACCAGATAGACGCAGACCAGCGCCAGCCCGTTTAGCAGCACCGCCCATCCGGCCGCACGCTGGGATTTGCGTTTGTCCTGTACATGGGGCAGTAAAAACAGCAGAAATGTGAGCGGCAAAAACGTGGCAAAGCACCGCCAGGTCCCGATAAAAAACCAGCTCCAGCTGATTGCGTCCTGCTCTCCCAGCAGCGGAAACCACTGGATCACCTGCACCTGTCTGACGCATAACAACAGCATAACGACCAGCGGAATCACCAGCACCCAGAACAGAATTTCATATACCCTGGCCCTCGCTTCCACCCCGGCTGACGCACCATAATATGCCAGCAGCATAATGACAAACAGCGCTGTTCCAAAATCAACGCTGTCCAGCAGGCTGTCGCATACCAGCTGTGTCAGAATCTTAGCCGCCCATGCACACGCAACGATACTGATCAGCGCATAGCACAGATAACACAGCCTGGACAGAATATTTCCCCAGCCCGTTTTTAAATAATTCAGGTAATCCGACGGCGTCCGGCTTGCGCAGATCCGCAGCATCCACAAATAGGCGCCTGCAAAAAACATTCCTGCCAGAATACTCCAAATGCCGATCCCATTCCCGGACATAGCCAGCTGCGACGGCAGCAGCAGCGAGCCTGCGCCAAACATGTCGAATACCAGCAGCCGTTTTATCTGCCGTGACGATATCTTGTCATTACTGGAAAACACGTTATTTTTCCTTCCCTTGATTTTTCTTCCTTCCAAATGTCAGCCGCAGCCGTTCCATACGTCTTGCATAAATTGGGCGCCGCCGCATCGAAAATAATGGAAACCGCACCAGACTGTCCCGTTCATCTTCATAACAGTTCAGTTCCGCGCCTACATATGGCATTAGATATGGAATCCCAAAACTGCGCAGTCTTGCCAGATGAATCAGGATGCTTAACGAAGCTGCCAAAAATCCAAACAACCCCAGCCAGGCCGACAGCGCGATCATATAGAACTTTAAAATCCGAAATGCCGTTGCCAGCTCCTCATTCGGTATCGCAAACGAACTTAGCGCGGTAAACGCGACGACAATTACGACAATTGGACTGACCAGATTGGCTTCCACGGCTGCCTGGCCGATAATCAGGCCGCCCACGATGCCGATCGTATTGCCCATTGCCCCGGGCAGCCGCACTCCGGCTTCCCGCAGCAGCTCAAACGACAGCTCCATCAGCAGAACTTCCACAACCGCCGGAAACGGCACGCCCTGCCTGGCAGCCGCGAAGGACAGCAGAAGGGACGTTGGCAGAATCTGCGTGTGGAAATTAGTGACCGCCAGATAGAACGCCGGAAGCGCCAGCGCCATAACCGCCGAACCATAACGGATCAGCCGCTCCAGTGTTGCAATTTCAAAATGATTATAATAGTCATCGCTCGTTTTTAACATCGAGTTAATATCCGTCGGCAGAATCAGCGCCGTCGGTGAATTATCGCACAACAGCACCACCCGGCCTTCCATCACCGCAATCGCCGCCCGATCCGGCCGCTGTGTCGTCTGAAACTGCGGAAACGGCGAATACCAGGCATCTTGCGTCAGCTGCTCAACCGTCCCGCTGTCCAGTACGCCGTCAATGGTAAACGAATCCAGCCGCCGCTCAATCTCTTCTAACAGGCTTGGATATACAAGCCCTTCCATATAGACCAGATCGATATTCGTATGCGAATACACCCCTGCCTTTACTTCTTTTACCCGCACTTTCGTCGAACGGATGCGTTTGCGGATCAATGCCGTATTTACCTTAACCGAATCCGCGAATCCTTCCTGCGAACCGCGGATCACCTTTTCTGAATCCGGCTTCGTCACGCCCATATTCGGATATCCTTTATCCGGGATTTTCAGCGCGCTTTGAAATCCGTCTATAAATAAGACCACATCCCCGGTCAGCATTCCGAACTGCACAGCATCTTCCATAGTTTCAAACGGCGTTACGTCGCACAGCCCCTGCCCGTTTTGCGCCAATGACTGATAGATCTGCTGCGCCGGAAGATGGGCCAGGTCGTTTAACAGCCGCCCGACCAGCGAATGTTCAAAAGCCAGCGATCCCGCCGTAATTTCAATATAAGCCGCCAGACACCGCACCTGGTCATGTCCCAGCACCATTTCCCGCATTTTAATATCCGCGCTGTTGCCAAACATTTCTTCCAGCGTCTTCTTATTCTCACTGACACGGGCAGACACCGGATGCACGTGTTCTTTGGTCGTCAGCTTTTCCTGCTGGTTCACCTGTGCCTGCTTCGGTGTCTGGCCAGGAGATTTCTGCCTTTCCTGTTGTATGTTCATATGCTTTGATTCCTTACTTTGACGATTCTGTTTCTTTCGCAGCAGCATCCCTCCCGCCACTGCATGTTTCTTTTCCAGTATCTGCATTTTGACACAAATTATACAGCGTATTTACTCCTATTTCATTTTTCATCAAAAAAAGAAACGTCTCTGAAACACTCAGCTGACGCTTCTTTCATACTGTCTGTATTGCTAATTTCTGCAGCCCGTTCATTTACGGCACTTCGATTACATACCGCTCAAACGCATTGATCACCCGGGTCTTTCCGCGCTCATCTTCCCGTACATGATCCCGTCCATAATTCATGTGTACATGCCCATGAATAAAATATCCAGGCTGATACTTGTCCATCAAATCGTGGAATACCTGGAACCCATGATGCGGCAGGTCTTCTCCGTCATGAAGCCCTTTTGCCGGCGCGTGGGTCAGAAGGATATCGAAGCCTTTGCTGCGCCAGATGGGAAAGCGCAGCTTCCGCACTCTGGCACGCATTTCGTCTTCGGTAAACTGCCAGTCGTCGTCTTTATAGCGCATCGAGCCGCCCAGCCCAAGGATGCGGATACCCTTGTACTGATAGACGCAGTCATCGATACAGATGCAGCCTTCCGGCGCGCGTGATTTATATTTTGCGTCATGGTTTCCATGTACATACAATACAGGCGCGGACGACATCGTAGCCAAAAACGACAAATATTCCGCGTTCAGGTCGCCGCAGGAAAGGATCAGTCCGACCCCTTCCAGCTCCTCTTTGCGGTAAAAATCCCACAGCGCCTTACATTCCACATCCGCCAATAATAATATTTTCATCAGAATCCCCCCTGCAGACGGACAAACTCTTTGACTTCTTCTTTCAGTTCGCCCAGTTGGGGGATTCCTCCTATCACATTTCCCGCCAGGTAATTCATTTTGAAAATCTCTTCCGGCTCCAGGCGTTTACCGGCTTCGTTCGTCACCGTGCCGTCCTGTCTGGTCCATGTAAGCTGGAACGGGCTGAATTCTCTGCGCCGCATCATCTCTGTCAGAAGATCCACCAAAAACTTCGTACCTCCCGGCAGCTTCTGGGAACAGACGATTTCCAGCACGCCGGAAGAAATTCCCCACCAATAATTTAACGCGCGGTTCTTATTTTTCTCTACTTCTTCTTTCCAGGTGTTTTCCATAATACTGCGGATAATCAGCTCATACACCTTGCCCCAATGGCAGATGGAAGTCGCGATATTTTCCACTCTCCCATCCCCCAGCTGACGGTACAGGCCATATTTCCTGGTCGGATTTTTCGGATTGATCCAGTCCTTGTCAAAGATCACATGCACATCCTCCGGCAGCGCTGTCCTGAGTTCATCGCGCATAGATCCCCAGCGCAGATGTATATTCACACGCGGATTCACCATCTGTGCGCCAAGCGCAAATGCATTGATATTGGCGATCGTACTGTAAATCGGATAATCGGCCAGATACCCGATTTCATTAGTCTCTGACAATGCTCCGGCTATCACGCCAAGCAGAAATTTACTTTCGTACATCCTGCAGTAATAGGTGCGGATCGCCTGGTATTTGGAGTTCGTAGAGCAGTTTAAAATCTTAATCTCCGGATGCTTTAACGCGGCTTTGACGCTGGCATTCACAAGCTGCGCCGGAACCGTAAAGATAATCTGGTTGCCGTCTTCAATCGCCGCCTCGATAATATCCTCCGAATTATTCGTATATTCCGCATGTTCATAAATGGAAGTCTTTACCCGTTCGCCAAATACCTGCTCTAAATGCATCCGTCCCATTTCATGCGCATAGTTCCAGGCAGAATTGACGACAGATTTTTCAAAAATAAACGCGATTTTCAGCTGCTTGCGGGCGTCGCTTCCCAGAACACGGTTTAAAATAGCACGTCCGGACGACGGCTTTTCTTTCTGGTGCGGTTCCAGAACTATCTTTGTCGGCTTGTTCTGTCCAAGCGTCAGAAATTCATCCCGCATTTTGGTCAGATTGCTCTTAATCTCTTCCTCGCTGCCGGACTGCAGCTGCCATGCCGGAAACAGTTCAATATAGGCCAAAAAAGCGTCTCCGGATGTAATAGGGATCTTATCTCCGCCCTTTGCCTTATAGATCTTGCGAAAGCTTAAATATTCGCTGCGCAGGGCAGTACGGCTTTCATCTGTCCACATCTGCCCCGGATCATAGCCATAACTTTTGCTCAGCTTGGCGTAAGACCCTTCCTTGGAAAACCAGATATCATAAATTTTCGCATCGTCATAAAAATCCATAAATTCATAATAAATCCTGTTTTCCAGATCATCCGTTTTTTTCGGAATAATTCTTGTCACTTTCGCGCTGATCTTCACCGCCTGGAGGCTTTTCAGCACACTGACGCGCTTATTGCCTTCCATCACATAAAAACGGTGCATATACTCATAGACTACGATCGGATCACGAATGCCCTCGTCTAACTGGGAGTCATACAGACCGGACCATTTCAGGGCAAATTCCGTCTCATCAGACAGCAGCGGCATAAAATTATTTGCAAACGAATTCCGTCTTCCCGCGGTCTTCGTGCCTGCGACCAGATGCAGCGGGATCTCGATCACCCCGATATATTTTTCTCCCGCAGTGCACTCATAAGGAAGAAAATCATCCAGCGCACTTAAATACGGATATTCTCCTTTATTCATAGCAGCACGATAGGCTTTCTGCGCCTGTTTATTCGCTGCCTGATAGGCTTCCATCGACATTACAGACTACTCCTTTCTTTCATCGGATGCAATATTCCCTGTATACAGCTGGTAATACTTCCCGCGCTCTTCAATCAGCTTTTCATGATTGCCGCGCTCGATCACACGCCCCTGCTCCAAAACGATAATACAGTCGCTGTTGCGTACCGTGGACAGCCGGTGTGCAATCACGAACGTCGTCCTTCCCTGCATCAGCTTATCCATGCCGTCCTGCACGATTTTTTCCGTACGCGTATCGATCGAACTGGTCGCTTCGTCCAGAATCAGCACCGGAGGATCTGCAATCGCCGCACGGGCAATCGCCAGCAGCTGCCGCTGCCCCTGACTGAGATTCGAGCCGTCACCTTTCAGCATCGTATGATAGCCTTCCGGCAGATGCCGGATAAATCCGTCCGCGTTCGCCAGCTTCGCAGCCGCCATCACTTCGGTATCCGTCGCATCCAGCTTGCCATAGCGGATATTTTCCATAACGGTAGCGGTAAACAAATGCGTATCCTGTAAAACGATGCCGAGTGAATGCCGCAGATCGTCTTTTTTAATTTTATTAATGTTAATGCCGTCATAACGGATCTTGCCGTCCTGAATATCATAAAAACGGTTAATCAGGTTCGTAATCGTCGTTTTTCCGGCCCCGGTTGAGCCGACAAAGGCAATCTTCTGGCCCGGCGTCGCATACAGGTCGACGTTATGCAGCACGATTTTTTCCGGCACATATCCAAAATCCACATCATCAAAGACAACATCCCCGGTCAGTTCTGTATAAGTAACCGTACCGTCCTGCTGGTGCGGATGCTTCCATGCCCAGACGCCGGTACGCCCGCCGCCCGGCACTTCTATAATCTGTCCGCGCTCCTTTTTCGCATTGACAAGCGTTACATAGCCTTCATCCGTCTCCGGCTGCTCATCCAGCAGCTTAAACACACGTTCCGCACCCGCGATCGCCATAATTACCGCGTTCAGCTGCATGCTGACCTGGCTGATCGGCTGGTTAAAACTGCGGTTAAACGTCAGAAAGCTCGCCAGTTTCCCGACGGTAAATCCGCCTGCCCCGCTCATCGCCAAAATCCCGCCGACAATCGCGCACAAAACATAGCTGACGTTGCCCAGCTGCCCGATCACAGGCATCAGCACATTTGCAAAGCGGTTCGCCTGATAAGCGCTTTCAAACAGCTGGTCATTGAGTTCCTTAAAATCTTTGATCGACTTCTCTTCGTGACAGAACACTTTAACGACTTTCTGCCCCTCCATCATTTCTTCGATATAGCCGTTTACTTTGCCAAGATCCTGCTGCTGTGCCAGGAAATACTTACTGCTTAAGCCAGCCAGACGCTTTGTCATAAACAGCATTACTCCCACCATAAGCAGCGTCACGCCCGTCAGCGGAATGCTTAGATAAATCATGCTCCCCAGAACGCTTGCAATCGTAATCACACTGTTAAACAGCTGCGGAATACTCTGGCTGATCATCTGCCGCAGCGTATCAATATCGTTTGTATACACAGACATAATATCGCCATGTGCATGCGTGTCAAAATACCGCACCGGCAGCTTTTCCATATGGGAAAACAAATCATCCCTTAAATGACGCAGCGTCCCCTGGCTGACATAGATCATAATTTTAGCCTGCGCATAGCTTGCAATCACCGCAACCGCATAAAATCCTGCCACCCGCAGAATCGCGCGCGTCAGACCGCTGAAATCCGGCGACGCGCTTTCCAGCAGCGGCTGGATATATTGATCAATTAATTCCTGCATAAACAGCGTTCCCTGCACCGTTGCAAACGCCGTATACAAAATACACGCCATAACGACAATGATCGCAAACGCATAATCACGCATCACATAAGCCATCAGCCGCCTGAAAATCTTCCCCGGATTTTCCACGCGCGGCCTGCCGCCTTTTGCGAACCTCGCGTGTCCGCCCGGACCATGGACTGGTTTTGCTTTTTCCGCCATCAGTGACCACCTCCATGTTCGTCAAAATCTCCGCCTCCGCCAGTCTGCGACTCATAGACTTCGCGGTAAATCTCATTGCTTTCCAGCAACTGCTTATGTGTGCCAAAGCCGTTGACCTTTCCTTCTTCCAGTACAATAATACGATCTGCCTGCTGCACGGAAGAAATCCGCTGCGCAATAATCAGTTTCGTCGTCCCCGGAATCTCTTCGGCAAACGCCTTGCGAATCTTTGCATCCGTCGCCGTATCCACCGCACTGGTCGAATCATCCAGAATCAGAATCTTCGGCTTTTTCAGCAGCGCCCTGGCAATACACAGCCGCTGCTTTTGTCCGCCGGACACATTCGTACCGCCCTGCTCGATATACGTATCATAACCGTCCGGCATCGCCTCGATAAATTCATCCGCACAGGCAAGCCGGCAGGCTCTTTGGCACTCCTCCTTACTGGCATTTAAATCTCCCCAGCGCAGATTATCATAAATCGTACCGGAAAACAGCACATTTTTCTGCAAAACGACAGACACTTCATTACGCAGCGTTTCAAGATCATAACTTCTGACATCTTTGCCGCCCACCTTTACACAGCCCGCCGTAACATCATACAGACGGCTGACCAGGTTTACCAGACTGGATTTCGAGCTGCCCGTACCGCCGATAATCCCGATCGTCTCACCCGAACGAATATCCAGGTCAATATCCGACAGCACCAAATGCCCGTTCTCCGCGCCGCTGTCATCCGCTGCGCCTGCGGCAGTACCGCCTTTAGCCGCGCTGCCCTCTCCATCATTGTCCGTCTTTTTCCGATAACAAAAATCCACATGCTCAAACCGAATACTTCCATCCGGTACCACCCGATCCGGCATTGGCGGATTGTGCAGCGTGCTTTTCTCATTCAGCACTTCAGCAATACGCTTAGCGCTGGCCGAACTCATCGTAATCATCACAAAAGCCATCGACAGCATCATCAGGCTCATCAGAATATTCATACAATACGCCAGAAGGCTCATCAGATCGCCCGTCTGCAATTCGGTCGCCCCGCTGGACACAATAATCTTCGCCCCCAGCCAGCTGATCCCCAAAATACAGCCAAACACCGTAATCATCATTGCCGGCGCATTATAAGCCACAATACTTTCCGCCTTAAGAAACATCTGATACAAATTTCCGCTTGCCTTCTGAAACTTCCCGATCTCATGATCTTCCCGCACATACGCCTTCACCACACGGATCGCCGCAATATTCTCCTGCACGCTCGCATTCAGATCATCGTACTTTTCAAAAACCGCACTAAAATATTTATAGGCATTCACCGTAATCACCGCCAGAAATCCTCCCAGCACAATTACCGCAACCAGATAAATACTGGCCAGTTTTACAGAAATAAAAAAAGACATGACCATCGCTATAATTAAGGAAAACGGCGCCCGCACACACATCCGCAAAATCATCTGATAAGCGTTCTGCAGATTCGTCACATCCGTCGTCAGCCTGGTCACAAGGCCCGCAGTCGAAAATTTGTCGATATTTTCAAACGCAAAATCCTGGATATTCACAAACATCCCCTGGCGCAGATTTTTAGCAAACCCAGCCGAAGCCCTCGCGCCGTACTTACCTCCCATGACACCTGCGCTCAGTCCGACAAAAGCCGCAACAATCATCCACGCTCCCATCAGATAAATATGCCTGATATCACTCTTCTCCACTCCGTCGTCAATAATCGACGCCATCAGCAGCGGAATCAGCATTTCCATAATTACTTCAAGAATCATAGCTACCGGGGTCATCAAAGAATCTTTCTTAAACTCTCCTATATAAGAAGCCAATGTTTTCAGCAAACAGTCTCACCTTCCTTCCCATATTTGCCGCTCTGTTCCCTTATTCTATCCAGCATCAAACGTTCTGCTATGCCGCCACATTCCTGCCAGCGGCAGGAACCACTACTTCTGCTCCTGCATCGCGCCACGAATAGCTGCCAGCAGATCCCCATACTCCTCAAATGCCGGATACTGCGGATAATCCGCCTTAATCTGCTCCGTACTCTTAAATAAAAATCCCGCCTGGCTTGCCTGGATCATCCCAAGGTCATTATAGCTATCCCCGCTCGCAATTGTTTGATATCCAATAGACTGCAACGCCTTGACCGTCGTATACTTAGAATTCTCCACCCGCATCCGGTAACCAGTAATCTCCCCGTCTGCCCCGACTTCCAGCGAATTACAAAAAATCGTCGGCCAACCCAGCTTCTGCATCAGCGGTCTGGCAAACTGTTCAAACGTATCGCTGATAATAATCACCTGCGTCATCGCGCGAAGCTCCTCTAAAAACTCTTTCGCACCCGGCAGCGGATCAATCGCAGCAATCGTGTCCTGGATTTCTTTTAATCCCAGACCATGTGCTTTCAGTATTTCCAGACGCCCTTTCATCAGCTTGTCATAATCCGGTTCATCCCTCGTCGTTTTTTCCAATTCCGGGATGCCGCTTGCCTTGGCAAATGCGATCCATATTTCTGGCACTAATACGCCTTCTAAATCTAAACATGTGATATACATTGTGATACATACCTCCTTGAAAATCTGATATCTGCCGTATTTGAGAGTTGCTTCTTTATTTTGGCATAAATTGGGAAGATGTGCAAGGGATATTCTGAAGTTTTTCATGAGAAACGTGTGGGATGGAGGGGGGGT
>VSNY01000040.1 GCA_009774535.1 Lachnospiraceae bacterium
CCCACCGCCCGCAGCGTCGTCCGGGTAGCCAGTAACGTCCGGCCAGCCAATAACGTCCAGCCAGCCAGTAACGTCCAGCCAGCCCGCAATTCCCCCTACCTTACAATCGGAAACACCACCTGCATTTCCAACCCACTCCCCCGCGTCTCTCCAACCCGCAGCCAAACCCCCATCTCCTTAGCAATCTCCGCCGCCAGATACAACCCCATTCCCGTAGCCTTCTTCCGTCCTTCCCCGGAATCCCCTGTAAATCCTTTTTCAAAAATATAAGGCAGATCACAGCTGCGTACACCAATTCCGTTATCCCTGACAGACAGCACATAACGCTCCTTTTCCAGAAAAGAAGTCATATACAGCTCCGGCTGCTCGCTGCAGTATTTGACAGAATTGCTCACAATCTGCCCCAGCAAAAAGCAAAGCCCTCTGCGGTCGGCATAAACGAGGTCGTCCGCCAGGCTGTATTGGATTTGAAATTCTTTTTCTTCCAGAAGCGGACGGTAGTCCTCAATTAACTCTTCGATACAGCTGCGGATATGGATATGTTCAAACTGGTAATCTTTTCTTGCACCCTTAAGGCGTGCATAAAACAGCATCTGATCCACGGATTCCTGCATCCGGTTTCTAATATGGTCCAGCTTATAATCTATTCCTGCGGGCAGTTCTTCCCTGCGGTTGTCAAGCAGCAGGGTCAGCAGGGAAAGCGGTGTTTTTATTTCATGCGCCCATGCTTCTACATATTCCTCATAATCACAAATTTTTTCCTGCATGCGGATCTGTTCTTTTTGCTGTTCACGCAGACAGTCGCCAAGCTTTCGCACAGCGTCCCGGTCTGTCAGGCTGACCGCTTTTTGCAGCAATTCTTCGTGATATTCGTCCGGCTGTTCCAGAAATTCGTAAAATGTCTGCTCTTTCTTTCGTTCCAAGCGAATTAGTACATAGCTGACAGCAGAAAACAGGCCGATTGCTGCAAGCGCGATCACAACGGACATTGCAAAAAAAGCCTGCGCATCCGCAATCCACAGCAGTAAAACCGCAAACAGGTCTATACCAAGCAGCAACAGCAGCCATGGCATATATGGGATAAGAAAGAAAAAGAGTGGTTTTCGCTTATGTTTTTGCATTTGATGGTGTCTCCTGTTCAGAATCTGCAAGCCGGTAGCCGACCCCGCGTACAGGCAGGATCTGCTGGCGCATGCGTAGATTTGCCATTGTTTTTTTCAGGCGTGTAAGGTTGACCTGCAAAGCATTTTCATCAATAAATTCCACTGTCCCCCACACTGCCAGGCAAAGATCTTCTTTTGTAACGGTTTCACCGCGGTGCAGCAGGAATACTTCGAGCAGCTTTCCCTGGTTTTTGGGGAGGATGACAGAGTGGTTATCGATATACAGCGTATAAGTCAGCCGGTCCAGCAGCCAGCCGGCGCCCTCCAGCAGATTGGAACGGCCTTCATAGCGCTTCATCACGTTTAAGATGCGCGCTAACAGCCGTTCTTTTCTGCATGGTTTTGTCAGATATTCGTCTGCGCCCAGTTCCAGTGCGTGCAGTTCATCACGCAGCTGATCGCGGGACGTCAGTACAAGGACGGGGATGGAGCTTTTTTGCTTGATTTCCCGGCAGATCTGAAATCCGCTTGTCTTTGGCAGATTCAGATCCAGCAGCACCAGGTCTGGGGCAATTGCGGACAGCTGTCCCGGCACATCTTCAAATGTCTGGAGTTCCTCTGCCTGATAACCTGCTTTCGTCAGGATACTTGATAATTCTTCCCGCATCAGCACATCGTCTTCCACAACTGCAATTCGTTTCATAAACGTTCTCCTCGCCGCTCTTTTTTTGTTCAGATTCGTGTATATAATCCGCGAAACGGCTGCTGTCTTTCGCGAATATGGTTTATTCTTCCCGCTCCGGCATCATCAGAGTCAGCAGATACTTGTCGCTGGAGCGTTTGACCGCCAACATATAAATGCATTCCACGATGCATAATACGGTGATCATAATCGCAGAGATCACGATCATTTCAGGCAGCTCTCTTTTTGTTGCAGATGATAAAATCCCGGTAAATAACGCACGTACGCCAAACAGGCTGCTGCAGGCCGCAACCGCGACCGGAATGCCGAAATACCACAAAATCTGTTTTTGGGCAGACTGGCATAAGATCTGATAAGAAGCCCCCAGATGAATTAACGTCCGGTAACGGCGCCTCGATCTGCGCTGGCCCATTAAAAACTGCACGCCGATCACCGTATTTGCGATGATCAGAAAAATAATCGCCAGATAAATCGTCAGATAGCTGGCAGCTACCATATAAAACAGCTGCCTTCCCATATTTTGCAGGTAGCTCTCATAGGTCAGCCCGGTTTGATCCAGCTGCTCATTCATTTGTGATATAGCGGACATCAGGCTGCTTTGTGTTTCTTTATTCTGTGCCAGAATACCGTTCAGATAAACGTTATAGGTTCCTCGTGTATAGCGCTCAAACACGTCGTCTGGTACAATCAGGGCAAAAGAAAGCGTAATCGAGCGGTCTGTGACCAGATTTGCCGACTGTATGGCGCCAGTCAGCTGATGTTTTTTTCCGAGCAGCAAAGCCTGCGGTTCGGTCTTTAAGATCTGATTCAGGATCTGCGTCCGGCCGGGTGTGGTAAATGTGTTATCGATATAAACAGCGGCTTCTTTGCCGTCCAGCTGCAGTCCGGGCTGGCCCGCCGCTTCCAGCAGGTGGTTATAGCAGCTGAGCGAAATCAGATACGGGCTGTCTGCATAAGAAAGGTTATTCAGCAGCACATCCCTGTCTTTGGAAGGCGGCAGTTCGCGCAGCGCATCCATAACAGAGTCCATTTGAAACGTCTTTTTTGTTTGCGTGTCATTCTTCATATGTCCGGTTTTCATCTCAAAAAGGTCTGAAAACTGCTGATCCAGCTGCTGGTCTTTTAACAGCTGTCTGATCCAGGACACGTCGTTTCCAGTATTCGTATCTTCAAACGTATAATCCAGCAGATGTGATTCTGATTCTCCATAAAAGCGTGAAATTGCCACGCCTGCCCCGAAACAGCACAGTGCGGACAGGATCAGCAGCGAACAGATTGCCATCGTACCGCTGCGGCGGATGACAGTTTCATGAATCTGTCGAACGTTAAACATATGCAGTTTTGCATCTTTTTTATTGTTTTTCACACACAGACCGATCAAAAAACGCAGTCCCTGGAAAAACAGCAGGGTCCCGGCCAGCCCGAAAGCTACCGTAAGCCCCATCTGACCGATCTCATCCCAGGTCACCTCCCGGACTGCCTTGCGGTAAGCAGCGGCAAGACAAAGCACGCCCGCCGCGGCAGAAAATGCATAGACAGATGCCGGCAGCTGCCTGATTGCAGCCTCTGGCGCGTCTGCCAGCAGAGAACCGATTTCCTGCCTGCTGATCCTGCCGCTGTGTAGCAAAAAGGCAGCCAGTTTGATCACTGTAAACCCCGCGACTGTCCAAGCTACCGCTTTCCAGGAAAAAGAAACGTGATGACCAATCAGCCCGATTCCGACCAGTCTGGCGGTCACCAGGCTGACAAGCTCAGACAACAGCACCGCGGCAGGCACTCCGGCCAGCAGTGTGGCAACGCTGTTACGTAAATCCTCCGCCAGCAGCATCAGAAACAATTTGGAGCGGCGCATGCCCATCATCAGATAAACGCCGAATTCATGCCTGCGCCGTTCCATTTGAAAACGGCTGGCATAGTAAATCAGGAAAAACAAAATAAATAACGTCGCGCCGTAAAACACCGGAAGCAGTCCAAGCAGCTTGTTTACGGCATCACTTTCCATCCTTTTTAAAAATACCATCACATCCTGTTCAGGCAGAGACAGCACCATATAAAACGCAATGACAGAAATAAACAGAGAACTGAAAAACAGGCCGTTTTCTTTTCTGCTGCGGCTGCTGTTGCGGGAAACCAGTTTAGAGAACATTTGCGCTTCCTCCTCCCAATTGTGCCATAACCTGCAGGATACGTTCGTAAAATTCCTGTTTGGATTCCTGCGGAATATTTCTGCGCAGTTCATGAAAAATCACACCATCCTGGATAAATAAAATTCGATTACAGTAGCTTGCGGCATTGGAATCATGCGTAACCATCAAAATGGCCGTATCTGCGTCGCGGTTCAGCCCGGCCAGCTTCTCCATCAGTGATTTTGCATTTTTAGAATCCAAAGCCCCGGTCGGTTCGTCCGCCAGGATCATGCCCGGCTGCAGGATCAAAGCCCGGGCTGCTGCAACTCTCTGTTTCTGCCCGCCGGACATCTGAGCCGGAAATTTATCCAGTACCGCCTGGATCTCCAGATAAGCCGCCAGCTGCTGCAGCCGTTTCCGGCTTTCCTTTTCGGAAACGCCATGCAGCGAAAGCGGCAGCAGGATATTTTCCTGCCCGGTCAGATTATCCAGCAGTTCAAAATTTTGAAACAGATAACCGATCTCTCTGCCGCGGTAATCCGCAAGCGCAGCCCCTTTCAGCGACTGAATCTGCCTGTGGTTCATAGAAATGCTGCCGCTGTCGGGCCGGATGACTGCAGCGATACAGTTTAACAGGGTCGATTTGCCAGATCCGCTGCTGCCCATAATGCCTAAAAATTCTCCGGGCATTACCTGAAACGTAATACCATCCAGCGCTTTTGTCTTATTTGCGGATTTGCCATAGTATTTTTTCAATGATTCAATTTGCAGAACAGGTTCCATATTGATCTCCTCCTTTATCTGCATTAATCATAGCATATGCGCGCCTGAAAAAATACTTACAGCTGATGAAAGGTTTTTTCTGGGTTGTCCAGCGCGTCCGCGCAGGAGGGTTACATTTCCAGAACTTCATCTACCAGTGCATCCAATGCATCCCAGTCCAGTCCATATGGTTCCATAATACCTGCTTTCAGGCTCTCATATACGGCGGCGACTTCCTCTTTTTTCATTCGTTCGATATCCCTGCCTGCATGAACGCCGTATTCATCCAGAATTTTAGCGGTCGCTTCTTTTAGTGTCTTTCTTTCTACATTTTTTACACATCTCTCTTCTTGCATAAAACACCTCCGAAATTTAATCTTAATATTATTTATTTGAATAATTCTTCTTTTGTTTGTGTTGCCTGCTGGAAAATATTATAAACCCTGCGAAAGACAAATGCAAGAAGGGGGATTGTAAAATCCTTCCTAACAAAACAAAAAAGTGTAAAGCATATTGGAAATTGGAAATCCAATGAACTTTACACTCTGGTTTTTGAAATGATAATTTTCAGCTTTTCCAGGAATCCGGACCTGTATCACAACACATCCGGATTACACTTAAATTGCGGCAGCTTTCAGCTTTTCATGGAAATCCGCCATTGCTTCTGAAATTTTAATCTGCTGCGGACAGACAGCTTCACAGCTTCTGCATCCGATACAAGCCGAAGGATGTTTTTCCTGCGGCATTGCCATCAGAGCCATTGGCGCGATAAATCCGCCTCCGGTAAAACAGTGCTCGTTGTAAAGTTCCAGCAGTTTCGGGATATCCAGCCCTTTCGGACAGTGTGCCGTACAGTAGCGGCAGGCCGTACACGGCAGGATCTTTTGGATCATCTCTTCGGCGATTCCGAGCAGGGTATCCCATTCGGTCTGGTTTAGCTTGCGCTCTGTTTCAAACGTCCGGATATTGTTCTGCAGCTGTTCCATTGTGGACATGCCGGAAAGGATCATCGTTACGCCTTCTATTCCCTGCAGGAAACGGAACGCCCATGCCGGAAGATCTTCATCCGGACGCAGCGCGCGCAGCTTTTGTGCCGCGTCTTCTGAGACAGAGGCAAGCTTTCCGCCGCGCAGCGGTTCCATAACCCAGACAGGGATCTGGTATTTTGTTAAAAGCGCCGCTTTTTCTTTTGCGTTCTGGAAAGTCCAGTCGATCCAGTTTAATTGCAGCTGGCCAAATTCCATATGCGCTCCATAGGCGTCTAAAAAGCGCCGCATGACCTCGCAGCTGGCGTGCGCAGAAAATCCAAGATGGCGGATACGCCCGTTTTCTTTCTGCCGGATCAGATAATCTAAGATCCCGTATTTCGGATCAAGATAGGCGTCGATATTCATTTCGCATACGTTGTGGAACAGGTAAAAATCAAAATAATCTACGCCGCATTTTTCGAGCTGTTTTTCAAAGATTTCTTCGATTTTATCCATATTGGACAGGTCATAACCCGGGAACTTCGTTGCCAGGTAGTAACTGTCCCGCGGATAGCTGCGCAGTATTTTTCCAATCACGGTTTCTGAATGGCCGTTATGGTAGCCCCAGGCGGTGTCATAATAATTAATTCCGTGTTCCATTGCGTAAGCGACCATTTTTTCTGTTTCAGCTACGTTGATTTCGGACTGGTTGTCTCCCGACGCCGGCAGACGCATAGCGCCGAGCCCGAGAGCGGATAAACGCAGTCCCTGAAAGTCTTTGTATACCATAGAATTTCCTCCTTTTGGTGCCGATGTGCTGCTGCCGGCCTGCAAAACTGCAGGATCATCTTATCGAAAGCTTTTAATCCATGCGATCAGGGAATCATGATAGACATTTGCTTCCACATCCCGGCGCATCTGGTCGGTAACCGGGCCGTTTTTCTCCATAATGGCGAGGATCGCTTCCTGAAGGCCCGCAATTTTTCCGTTTTCAAAATCCTGTGACACAGCTGGCTTTGCATTTTCTGCGCTGGCATTTGCGGCTGATGGATTTTCGTTCGTATGCTGCTTCTGATCAGCATCTGCGTCGGCTGGTTCTGCATCTGTGCGGGCAGTGTCTGCGGCAGGCTGGTTTTGCTCTGCTTTGGAAGCAGTATCGCCAGGCAGATCTTTTGGATCAGGAGTGGATGTCACTGCAACAGGCGCGACAGCTTTTTCACTTTCAGCAGTTACAGGCAGCCAGATATCCCCGCTGTTTGCTTTTATATTTACAACAATATTACCGCCGTTTACGGACACTTTTTCACCAGAAAGCGCGCCGATATATTCCGCCGCGTTTCCTGCGCGCAGTGTCAGTACGTAGTCGCTGTCATCGTTATTTACCGCGACAATTACGGACTGTCCGTTATAGTTTCTGGAATATGCATACTGGCGGTTGGTCAGTACCAGTTCCTGATAGTCACCATAAGAAAGCGCCAGGGTATGCTGGCGTACCTTACCAAGCGCAGCGATCAGCTTTGTGTACGAATTATTTGTAATTGCTTCTGCATAATCCGCAAGCGAAAGCATCGGGCGCAGAGAGTCATCTGAAAAACGTTCTTTTTTGCCTTCAATGCCGAATTCCGAACCATAATAAATAGAAGGAACGCCAGGCAGTGTATACATCAGAATATGAACCGGGGCAAAATGCGCTTTGTTATTCAGCTTGGTATAAATACGCTCTACGTCATGGTTATCCGCAAAGTTATAGAGCTTTAAGCCGTCCGGCTTATTGCCGCCCATTTCATATAAACGCTTGACCGTATGCGCGATTTCAAAATAGTTGTGATCGTTATGCCCGGAATAAAGCGCTTTGTGCAGCGTGTAATTGGTTACGGAATGCAGGGTTCCTTCATTGACCCAGCGTGTATAATCACCATGGATGACTTCGCCCATCAGCCAGAACTCCGGCTTTACGTCATTTGCTACCTGGCGCAGCGCTTTCATATATGCAAAGTCTAGTACGTCTGCCGCATCCAGACGGATTCCGTCGATATCAAATTCACTTACCCAGAAACGAATTACATCACAAATATAATCCCGTACAGCAGGGTTGTGCTGGTTCAGTTTTACAAGCAGGTTGTAACCGCCCCAGTTTTCATAGGAAAATCCATCGTTATATTCGTTATTTCCCCAGAAGTTCACATTGCAGTACCAATCTTTGTACGGGGAATTTTCCCTGTTCTTTTTGATATCCTGGAAAGCAAAAAAATCGCGTCCCGTATGGTTAAACACACCATCCAGGATCACACGGATACCCTGCTCATGACACTTTGCTACAAAATCGGTCAGATCTTCATTCGTGCCAAGACGGCTGTCCAGTTTTTTATAATCCGTCGTTTCATAACCATGTCCGACAGATTCAAACAGCGGACCAATATAAATTGCGTTGCATCCGATTTCCCGGATATGGGAAATCCAAGGGATCAGCGTGTTCAGACGGTGTTCCGGTTCTCCGTAAGGATTTTCCTTAGGCGCTCCGGTAAGCCCTAACGGATAAATGTGATAGAACACAGCTTCATCATACCATGCCATAGATAAACCTCCTAAATATATTCTTTTTTGGAATTTTTTGTTTTGTGACTGCGTTTTATTTTAGCATGAAAAAGAGGGATGTTCAATATTTTTCGGTATGAATGCGAAAGGAAGACGGACAAAAATACCCCATTGATTCCGTCCCCATTTTTTGTTAAAATATCCAAAGACAGAAGGCCGCCCACCTGTCTTGCAAATGAATATCAAAGATGAAACTTCAAAGATGAAACTTCAAAGATCACAACTAATTACAGGCTCACAAGCAGAAGGAATCACCACATATGAAACAGAAATTATCGTATATCCTGCTGCTGCTGTTCCTTACAGCCGCCGCGTGTACCGGAAACCGGACGCACTCGCAGGAGTATCAGAACGTGCAGCAGAATGAGGATGCGCAAAAAGAACCACGGGGAGAAGGGGAAGAAGCACAAGGGGAGCAGCAGGAACAAAATAAAGCGCCGCAGGCAGAACCTTATCAGGCAGAGCTGCCGACAGGAAAAGAAGAAGCAGATATTTTTGTGGAACCAGTCGAAGATATGTCCGAAGATTTTATTAAGGGGATGGATGTATCGAGTGTGATTTCGCTGGAGGAAAGCGGGATTTCTTATTATAACAGACAGGGAGAAAAAGAGGATCTGTTTCGGATTCTGGCTGACGCAGGCGTTAATTATATCCGCACACAGGTATGGAATGATCCGGATCACGCGGATGGCAGCGGGTATGACCAAGGCGGCAGTGATGTGGAAAAAGCTGCAAAGATCGGAGCGCGGGCAGCGCAGAACGGTATGAAGCTGCTGGTGGATTTTCACTATTCTGATTTTGGGGCGGATCGGGAACATCACCAGACGTTGTATCATTTTACAAAACAAAGCCTGAAAACGATTTTGGACGCGGGCGGGGATATTGGTATAGTACAAACCGGGAATGCGGTCAATGAAGGAATGGCTGGCGGGCAGGACTGGAAAGAGCGGCTGTTACTGTTAGAGCAGGCCGGACGGGCAGTGCGGGAGACGGCAGAAGAGACAGGACAGGATCTTAGGATCGCCGTTCATTTTACAGGAATTGACGACCATGATCAGATGGCGTCTTATGCGAAGATACTGGCGCAGGCCGGGCTGGATTATGATATTTTCGGAGTGTCGTATGATCCGTACCGGCATGGGACGATGGAGCATATGAAGACGGTGCTGAAAGATATCCGTAATACATATGAAAAAGATACGCTGATTTTAGAGACTTCGTATTGTTATACATTGGAAGGTTTGGAAGATGGTGAAGGGGATTTGTACTGTGTCGGGGAAAAAGATCTGGTAAATGGATATGCGGCGACGGTGCAGAGCCAGGCCAGCTGTATCCGGGACATTGCGGATGCGGCGTCACAGGCGCAGGCGCTTGGCCTGTTTTATAAGGGAGGCGCCTGGATTGCGGCAGCGTCTGCAGCTAAGGAGGACGGCAGCTGTATATGGGCGAATCAGGCGATGTTCGACACTCAGGGACGTCCGCTTGCGTCGCTGGATGTGTTTAAATATCTGAAATATGGGACTTCCTGCGAAAAGGCGGTTGATTTTATCGAAAAGACACGGACAGAAGTCTGCGTAGGAGAAACGCTGGACATGCCGCAGACTGTAAATGTGGTATATAATGACCGTTCTTTGAACGAGCCTGTGCCGGTGATCTGGGACTCTGCGCAGATTGGGAAGATCCGTACAGACAAGACAGGGGAGTATACGGTCGAAGGCAGACTGGAAGACGGTACAAGCGTTAACTGCAGCGTCGTTGTAGCTAAAAAGAACTGGCTGTTAAATCCGGGGTTTGAAAAAAATGATATTTCGATGTGGAAAGTGTCCTATCAGGGGAAATCCAATCCGACGCAGATTCAACACAAAGAGACAGATGCAAAATCCGGTGAAAACAGTTTTCATTTTCAGGGGGACGGCGCGCAGAAGTTTCAGATCGAACAGACGGTATCAGGTCTGCAGGCAGGAATATATACAGCTTCTGTCTGTCTGCAGGGAGAGGTGAGTTCGTCAGCAAAAATTTATTTGTATGCGGTGATTAACGGGAAAGTGATCCGGTCAAAGCTGGCAAAGCTGACTGGCCAGGGTAAGTGGAAGAAGCTGAAATTAAGGCTGAAATTGAACGCGAAGACGCCGGTTAAGATCGGCGTGAAAGGAAAGGACGCTGGCGGCTGGGGGACGATGGATGACTTTGCGCTGATCCGGGCAGATGCTCAAAGCTGAAAATATAGCATGGATATTGACAATTGAAAAAAATAGAAAATTAGGGAGAAAAAACGATGGCAAAGAATCAAAAAATAATATTATCAGGCGACCGGCCAACCGGAAGGCTGCACGTGGGGCATTATGCAGGCTCCTTAAAACGTCGTGTGGAACTGCAGAATTCCGGAGAGTATGACAAGATCTTTATTATGATCGCAGACGCGCAGGCATTGACAGACAATGCAGACCAACCATCCAAAATCCGTGAAAATATTATGGAAGTGGCGCTTGACTACTTGTCGATAGGGATTGATCCGGCAAAATCTACGATGTTTGTCCAGTCCCATATATCCGAACTGACAGAGCTGTCTTTTTATTATATGAATCTGGTTACGGTATCCCGCCTGCAGCGCAATCCAACTGTAAAGGCGGAGATTCAGATGCGGAATTTTGAGACAAGCATCCCGGTGGGGTTTTTTACGTATCCGATCAGCCAGGCAGCTGATATCACGGCTTTTCACGCAACGACCGTTCCGGTAGGCGAAGACCAGGCGCCGATGTTGGAGCAGACAAGGGAAATCGTACATAAGTTTAACTCCGTATATGGGGAGACGCTGACCGAGCCGCAGATCCTGCTGCCGGATAACCAGGCATGTCTGCGTCTTCCGGGTACTGACGGCAAGGCAAAAATGAGTAAATCACTTGGAAACTGCATTTATTTGTCTGATTCGGAGGAAGATGTACGTCAAAAAGTGATGTCTATGTTTACAGATCCGGATCATATCCGCGTACAAGACCCTGGAAAGCTGGAAGGAAATACGGTATTTACGTATTTGGACGCATTCAGCAGAAAAGAGCATTTTGCTGAATATCTGCCGGAATATGCGGATTTGGATGAACTGAAAGCACACTATCAGCGCGGCGGGCTTGGCGACGTTAAGGTGAAAAAGTTCTTAAACAGTGTGATGCAGGAAGAATTAAGCCCGATTCGTTCGCGCAGGGCGGAATATGAGAAAAACATAGAACAAGTATATGAAATCCTGCGGGACGGCAGCAGCACGGCAAAAGAGACGGCGGCTAAGACACTGGAAGAGGTCAGACATGCGATGAAAATCGATTATTTTCAGGACCCGGCGTTTTTAGAAGAACAGAAGCGTTTCCAGGATTCCAAAGAAGAGTGACAGGCACTGGTTCGGCTGCCGGAAAGCAGCTGAACCAGCGCCCGCTTTTTTAGAGGATACTATAGCCCCACAGATTTTTGATCTGCCCACGCAGCTTGTCAAAACTCCACCGCTGGCGGCTTCTGGCAATGCAGTTTGGATCATTTACAAAAAATCCGTCGGCATCATAACCATAGATCAGGATAAAATGTCCCTGCGTAGTAAAATCTCCAGGCCCCATAGAGCAGATGATCGGTCTGCCGCTGTCCAGGGAATTTTTCATAACGGTTTCATCCAAAGATAATTCCCGTGCGGAAAGCCCCAGTGCAGCCGCGCCTTCCGTCATCAGAGACCATGCGGTGCCGCTTCCTTCGACATAGTATCCACGTTCTTCGCTGAAACGCGCGATGTCAGCCGGAGTCTGGTCCGTGCGTCTGGTCAGTGCTGTAAGCGTCATCGACAGGCAGGTCGGTCCGCAGCCGGACAATCCGATCATGCTGCCGCCATAAGACACATATCCCCAACGCTTGTCCCACTGCAGAAAAAGTGGGAATTGCTGCTGGATTTCCTCTTCAGTAAAACCTCCCTGCGCAGTATACTGAGGCAGATCCGCTTCCAGATAGCCAGCCAGAAAATCTTCCATTTCCGGGTTGTTCAGGTAGGCGGTTAATAATGTTTCTGAATATTGGTTGCGGTTCTTATAGATTTTTTCCGCGGCTTTGCTTGTATTTGCATAACTTTTCAGATCCGATGTGATCTGTGATGCATGCCGTTCCACTGGCTCGCGGACGCTGATCGTAGAAGCTGCCTGCAGTCTGTTATTTTCCGGTTTTGAGATACTGTCGGCGGTTAATAGATGATCGCTGGCAGCGCGCAGAGCGGCTACAATTACAGTCATAAGCGCCGCCATACAGACGGCCCGCCGGATCGCCCTGCGCTTTCTCCGGCGTATTCTTTTTTCTCTGATAATCGATTCTGATCTGGTCATAGTATCCTCCTCCATTGCTTTGAAATTATAATAAACGTATACGGACAAAAAATCTTTTCCTGACCAATATTATTTTCTTGCAAATTAAAAGTGATTTTCTTACAATATTCTTAACATGAGTAAACCAGTAACATTCCGCAGCATTTATGTGTCCGAAATGTTACGGTTATACTCACTGCAGGCAATACGTAAGACCTGCATCCATGAACTGTGACTGATTCCATTGTACCGGAGATCCTGAGTACGGGGATTATTATAAAATCTAAAATAATCAAAACGGCATCATACGGAAAGGAAAAATTTGGGCGTTTCCGAGTGCGTCTTTGAAACGAATATCAGCTGCTGACGGAATCAATCACTTCTTTTAGCACGTTTGCCGATGCCTCTAACTGTTTGCGTTCCTCTTCATTTAATGTAATCGGCATCAGCCCTTCCGCGCCGTTAGCGCCCACAATTGCCGGCATGCTTAAGACCACGTCTTTGAGACCATAAAAATCATCCAGCATCACGGAAACCGGAAGGATGGACTTTTCATCCCGTACAATCGCTTCACAAATCCTGCGGACAGCCATAGCAATCCCATAATAAGTCGCTTTCTTTTTATCAATAATTTCATACGCGCTGTTCTTCACTGTCTGTGCGATTTCACGCATAGCAGCTTCATGATGAAAATAACCGCGCATTTCGCAGACGTCATTTAACGGCACGCCGGATACATTTGCGCTGCTAAAGGCAGCAATTTCGCTGTCCCCATGCTCGCCGATAATAAAAGCATGGATGCTGCGGCTGTCTACGCCAAGATGCTCTGCCAGTTCGCTTTTCAGCCGCCCGGTATCCAGAACCGTTCCGGAACCAATCACACGGTTTTTAGGCAGGCCGGAAATCTTTAACGCTTCATATGTCAGGATATCAACCGGATTGGATACAACAAGAAGGACGCCTTCACAGCCATATTTCATAATTTCCCGGATTATGGCACGCATAATCTTCGTATTTTTATTTACCAGATCCAGTCTCGTTTCATCCGGCTTCTGATTCGCGCCTGCTGTAATAATAATGACGGCAGCGTCTACAAGATCCTGATACGTACCCGCATAGATCTTCATCGGCCGGGCAAATGGCGTACCATGGCTGATATCCAGCGCTTCGCCTTCCGCACGGTCCTGGTCTGCGTCAATTAAAATCATTTCAGAAAACAGGCCGCTTTGCATCAGTGCAAAAGCAGTTGTAGAACCCACAAACCCGCAGCCAATCATTGCAGCTTTGCGCAGGTTTATTTTTACACATTCTGTGTGAGCCATATTTGATACCTCTCTTTTTGATAATTTTTGATAACTTTATTCTTAATAACTTTAGAAAACTGCAGGATGCTGTTATTGTTTTCAATATTTGGAAAATGTATACATGTTTTTTCGGGAATTTTCCTGACGAGCAGATCGGCGGGCAGATGGTATGCGATCCAAAATCCCGGGAATACTAATCCAATACCCTTTTTGAACATACATTATTTTCTATTTTGAGGAGGATAAAACGATGCAGAAAGTGCTTACGATCAAAGAAGCGCAGGACTATGAAGCGTATATTGCACCTAAAGCAGTCCGCCAGATTCAGGACAACCGTACAGAAACATTTGAAAGTCACCCGAAATATACATTATTTGTTTTCCCTATGTATGATATACATCAGACAGGCCGCGCGGCGAATCAGGTGATGGTTTATTTAGACCACGAAGACCTTCTGCTGCTTTGCGAGGGGCAGCGCGGATATGAACGTGTCTGCAGCCTGTTTGGAAAAGAAGCAACGAATGAATGCGCGCTGTGGAGTTTTTTTCATCATCTGCTGAAACATGATATGGACAATCTCGAAGATCTGGAATGTGAAATCGCGGATGCGGAGATGGCGGCAATGGTGCGGTTTCAGGAAGACTATATTCATAAAATTATTGCTTACCGGAAAGAGCTGCTGCGCTTAAAGCGATATTATGAACAGCTGGATACCATTATGGACAGTCTGCTTCTGAATGAAAATAAACTGTTGTCTGAAGAAGGAATTCAGCATTTTACAATTCTGGCAAACCGCACGACCCGCTATCTGTCGAATGTGCTGAACTTGCGGGATTATGTGACCCAGATGCGGGAAGCCTGTCAGGCGCAGATTGACATTGAACAAAATAACCTGATGCGGCTGTTTACAGTTATTACAACAGTCTTTCAGCCGCTCACGCTAATGGTTGGATGGTATGGGATGAATTTTTCTGGTATGCCGGAAATCAATTGGAAGTATGCGTATCCGGTGTTTATTGGGGCGAGTACACTTGTATGCGTGCTGCTGCTGCTGCTGTTTAAAAAGAAAAGATGGGTGTAGAGGGAGTTTTGGATTCCCGGTCGACTCTTCGGGCGGTGGGCTGGGACTTGCCCGGGGATCTGCTTTGCATAAAAGCAGCTGGCGGAATTGAAAAACAATATGGTTTTGTGTATAATGAAACGTGCAGGCAGATAGATGATGGTTGATCGGAGGGAAAATATGGAATATAGGACGGCAACGTCTGATATGGCGAATGATATTTATCATGTTTTACATACAACAATTAAAACGATCTATCCGAAGTATTACCCAAAAGAAGTGGCAGATTTCTTTTGCAGACATCATAGTAAAGAACATATTTTGGATGGTATAGCGTCTGGAAATATGGGCGTATTGGTGTACCATAATAGGATTGTTGGAACGGGATGCTTTGATAAGCAACATATTACGGGCGTATATGTGATGCCCGCTAATCAGAAGCAGGGCTGTGGCTCGTATATCATACAGTGTTTGGAAGACCAAATTGCAAAAACGTATGATACGGTGCGTTTGGAAGCGTCACTTTCCGCAGTGTGTCTCTACGAGCGCAGAGGTTATAAAACGACAGGGCATGGGATATACGAATTGGAAAATGATGTGAAGCTGGTTTATGAAATTATGCAGAAAAAAATCAGGTGAAACTTAAAATACAATGCGGTTTGAGAGGTGTTACATGATGAGATGGAGAAGATAAAATATGAAAATGATAAATGCAGAGTTAATAAAAAGAAAGTCAGCTAGTCTTGCAGCGTATGAACGCGGCAATGATTTATTTGTAGATGAATGCGCCGGGCGCCTTGATATACAGAGGCTTACAAGAAGATCTTATAAAGTAGGCGCGTCTGTAAAGGGAAGTAATGGCACGCATTACAGTGTTCAGGCGACTGTGGTATATTTAGCAAAAGAGGAATTAATAAAAGATTATTCCTGCGGATGCATGGCGTTTGGGCAGCAGGAAGGATTGTGCAGGCATCTGGTGGCGATGCTGATGGAATTTAACTATAAAGCGGAGGACGGTGAACTTGACCAGTATGACGATCAGGAACCTATTTTTGAAAAGAGGTATGAAATACCTCTGAAGCAGGTTCCAAAGGAGCCCGCCAAACCGAGTGATCAGGAATTAAAGAAACTGGTGGATTATTATGTGTTATGCGACCGTAATCAGTTCTGCCAGGAATATGGAAATGGAAATATAAGGCTGGAACCTACGCTGCATTTGGAAATGGAAAGAGAATCGTTAGAATTGAAAATAGGGACAACGCAGCTGTATGTGATCAAAGATATTGCGCAGCTGATTGATGATATTAAACAGATGCGGTATGTTACATATGGGAAAAAGCTGGCTTTTACGCATACGCAGAGCGCGTTTACGAGAGAATCGTCCGGAATTGTAAACTTATTATTGGAACTGGATAATGAAAATGAGTATTCTTATCGGTATAGAGGCTGGGGATATGGCAGTACGCAGCAGCGCCGTTCGGTTACATTGTCGCCGATCATGCTGGATCAGCTGTTGGAATTGTATGAGGGGAAAGAGCTGCAGGTGAATGATCATATACTGCGGAAGGAATCAAAAGTATTTGTCTTGCGGAAAAACCCGCGGCTGCCGCTGAAGATTAAAGGGAATACAAAGGGCGCGGATGTTGAAATGGAGCCGGTATGTTTAATAGAAGGCAGCAGGTATTGGCATTTGCTGTGGCGGAATTGTTTTCATATTTGTACACGGGAATATTATGAGCAGATCAAAGGCTTTTTAAAACTGATGGTACAAGAGTATGAAAAGTTCAAAAGAACGAACTACTATAATTATTATAAGGAGGAACTGGACAATCCGTCTTTTTATTTGAGCGAGGAAGATTTTGGCGCTTTTGTAAAAAATGTAATTCCGATGGTAAGCGGCGCTATGGATGTACGGATTGAAAAAGTGGATTTTAAAGATTATGAGCCGCAGCAGGCGGTTTTTCAAACTTATCTGGATAAGGTCGGCAGACGAATTGAGTGCAAAGCGAAGGTAAAGTACGGAAATCAGGAGTATGATGTGGCTAAAATTCCGACCAGGGAGGAAGCGATTCGGGATATCCGCAGTGAATTTCAGGTGCGGAGCATTCTGGAAACTTATTTTGAAGTGGCTTCGGACCAGCAGACGTATTACAGTAAAGAGGAAGATTCTATGCTGAGTTTTCTGGAAACCGGGCTTGCGCAGTTAGAAGCGGTATCGGAGATTTTCGTAACAGACCGTTTTAAACAGATGCGCGTGATTTCCATGCCGACGGTCACAACCGGGATTTCCATGAAAGGCAATCTGCTGGATGTAAGCTGGAATGTGGAAGGCATGAGCGCGCAGGAAGTCATGGATATTTTGGCCGATTATAAGAATAAGAAAAAATACCATAAGCTGGAATCCGGTGATTTTATCCGGCTGGATGATCAGTCGCTGGCAGTGCTGGCAGAGTTAAACGAGGGGCTGCATCTGACCAAAGACCAGTTAAAGCAGCGCAAAGCGGAGGTGCCGCTGTATCGTTCTCTGTATCTGGATGCGCTGATGAAAGATCATGCAGAGTATATAAGAATCGAGCGGGACAAGCAATTTAAGAATATCATACGTGAAATGCGTGCGATGGAAGACGGTGATCAGGAAATTCCGCAGGAAATCCATGCGGTGCTGCGCCCATATCAGGAAATTGGCTTTCAATGGCTGTGTTCTCTTGCAAAGTTTGGGTTTGGCGGTATTTTAGCGGACGATATGGGTTTGGGGAAAACATTGGAAGTGCTGACCTTTTTGGCGGCGCATCCGGATACCAGGGCGCTGGTGGTCTGTCCGGCTTCCCTGGTGTATAATTGGGAAGAAGAATGCAGACGCTTTTATCCGTCGGCACAGGTTGCGGCGGTTGCAGGCGCTGCGGCTGCAAGAAAAAGGCAGATTGAAGAATGGGAAAAATTTGATATATTAATTACTTCGTATGATTTATTAAAACGAGATATAGAAATTTACGAGAGTAAGCAGTTTGATTATGTTGTGATTGATGAAGCGCAGTATATTAAAAATGCCTCTACGCTGGCGGCAAAGGCGGTAAAGGCGCTGGCGGCCGGATGCAGGTTTGCGCTGACCGGAACGCCCATTGAAAACCGCTTAAGCGAACTGTGGAGTATTTTTGAGTTTTTGATGCCAGGCTACCTTTTTAGTTATCAGCGGTTTAAAGAAGAACTGGAAGGGCCGATTACAGAAAGTAAAGATGATACGGCAAGGGTCAGGCTGTCCCGGTTTGTCCGGCCGTTTATTCTGCGCCGTCTGAAAAAAGACGTATTAAAAGAGCTGCCGGACAAAGTAGAAGAAGTCGTCTATGCAAGGATGGAAGGAGAGCAAAGCAGCATTTACCAGGCGCGTGAAAAACAGTTGTTAATGATGCTGTCCAACCAGACGGATGCAGAATTCAAGACGCAAAAGCTGTGGGTGCTGGCGGAACTGACCGCCCTGCGCCAAATTTGCTGCAATCCGGCGCTTGTCTATGAGAATTATACCGGAGATTCCGCAAAGACGAAAACATGTGTCGAAGTAGTCGAAAATGCAGTGGCCAGCGGACATAAAGCGCTGCTGTTTTCACAGTTTGCATCCATGCTGGAGCATTTGTCCAAGCTGTTTGCAGAACACGGACTGCGTGCGTTTATGCTGACAGGCAAGACCAGCAAAGAGGAACGCCGCCGTCTGGTTACGGAATTTCAAAGAGGGGAAGCGGATGTATTTTTGATTTCTTTAAAGGCGGGCGGTACGGGATTAAACCTGACAGCTGCCGATCTGGTCATCCATTATGATCCATGGTGGAACCTGGCGGCACAGAACCAGGCGACTGACCGCGCTTACCGGATTGGGCAGGATAACAAAGTCACGGTGCTGCGTCTGATTATGAAAGGGACGATCGAAGAACGGATCTTAAAGATGCAGGAAGATAAGCAGAATCTGGCGGATTCGGTTATTTCTGAGGACGGCGTGTCCATTACCGGATTGGACAAAGAACAACTGATCAAAGTTTTAGAAGAAAAAAATGGTTGACAAAGCAAAAAAAATGTGCTTTAATAATCTCGTAAAACAATCAAAATTAAATATTCGCATAAACCGATGATGTGGAGATAAAAATAATTGTGCATGTCCAGAGAGTCCGGGCAGGTGGGAGCCGGATCAAACGCAGATTATTAAATGGACCACGGAGGGCGCAGTCAAAAGCAGCAAAGACAGACGGGATTTCATAATGAAATCCGGATTTAAATTCAGACTTTTTAGCGAGAAAGATGCTGCCGAGTATTCTGCGACGTTGGGCATACGTCAGTTGCCGGAGATATGATGGTATCTCGCCAAAGTGTATAGGGAAATCCTATAAAGCAAGGTGGCACCGCGGATGATGATAAGAAGATGATTTTGTCTTGTATAAGATTTTGTCTTATATCAGGGTTTGTCCTGCATAAGATTTTGCGCAGGCAGAGTTATGATTTTCAACTGCTGTAAGAAGCTGGGGAAATGATAATTCAGGTCATTGAAATTATAACACCCGTCCTTGATCATGTTTATTTTACATGGATCAAGGACGGGTGTTTTTTGCTGTACAAGGAATATGGATGCAAAAACGCGTATCTGGTATTCGTATATGCTGTGACTGGCCCGTTGGAAAGAAAGTCGGGATATTTGATAGGAGATTGTGGCGCAAAAGAAGTTAAGATCTTACAGGAGGTGTCGTGATGATCTGTCCATCTTTATTAAAAGTAAAAGAAATTTTACAAAGCAGAAATGTGCAGGAGCATACCAGCGAGATACCGGATGCGACAAAATTACCAATGCAAGACGGCGGTGGCACAGAATATGAGTTTCGCAGAATACCGATTAAAATGGAATTGTATGCGGATTCGGTTACAACAGTTATGGCAGTCAGGCGTTTAAAATACGCCAGCCATCATTGTTTTCTGTTAGAAAGCGCGGAACCGTCCAGGCAGTGGGGCAGGTATTCGTTTCTGGGGTACGATCCGACGATGGAAATTACGTGTCACAATGGGATCGTGAAAATTTCAGATCGAACATCAGGAATGATAATGACGCAGCAGACAGACGATCCGAATGCGCTGCTGCGCCAGATTATGGATGCAAACCGTGCGCCTCAAATTGAAGGGATGCCGCCGTTTTCCGGAGGTCTGGTCGGCTATTTTTCCTATGACTATCTGAAATACAAAGAACCATCGCTGCGGCTGGATGCCAAAGACGAAGAATACTTTCAGGACGCCGATTTGATGTTGTTTGACAAGGTAGCTGCCTTTGATCACTATAGGCAAAAGATAATCTTAATTGTAAATATAAGAACAGATAATTTGGAGCGATCCTATTTGGAAGGAGTCAGTTATCTGCAGGAAATGGCTTCGCTGCTTACCAAGGGCAGACTGGCAGAAAACCCTCCGCTGCAGTTAAAAAGCAAGTTCCGGTATTTGTTTGACAAACCAGGTTATTGTGAAATTGTGGAAAAAGCAAAGAAATATATTCGGGAAGGAGATATTTTTCAGGTTGTATTAGCAAATCGGATGGAAGCAGACATGGAGGGCAGTCTTTTGGATACCTATCGTATTCTGCGCACGTCAAATCCATCTCCGTATATGTTTTATTTTTCCAGCGACGATATCGAAATCGCGGGCGCGTCACCGGAAACGCTTGTCAAGCTGGAAAACGGCAGGCTGTATACATTTCCGCTGGCAGGCACAAGGCCGAGAGGGGCCACGCGCGAAGAAGACATTGCTCTGGAACAGAGCCTGCTTTCGGATGAAAAAGAATGCGCGGAACACAATATGCTGGTGGATTTGGGCCGGAATGATCTTGGCAAAATCAGCCGGATCGGCACGGTCAGGATGGAAAAATACAAAAGTGTAGAGCGGTTTTCTCACGTGATGCACCTTGGGTCTGCCGTCAGCGGTCAGATCCGGGAAGACCGGGACGCGCTGGATGCAATCGACGCGGTTCTGCCTGCCGGAACGCTTTCAGGTGCGCCTAAGCTGCGGGCCTGTGAGATTATAAATGAACTGGAAGGACAGAAACGCGGAATCTACGGCGGCGCGATCGGATATTTGGATTTTACGGGAAATATGGATACCTGCATTGCCATCCGCATTGCATTTGCGAAAAATGGAAAAGTATTTGTACGTTCGGGTGCGGGAATAGTGGCGGACAGTGTACCAGAGATGGAGTTTACAGAATGCGTTAATAAAGCAGGAGCGGTGATCCAGGCATTGAAGCAGGCAGAAGGAGGAATTGATTTATGATTTTATTAATCGACAATTATGACAGCTTTTCCTACAATCTGTATCAGCTGATGGGAAGCATGGAGCCGGAACTTACGGTAATACGAAATGATGCGCTGACTGTGGAAGAGATTCAGGAAAAAAAGCCTTCTGCGATTGTCATATCTCCGGGACCGGGAAGACCCGCGGACGCAGGCATTTGTGTGGAAGCTGTCCGCAGGTTTTGCGGAACCATTCCGATCCTGGGCGTCTGCCTGGGGCATCAGGCAATCTGTGAAGCGTTTGGTGGTGTTGTGTCTTATACAAAAGAGCTGATGCATGGAAAAGCATCTATGATCCGGCTGGATACAGAAAGCGTTCTTTTTCAGGGGATGCAGCAGGAGATTTTGGCAGCGAGATATCATTCCCTGACAGCGCTGAAGCAGAAACTGCCGGATTGTCTGCAAGTGACAGCACAGACAGAAGATGGTGAGATCATGGCTGTACAACACCGCAAATACCCGGTGTATGGTCTGCAGTTCCATCCGGAATCCATTCTCACGCCGGATGGCGCTTGGATTGTTGGAAATTTTCTAAAACATATCAAATAAAAAATGCCGGGCAAGGAAGAGACAGTTTGAGAACTATAGAGCGGAGGTTATTATTATATGATTAAAGAAGCTATTATATCGTTGCGAAATAAGGAAAATCTAAGCTATGATACGGCGAAAACGGTAATGCATGAAATTATGGGAGGCCAGGCAAGCCAGATTCAGATGAGCGCATATCTGACAGCGCTTGCGATCAAAGGAGAAACGATCGATGAAATAACCGGATCGGCAAAAGGAATGCGCGAACATTGTATCCGTCTGCTGCATGATCAGAATGTCCTTGAAATTGTGGGAACAGGCGGAGATCAATCCAATTCATTTAATATATCTACCACCGCGGCGCTTGTAATATCTGCCGCGGGAGTACCCGTTGCCAAGCATGGCAACCGTGCGGCGTCCAGCCGGTGCGGTGCGGCAGACGTATTAGAAGCGCTTGGTGTAAATATTACAATTCCGCCGGAAAAAAGTACAGAATTACTTAATAGAATCAATATTTGTTTTTTGTTCGCACAAAATTATCATCTGGCAATGAAATATGTAGCGCCGGTACGAAAGGAACTGGGCATACGTACCGTGTTTAATATTCTCGGACCGCTGACGAATCCGGCGGGAGCCAGTATGCAGGTTATGGGCGTCTATGAGGAGTCTTTGGTAAAGCCGTTAGCCAGAGTGCTGATCAATCTTGGGGTGAAAAGCGCAATGGTTGTATACGGGCAGGATGTGTTGGATGAGATTTCAATCAGCGCGCCTACAACAGTATGTGAAATCAGGGACGGTAAGGACGATTCCTATACGATAGAGCCAGAGCAGTTTGGATTCGCGACATGCGGCAAAGAAGAACTGACAGGCGGTACGCCTGAAGAAAATGCGGCGATTACGAGAGCTGTTTTAGATGGCCAGCAAGGCCCGAAACGAAATGCAGTTGTCCTAAACGCGGGAGCCGGGCTGTATGTGGCAGGCCAGGCAGCGACTTTGGAAAAAGGGGTGCGAATGGCAGAACAATTGATTGATAGCGGAGCGGCAAAGCGGCAGTTGGAACAGTTTATCAAATTATCAAATGAAGATTAGATTATATAAAGTCCGTTGTGAGAGGCGTTTGTTCCTTACGATGTATAATAAGAATTGGAAAGGGCTGGCAGCTGAATCAGAATCATAATGGAAAGATTTGATTGATAGTAATGATGGTATTGACTAATATGTGGAAATGTTAGGAAATTGAAAAAATACGAGAAATTAAAAGGAAAAAATATGACGATTTTAGATGAAATTGCAGCTAAAACAAAAGAAAGAATTGCGCAAAAAAGGGTAAAGGCGCCAGTACAGATGATACGCAGTCAGGCGGAAAAAATGCCATTAGACGACAGCTTTCCGTTTGCACAGGCATTGAAACAGCCAGGAATGTCTTTGATTTGCGAAGTAAAAAAAGCTTCTCCGTCCAAAGGAATCATAGCGGAGGACTATCCGTATCTGCAAATTGCAAAAGCTTATGAAGATGCAGGTGCGTCCGCGATCTCCTGTCTGACAGAACCCTATTATTTTCAGGGGAAGGATCAATATTTGCAGGAAATTACCAGGGAGGTATCGATTCCGGTACTTCGGAAAGATTTTACGGTTGATGCATATATGATCTATGAAGCAAAAATACTTGGAGCATCCGCCATATTGCTGATTTGCGCTATTTTAGATGACAGCGAATTAAAGGAATACTTAACAATAGCAAAAGAACTGGGTCTGTCTGCGCTGACAGAAGTGCATACTGAGAAAGAAGCAGAACGTGCCTTAGCGTGCAATGCCGAGATAATTGGCGTAAATAATCGTGATTTAAAAACATTTCATGTAGATGTATATACGAGTATACGGCTTCGGAAACTGGTTCCAAGAGATCATATCTATGTATCTGAAAGCGGAATTCAAAATGCGGATGACCTCGCGCAGCTTTATAAAAATGGCATTGACGCCGTACTGATTGGTGAAATGCTGATGCGGGCAGAAGACCAACGCGGAATGGTAGAAAGTCTGAAGTCACGCTGCGGGAGTTAGTAGACGGAACGTGTAAAGTGAAATTTTGGCGATAGCTGACAATATTATTTTGAACATAGTGAGGAGAGGAACGTAACAGTTCAATGGGTGGCTTGAACGGTTACAGATGAGCAGAGAGTGACAAAGATTAAGATTTGCGGATTAACGAGTATGGATGATATTTTGACGGTGAATGAGTATCAGCCGGATTATATTGGTTTTGTATTTGCCCAAAAGAGCAGGCGGTTTATTTCGGTAAAGCAAGCGGCCAGATGCAAACAGTTTCTTTCTGAACAAATCGCTTCTGTAGGTGTATTTGTAAATGAACCAAAGGAACGGGTTGCTGAATTGTTAAATCAGAATATTATACAAGTCGCACAACTTCATGGTAACGAGACTGAGCAGGAAATTATTTGGATTAAGCAGCAAACTGGAAAACCAGTAATTAAAGCGGTTTCGGTGCATAGTAAAGACGATGTTCCATATTGGCAGCAAAGCAGCGCTGATTACCTGCTGTTTGACAATGGAGCAGGCGGTACTGGTATGGCGTTTGATTGGAATCTGCTTACAGAGTCTGACAAACCATATTTTTTAGCAGGAGGCATTCATTCTGGTAATTTGGCCAAGGCACTGACGAAAGGCGCATATGCGATTGACTTATCCAGCGGCGTAGAAACAAACGGAACGAAGGACCCGGATAAAATTGCTGAAGTTATAAGAATGGTTCGCGGCACGTCAGCAAACAAAGCGAACAGTCTGATCTAAAACAGTCAGAAAAAGAAAGGAGTATTTTATGGCAGACCAAAAGGGAAGATTTGGAACTCATGGTGGGCAGTATATCCCGGAAACACTTATGAATGCGGTGATTGAACTGGAAAAAGCCTATTGTTATTATAAAGACGACAAGAAATTTAATGAAGAATTAAACGATTTATTTTGTAATTATTGCGGAAGGCCGTCCCGCTTGTATTATGCCGCACATGTGACAGAAGATTTAGGCGGAGCAAAAATTTATTTAAAACGTGAAGATTTAAATCATACAGGTTCCCATAAAATCAATAATGTAATCGGTCAGTGCCTGTTAGCAAAAAAAATGGGAAAGACACGGATTATTGCTGAAACAGGGGCCGGACAGCATGGGGTAGCTTCTGCTACGGCGGCGGCACTGATGGGGATGGAATGCGAGGTGTTTATGGGAGAAGAGGACATCCGGCGGCAGTCGCTGAATGTGTATCGTATGCGTCTGCTGGGTGCAGCCGTGCATTCCGTATCCAGCGGTACGGGAACTTTAAAAGACGCGGTTTCTGAAGCTTTGCGTGAATGGACACGCCGCATTGACGACACGCATTATTTATTAGGCTCTGTGATGGGGCCGCATCCGTTTCCAACCATTGTCAGAGATTTTCAGGCGGTTATATCAAAAGAAATCAAACAACAGATTCTGGAGAAAGAAGGAAAACTGCCGGATCTCGTAATGGCATGTGTGGGCGGAGGTTCCAACGCTATGGGCGCATTTTACCACTTTATTGAAGACAAAGAGGTGCGTTTGATCGGATGCGAAGCAGCCGGGCGGGGCGTTCATACGGCGGAAACAGCAGCAACGATAGCGACCGGAAAACCAGGAATTTTTCATGGAATGAAATCCTATTTCTGCCAGGACGAATACGGCCAGATTGCCCCGGTCTATTCTATTTCTGCAGGCTTGGATTATCCGGGAATCGGCCCGGAACACGCGGAATTGTATGATACAAAAAGAGCGGAATATGTGGCGGTCACAGACGAAGAAGCCGTTCATGCCTTTGCGTATTTATCCCGTACCGAGGGGATCATTCCGGCAATCGAAAGCGCACATGCTGTCGCACACGCGATAAAACTGGCGCCGTCCATGAAAAAAGAGCAGATCATTGTTATTAACATATCCGGACGCGGAGATAAAGACTGTGCAGCAATTGCACGCTATCAGGGAGAGGAAATTTATGAATAAAAAAATCAATTATAAGGAAGCGCAAAGATCCAATCAAAAACCAGACAATAGAAAAAATAGAATGAAGAATAAAATAGCTGGCGCATTCGCGAAAGGCAAAGCATTTATACCGTTTATTACTTGCGGAGATCCTTCTTTGGAAGTGACCGAGAAACTGGTATACGCGATGGAAGAAGCAGGAGCAGACCTGATTGAATTGGGAATACCCTTTTCCGATCCAACAGCGGAAGGCCCGGTCATTCAGGCAGCTGACTACCGCGCGCTGCGTGCAGGTACCACAACAGACAAAGTGTTTGAGCTGGTAGCCCGAATCCGTGTACATACACAGATACCAATGGTATTTATGACCTATGCAAATGTTGTCTTTTCCTATGGAACAGAATGCTTTGTGAAAAAAGCGGCAGAACTTGGAATGGATGGACTGATCCTTCCGGATATTCCATTTGAAGAAAAACAAGAATTTGACCAGATCTGCCAGAAGTATGGCCTGGCATTGATTTCCATGATTGCGCCAACGTCTCATGAGCGGATTTGCATGATTGCAAGAGAGGCAGAGGGATTTTTATATTGCGTATCTTCTCTGGGAGTTACCGGCGCGAGAAGTGAGATCACGACAGATCTTGCGTCGATGGTACGACTCGTAAAAGAAGAAACCGACATTCCCTGCGCAGTCGGATTCGGCATCTCAACTCCGCAGCAGGCTGCGGAAGTGGCGGCTGTTGCGGATGGGGTGATTGTTGGGTCGGCGATTGTGGAATTGTGTGAGCGGTATGGGGAGGATTGTGTTGGGTATGTGGAGGAGTATGTGGGGAGGATGAGGAAAGTGATGAATAATGAGTGAATATATTAGAAGATAATCATAAAAAATACAATTAGCTTACACATAAAACCCTAAATATCGGTCATATACTGCGTTGTTTAATAAACAGTGAATTTGAATAACTTATATTTTAACAATGCAGTATATGAAGGTGATAGTTTTAAAAAGGGAAGTATATTAGCAGAAGTTATTGATCAATGAGGACACTCATTAAATGTAGTAGAGGTGTAACGTTTTATATTTTCAATATCTCTACATTTGGTACACTTCTGTGATTTGTAAATTATCACAACACAACTGCTATCTGCGTTTTTAGAGTGATGTGATACATATACTTGTGTAAAATCATGTTTGCAATCTGTATGGATTGGCGTAGTTACATCGAATACAGTACCATTTTCATCAATACAATAAGTATCTTTTTTTGAAAAATCCAAACTGTTCAATAAAGAATAAAAACCATTTTTTGAAAGTGGTTCAGATCCAGATAAAGGATTCATCATATCTTCTGAAGATAATGTATTGATATCAAATGTATCAACAGACTCGAATTTAATAGCATTATCATTGCTGACTAAAGCAGCTGGTAAATTAAATGAAATTGCAGGTATTGCTGATATAATAAATATTATGATTGATATAGTAATCACAAATGCTGATTTTGGAGGGCTATATTCAAAATATTTATTCTGCATAATATGAAAAACTCGTTCTTCTAAAGAATGAGCGTTTTTCTTAAACCATAATCCTTTAATGGATGCATTAGGAGTTATTACGGATGCACCTGCTAAATCAATAAGAGCATTTGCAAAAGCAAGGCGATTGTTTTTGGAAATACCAGTACAAGCACACGCATCAGCATATAATTCTTCATGATGTCCAATTCTAGATTTTAAAATATGTACAACAGGATTCAGTCCATGAATGCTACATGCGATCAGTGACAAAAACTGAAATGGTAAATCTTTATGAAGAACATGTGCTATTTCATGTTTTATTGCTATATAATAAATTTGTTCAGGAATATCCCATTTTGATGGGAGACATAGTTTCAAGTGGAAAATGCCAAAAACATGTGGTATGCGCAGTGTATTAAGTGTATAAATTTTGATTTTTTTGTTCACATTTAATTCCTGCATGGCTTTGTGTACGAGGTCAGAAGCGTTAATGGAACCATTAATCAATTCTTCTTCCATAAACAAGTCAAAAGTACGATGAAATTGCCTAAAATTTTTTTGGTCACGAGTATTGAACATAAACAAACAAATACTTGATATAACCCATAACATCAAAATTATAATAAGGATCAAACTTGGCTTTGGTAGCATAACATAAATGTCATCAACAAAGCGGATTGTAATGTGAGATCCATTTTTTAGAGAAGGGTCAAAAGGTATGTGTATGTCAAAGTTTTTGATGAACTTTCGTAAATATGGTATGAATAAAGGAAATGGAATAATAAAAAATATCATATTTAAACGGTATATAAAAATACGATATTTGGAAGGAAGAGTATCTTTTTTATATGGGAAAATAATACTGCATAGTATAAAAAATATAATTCCAGTAAGATTCATAAAAAACAGTAAATGCAACATAATTAACAAACTCCGTTCTTTAACTATCTCAATTTATCATCTGTATTTAAGTATTAGGATTATGGTTCAATAGATTTAATAAAAATCTTTTTTTAGTATACTATAGAGATA
>VSNY01000041.1 GCA_009774535.1 Lachnospiraceae bacterium
TCTGTCCCTATTTCTATATCTATTAAAAATCCGGTAATCTTTACTCTTTTTCACATCTAAAAGCGAAATCTCTGTCCGGATCTGTGATTATAACTTCCAGATTTCCTCGTTATACTGCTTGATCGTACGGTCAGCTGAGAAAAATCCAGCCTTGCTGATATTGATCAGCATCATCTTTGCCCATGCTTTACGGTCTTCATATGCCGCGATTGCCTGCTCCTTTGTCTTGATATAATCTTGAAAATCCGGAAACGTCATAAACCAGTCTTTGTTCAGCAGTTCCTGATAAAGCCGCTCCAGGCTCTCCGTGCATCCGACCGCTTTCATCTCGTCACTGACAAGAAAATCCACAACTTTTTTCAGATCTTCGTCTTGTTCATAATAATCTCTGGACACATAATCCGCTCTTGCATAGCGGTCAATCACGGTCTGGCTGGATTCCCCGAACGTAAAGATATTATCTTCTCCTACCAGATCCGCGATTTCCACATTTGCACCGTCCTTTGTCCCAAGCGTAACGGCGCCGTTTAACATAAATTTCATATTTCCGGTACCGGAAGCCTCTTTGGAAGCCAGAGAGATCTGTTCGGAAATATCACATGCCGGGATCAGCTTTTCTGCCAGCGTGACATTATAGTTTTCCACCATAACGACTTTTAAATACGGGCTGACCTGCGGGTCTTCGCTGATCAGCTGAGACAGGCACAGGATCAGGTGGATAATATCCTTTGCGATCGTATAAGCCGGAGCTGCTTTTGCTCCAAAAAATACCGTGACCGGACGCTCCGGTTTTTTGCCGGACTTGATTTCAAAATATTTATGGATCACATATAACGCATTCATCTGCTGGCGTTTGTATTCATGCAGACGTTTTATCTGAATATCAAATACAGATTGTACATCGATATCAATATTCTGCGTATGTTTTAAGAAATCGCGCAGAATCACTTTTCTGGCTTCTTTTACAGACAGCAGTTTTTCGAGTACCGCGTCATCATTGACATAAGCCGCCAGTTTCTCCAGTTCTGCAGCATCCTTTTTAAAGCCCGGGCCAATAAGCTCTTCAATCAAAGAAGTTAACTGTGGATTACAGTACAATAGCCAGCGGCGGAAAGTAATGCCATTTGTCTTATTATTAAATTTCTCCGGATATAATTTATAAAAATGATTTAATTCTGTCTCTTTTAAGATTTCCGTATGCAGCGCAGCTACGCCGTTCACGCTGATACCATAATGGATATCCATATGTGCCATACATACACAATTATCTCCATTAATAATGGCAACGGAAGGATCGTTGTATTTTTTATTTACTTGATTATTCAGTTCATAAATAATCGGCACCAGCTGCGGAACTGCCTGCTGCATAAAATGCATCGGCCATTTTTCCAGCGCTTCCGCAAGGATTGTATGGTTGGTATAAGCGCAGGTCTTTGATACAACTGCAATTGCTTCCTCAATCGTAAGCCCGCGTTCCATCAGCAGACGGATCAGCTCCGGAATCACCATGGTCGGATGGGTGTCGTTGATCTGAATCACGGCATAATCCGCAAGGTCATACAGGTTGGAGCCTTTTGCCACACATTCGTCCAAAATCAGTCTTGCCGCATTGGACACCATAAAATACTGCTGGTATACACGCAGAAGACGGCCGCTTTCATCGCTGTCATCCGGATACAAAAACAGCGTCAGATTTTTCGCATACTGCGATTTATCAAAAATAATGCCTTCCTGCACCAGCGACTCATCCACAGATTCCACATCAAACAAATGCAGCTTTGTCGTACGGTTTTCATAACCAACTACATCAATATTATACATTCTGGACTGCACGGAAAATCCACCGAAATGGATTTTATAAGTCTTATCCGTTTTTGTCAGCCAGGACTGCGGTGTGATCCATGGATTCGGCTCTTCTTTCTGCAGGTTGTTTTCAAATACCTGGCGGAATAATCCGAAATGGTAATTTAAGCCCACGCCGTCACCGTTCAAGCCCAGCGTTGCAATCGAATCCAAAAAGCATGCCGCAAGCCTTCCAAGCCCTCCGTTTCCCAAAGACGGCTCCGGCTCAAGCTCTTCAATCTCGGCGATGGACTTGCCGCATTTTTCCAGTTCTTCTTTTACTTCATCATATAACCCCAAATTAATCAGGTTGTTCGATAACAGCTTTCCAATGAGAAATTCAGCGGAAATATAATAAAGCTTCTTCTTTCCCTGGATGCTTTCTTTTTCTTTTGCCCGCTCTTTGACATATTCCAAGAGGGCTGTATAGATTTCTTCATTCGTGCATTCGTCCATCAAGCGGCCGAAGCGGGACTTTACATATTCATTTGCTGTCATTGTCTGGTTCCTCCTGTTTTTTATTTGTTAGTTCCATCTTTTTTTGCCCGGTATAACACCTGATGGCTGAATTATAAATGAAATTATGGCTATTTTTCTTGCAGTATTCTATGGTGTTATGATACAATCCTATCATTTTCAAGATCGCGCGCAGCCGCATCTTAAAATTCAAATACTTCATTCTCTTTAGAAATATCCACTATTCTGCTTAAAAAATAATCGTTGTCTGTCCGTTTTTTATATGCTTCGATCAGCGAATAATCCTGCCACATATGCATTGGAAATACATGGTCGGCATCTATATTCTGCATAAAATATCCGAATCCTTTAAACGCGTCTTTGCCCTGTCTGGGGTCTAACAATACAAAGGCCAGATGAAAATGCTCGTCCACGATTTTTCTCATTTCCCGCTTAAACATGCGTTCCATTCGCCCATTGATCAAATCTCCAACTCCTTCCCAATGCCACCAGTTTAAATCCCCGGCATGATAAATCTGCTGATCTTCGGCCGTTACGCTAAACGCCACTCCGGCGTCCGTAGATGTCAGCGTACGGACTTTTATACTGCCGACTTCATATTTTTTCTCAGGCGCCGTATATGTGATTTTTTCTGTAATTAAATCCGGATAACCATGTTTTTTCAAAAAATTCCGGCTCATTTTACAGTCCTTGGAAAAAATAAAATGTACATTTGGATACTGGTCTGCCAGTTTTAATGTATCCATATCAAAATGGTCGTGATGCTTATGACTGGCAAATACATACAACTCCTTTCCGGAAGCAAGCTTGGGAATCGTTCCGGTAAAATGAAATCCGTTGACACGGCTGCCTGCAAAGTAGTCAAATAAAAGATACGTATGTTCTAATTCAACCAAAAAACTGCTGTGATGTAAAAATGTAACTTTCATATATACTCCTGTTCTTATTTTATTCTGTTTGCCTCATTCTTTAGAAGCATCTGACGGATCGTTTTTACATAATTTTCTGCTGTCAGCTCTTCAAAAGAAATCACACGTGACCACATCCGAAGCCCCTGGTAATAATATAAGATACATTCTGCCGCCTGCTGTGGGTCCTGCGCATGAAATTCTCCTGTTTCGATACCATACCGGATCAAATTTGTCCATCGTTTTTTTGCATTCTCATTGATCTTTTGAAACAGCTCTTCATTTCCAAGATTCGCATATTCATAAATCGCAAGACTTAAGGATAACTGTTTATCCATAATTTCATTTCTTATCTCCTCCAGCATATCTTCGAGAATAGCTGATGCACATTCCTTTTTATCAATGCGGTCGGAAATTTGGTATTCCTGTGATAAGATTTCCGAAAAAATCTGATCGGTTCCCGCGTAATACCGATACAGTCCGCCCCTGCTCAGTCCTGTTTTTTCACAGATCTCGGTCATTGTCACAGCCTGGAATCCTTTTTGCGCAAACAGCCTGCATGCTTCCTGCAAAATCCTTTCTTTTGTCCGTTCGGATTTACTCCCCATACAGCAGCTGCGCCTCCCTGCGTAAAAGAGCATACATACAGTACGAGCGGACGCGTCCGTTTTTATATATGCCGTCGCGCATCGTCCCTTCGCACACAAAGCCCGCTTTTTCCAAAACGCTTTTGGAGCCTGTATTATCATCGAATGGTTCTGCGAAAATGCGGATAATATCAAATCTGTCAAATGCTTCTTTGCAGATCATCTTTACCGCCTGCGTAGTAATTCCCTGCCCCCAATAATCTTTGGTCAGCCAGTAGCCAAGTTCAGCTGATTTTTCATAGACATCATCTTTTTTTGCAACACTAATGCTGCCAACGATCGTTCCGTCCACTTCTATTGCACGCAAAAGCTGGTCAGTACCCTCTTTTTGGATACAGTCATTGATAAACCATGCGGCGTCTGCCACGGTATATGGATGCGGGAATACATTACGCAGGTTTTGCGCAATCTGCGGGTGGTTGGCAGCGGCTGCAAGGACTTTTGTATCTTCTGTTTTCCATGGTCTTAATATTATATTTTTCATGCTACTTTACTCCTTTTCAAAAGCGACACTATTGTCTTTTTTAGAATAACGCTAATAAATTGTTTTGTCAAGGATATTTTTGTTATTTACTTATTTAAACTTTTGACAGAATATTGCAGCCGTTCAGATATAACCATTCAAATATCCCATTAAACTGTTACGTTCAGTTATCCATTTTAGAAAAATCCGGTATCAAATCCTTGCCGGAATCATCCAAATCTGTTATATTAGTAATATTCCCCTCAAAAGTAAACAAATACAGACAAAACGGATGGAAAACCATTCGGTCTAATTGTTGTACCCTCCCGGTTACATCAGTATATTTTAAGAAAGGATCAATTACCATATGAAAAAAACATGGATCTGCAGTTTATTAACTCTCTGCATGTTGTCAGTCACACCAGGTACGGCTGCCTTAGCAGCAGCGCCGGATCAGGATCACACACCTGCAGCAGAAACTACATCCGGCTCTTTGCCTGACGCCGGGCCGCAAGACCAGCCAGTATCTGCCGAAGAGCCGGAAGGTACCGATATCTCTGAGACAGAAACAACGGAAACCCCTGTATACATTCCGGATCTTACCATTGAAACAGCAAAAAAATCATCCAAATCCATCCAAATTTCCTGGGTCAGCCCGGATGACTATTTTGTGTCAAAATACTATTTGATGCGGCGCAGCGTCAAAAACAGTATTGGAAAAGGAAACTGGAAGACTCTCGCAGTCCTGGCGGCAAAAGGACTTAAAGAAGGCGCTTCTTACTCCTGCACAGATTCGCTCAAATCTTCCGAGCCGCAGCAGTATGAATACAAAATCTGCACGCTGTCCGCAGACCAAAAGACGGACACCCGTGACGCTGCCTATGAATCACAGACGAATGAAACCGCCGTGCTTGGTTCTAATATCAAAATCTGTATTGACCCCGGCCATTATGGAACACTGAATAATAATTATGAGCTGACTGGCGCAGACGGGAATTATCCTTATTCAGAAGCAGTTTTTAACTTAGAAGTTGCAAAATCGCTGCAGACAGAATTGAAACAATTTTATGGCATCGACAGTTTTCTGACCCGTACCGGGGAATCAGTCTCGCTGAAATATAACGGCAAGACCTATAAAAATGAGAACCTGGATCAGAAAAATATTGCGGTCCGCGGATATGCCGCCAAGCAACAAGGCTGTGATTTTTTTGTTTCGTTACATACCAATTCCACCAGCCGTCCGTCAAAGCCATGGAGCCAGCCAAAAAGCATTAACAAAGCTTATGTATTTGTCAATCAGATTGCACATGCCAGTGACAGGGGAATGCTGATTGCCAATACGATTGGAAAAAGTCTGACCAGCTATAACAAACAAGCCGGGATTCAGACAAGTGGATTTATTACCCGAAGCAAAAATAAGGCTGCCGCTTTTTCAAACCTGAATAATGATTCCGCCAAAACGAACGGTACTGTCGTTCATCGACGCAGCAGTTCCGGCGGCGATTACTACGGTGTCCTGCGCGGCGCAAGCGCAGACGGCACGCCTGGAATTTTAATTGAGCATGCTTTCCATGCTACACAGATCGTTAGAAAACGCGCGGGTATTTCTTCTGAACTTTCCGAAAGCTGGGCAGAATGCGACGCTTATGGCATTGCGGTTGGATTTGGTTTTCTGGAATCATAACTTAAAAAACTGCCTGATATATATGGATCAGGCAGTTTTCCAGTTTATATGAGCTGTTTTCTTTTATAGACTTCATAGCCTCTGCTTCTTTTTTGCTATGGCCGCAGTCCCATTCCACCTTCTAACGTCAGCGTCTCACCCGTCAGATACTTAAAGTCCTCAGAAGCGAGCTGTACGCATACACGTCCGATTTCCAGTTCTGAATCACCATAATGTCCTGCCGGCGGCATTTTCACATTTTCTTTAAACGCATCCGGATACGCCTTTTCAAACTGTTCCAGCTGCGCCGTCCATGCCAGCGGGCAGATAATATTCACATTGATCCCGTCTTTGGCCCATTCAGTAGCCGCAACACGTGTCAGTCCGCGGATGCCTTCTTTGGCCGCTGCATAAGCACACTGGCCAAAATTTCCAAACAGCCCCGCACCAGAAGCAAAATTAATAACTGTTCCCTTTGTTTCTTTTAAATGCGGATAGCATGCTTTCATATAATAAAAAGCCGCATATAGTCCGGAATACAGCGCCAGGTCAAACTGTTCCGTCGTATGATCCGCCAGCGGAACCCCGGAAGCTGATGCCTGTGCATTGTTAATCAGCACATCAATTCTGCCAAAAGTATCCATTGTCTTTTGTATAACATTTGCAACAACCGCTTCATTATCCGCTCCGGCATTCACATCTGCCTGCACGGTCAGAACGGTAATGCCATACAATCGTTCCAATTCTTCTTTAGCATCTTCCAGTTTTTTGACATTTCTTCCAGTAATAACCAGATTGGCTCCTTCTTTTGCATATGCAGTTGCAATCCCATAACCAATAGAACCGCATCTGCCGTCACTTAAAACCGCACGCCCGGCGCCTGTAATTAATGCTGTCTTCCCTTTTAAAAAACTCATAATGATCCTCCTGTTTTTTATTTGATTTTTACATGATAAACAATTTTTATAACATTTCAATTGCCCGTTATGAACCTTATATATTTTAAAATGTGTTTTTCGTTGCATACAAAGAGCATAAAATAAATTATGATATAAAATCCTTTCATTAGTAGAAGATAAGGCTAAACGTTATACACTTTCTGTTTCATGACATTTTGCACGTAAATATCAATAATCTCCTCAAGGGTTATATCCCGGTTAAACATCATCAACACATCCTTTCGTCTTTTAAGAAAATCAGAAATCCTATATTCCGGATTCTGATACTCTGAAACAGTCGTTTCAATAGCAATCATTTTTGCACTCCGTCCGCGATCAGCTGCTCAATTTTTTAACCAAGCCGGAATATTCGCCAAGAATACTGTCTGCTGTCGGTTTATGAATCACATGCACGTTCAGTTCCAAAGCGCTCGTCTGCTGCTCAAATAAATCACTCAGGAACAGCTCCTGTTTATAATAATACTTTCACCTTTCTTCCCGGCCGCATCGGTATCAGCTTTCGCAATATCTCCGCCATCAAATAAACAGGATTCTTTGATCATATGTCTCTCCTTTGCAGGATTACAGGCTAATGATTCATAACTTTCCGAAGTTTTACCTATGCTATGATTCTCAGAAAAAATTAGTTGAACAGCCCCGCACGCAGATACATCAAACTATTATATTTATCCTGCGCAGAATGATAAGTTCCTACATATTATACACCATGATCCTTCATTTGGAAAGTATCAATCAAAGTATCAATCAAAGTATCAATCAATTTTAGTTTGCTGATCCCAATGACCTTACAGCATTCTTAGATCAATCTGTTTAAGCAGCCATATAAGAACATATTTTAAAATACACTTCCGCGATCTGCATTCTTAAGACACGCTCTGGGAACTCTTTGAAATTGTTTTATTTTTACTTGAATTTTATCCTCTTTTAGTATATGATTGTAAAAATGCCCAAAAGCAGATGCAAAAATAACAGCACCAAAATTCAAGGAGGACCATCTATGAAGCACTTACTTAATCCATTGGATTTTTCCGTATCGGAACTGGACGAACTGCTGCAGCTGGCGAACGCCATCGAAGCAGATCCCCAAAAATATGCCCATGCATGTGAAGGAAAAAAACTGGCTACCTGTTTTTATGAGCCAAGCACAAGAACCCGTCTCAGCTTTGAAGCTGCTATGTTAAACTTAGGCGGCAGCGTGATCGGTTTTTCCAGCAGCGATAACAGTTCCGCAGCAAAAGGCGAAAGCGTATCCGATACCATCCGTGTGATTTCCTGTTATGCAGATATCTGTGCGATCCGCCATCCAAAAGAAGGTGCAGCCCTTGTCGCCAGCAGCCGGTCTTCGATTCCGGTGATCAATGCCGGTGACGGCGGCCATCAGCACCCGACGCAGACACTTACCGATTTATTAACGATCTACTCTCTCAAAGGCCACTTGGACCATTTAAAAGTTGGTCTGTGCGGCGACCTCAAATTTGGCCGAACGGTCCACTCCCTGATTCACGCTTTCATCCGCTACCCTGGTATTGAATTTATCCTGATCTCGCCGGAAGAACTGCGTGTGCCGGGCTATATCCGGGAAGATGTGCTGGATGCAAACCAGATTCCGTACAAGGAAGTGGAACGGTTAGAAGACGCGATGTCGCAGCTGGATCTGCTTTATATGACCCGCGTGCAGAAAGAACGCTTCTTTAATGAAGAAGACTACATACGTATGAAAGATTTTTATATCCTGGACAAATCCAAGATGAAGCTTGCACCGGAGGATATGCTTGTACTTCATCCGCTTCCGCGTGTCAATGAAATATCCGTGGAAATCGACGATGATCCAAGAGCTGTCTATTTTAAGCAGGTACAGTATGGCGTTTATGTACGCATGGCGCTTATTTTGACGCTGCTTGACATTCATATTGACTAGGAGGGAATTATTATGCTGAATATCAGTGGAATCCAGGAAGGCTTTGTATTAGACCATATCCAGGCAGGCATGAGCTTTCAGATCTATCACGATCTGAAACTGGACCGGTTAGACTGCTGCGTCGCAATTATCAAAAATGCGCGCAGCAATAAAATGGGAAAAAAAGACATAATTAAAGTAGAATGTCCGATTGACGCACTGGATCTGGATATCCTTGGATTTATTGACCATAATATTACCGTAAATATTATTAAAAATGAAAAAATAGTGGAAAAGCGGGAATTGTCGCTGCCAAAAGAAATTAAGAACGTGATCCGGTGCAAAAATCCACGCTGTATTACTTCCATTGAACAGGAACTGGATCAGATTTTTGTGCTGACGGATACGCAGAAACAGGTTTACCGCTGTAAATATTGTGAAACAAAATTTAAGGGAAGACGCAGGCTTACAAAGCTGACCGAAAGCTAAACGAAAATAAAAGTGTATTTCCTGTGTGAAACATCAAATTTTAATTCTCACAGCAGTTTTGATTGTGCGCTGCATTTTTTTTGCTTCCCGAACGTATCCGGGCAAGTATGCGGCACACTGTCAAATCTGCCTTTATTTTAGCTGCTTACAGATCTCTGCCCTGTGCAAGAAAAAATTTATGAATCAGCTCTCCCACAGCGCCTTCATTATGATCTTTTACGCAAATATAATCTGCTGCTTCTTTTACCGCCGGATATGCATTGCGCGGCGCGGCGCCAATGCCCGCGGCCTTTAACATAGAAATATCGTTTCGCTCATCTCCCACTGCAACGGACGCTTCCACCGGGATTTCCAGATATGCGCAGAGCTTTTTGAGCGCGGAGCCTTTGGAAATTCCCGCCGGACAGTATTCCAGATACTGTTCACAGGAAAAAAAGCTGTTCAAAAACGCTTCGGACCAGGCTGCATGATCCTTTTGAAACTGCTGCAGCCTCTGATGATCTTCAAGGTCAACCACAATCATTTTTGCGGGAGGGTCTGTCAGCTTTTCCAATACATCCAGCCCGGTACGATATGGGAGTTTTGTATGGGACGTATAGGCGCAAAGCTGAGGGCTGTCTCGGTAAGTCAGCACGGTATCGTCTTTTCTGTCATATGTATGGATGTACAGCCCTGCCTGCTCCGCCTGCAGGAACAGCCGTTTTACAACCGCAAGCGGAACAGATGCATAAGAAATTATTTGATCTTTTGAGGGGTCATAAATCACCCCTCCGTTATAGGATACAATATAACATCCTTCCTGGTCTAAGCCATACTGACGCGCCACAGCCAGCGCGCTGCGCAGCGGACGTCCGGTGCATGCCGCGAACAAATCTCCCTGCGCAAGCATCGCCTGCAAAGCCTGTTTCGTATCCTTGTGTATTTCTTTTTGATCATTTAATAATGTTGCATCCAGATCTGAAAACAGTATCCTTTTTTTCATTTCTTTCCTCCACGAAGCAATACGCACTGTCACACAGCAGCCACGCGTATACTGGCTGCCTGGATCTTGGTCTTTGGCAGATACAAAGCTTCATCCTTAATTATCCTTAATTATCCATAATCATCCTTTAAGATACCGGTTCTGCTGGTACGAAGACCCGCTTCTGGTATGCCTTCTCCTGGTCCGGCACCATAAGCTCTGCCTCTTTGCAGAAAATTTCCTGTGAATTGATCAGCACTTTTCCGCGTTTATCAATTTTTTCATAGGTGCCGTCCTGCTGCAGCACATGTGCCTTGACATTATCATCAAATTCTACATCCAGGATATGCAGCACCTTCTTTTTCAATGCTTCATCTAAGACCGGAAAGACGATCTCTACCCTGCGGTCTAAATTACGCGGCATCCAGTCCGCGCTTCCCATAAACACCTCCGCATGCCCATCGTTGCAAAAATCAAAGATCCGGCTGTGCTCTAAGAAATTCCCGACGATAGAATGCACCTGGATATTTTCACTGATTCCCTTGATGCCGGCCCGTAGACAGCAGATCCCGCGGATCAACAGCTGGATCTTTACGCCTGCTGCCGATGCTTCGTACAGCGCTTCAATCATTTCCTGGTCGCACAAGGAATTCATTTTTGCCCGGATATATGCCTGTCTGCCTTCTTTGGCATTTTTAGTCTCTCTGTGTACAAGCTTTAAAAACTTTTTGCGCAGCCAGATCGGCGCTACCGCCAGTGAATTCCAGCTAAGTGGTTCTGAATAGCCGGAAAGCATGTTAAAGACAGCCGTCGCATCCTCGCCGATCGCTTCGGAACAGGTCAGCACACCGCAGTCGGTATACAGTTTTGCCGTGGAATCATTGTAATTTCCGGTCCCCAGATGGACATAACGGCAAATACCGTCATCTTCACGCCGGACGACAAGCGCGATTTTACTATGTGTCTTTAACCCAACGATACCATAAATCACATGACAGCCTGCCTGCTCCAGCTTTTTCGCCCAAACGATGTTATTCTCTTCATCAAAGCGTGCTTTTAACTCAACCAGTACGGTCACCTGCTTGCCGTTTTCCGCAGCCTGTGCCAGAGAGGCAATAATCGGGGAATTTCCGCTCACACGATACAACGTCATTTTAATAGCAAGCACTTGTTGATCGCCCGCAGCCTGACGGATCAGTTCCATAACCGGGCCGAAGCTCTGATATGGATGGTGCAGCAAAATATCACCTTTCTGGATAGCTTCAAAAATATTTTCTCCCGGCATTACTTCCGGCACAAGCTGCGGCGTGTGCGGCTCATAGCGCAGATGATCACATCCCGGCAGGCCGTACATTTTCATTAAAAAGGTAAAATCGATCGGCCCGCTGATATAAAAAATATCCTGCTTGTTTTCAATATGCAGTTCTTCTTTTAAAAATTCCAGCAGTTTTTTATCAATGCCTTCTTCTACTTCCAGGCGGATCACTTCGCCCCACTGCCGTTTTTTCAGCTGTTTTTGAATCTCTTTTAATAAATCCGGCGCTTCATCCTCATCGATGGAAAAATCGGCATTACGCATAATGCGGTATGGATAGGCGCACAATACTTTATAGTTTGAAAACAGCTTATCTATATTTTTCTCAATGACCTGTTCCAACAGGATAAACACTTTTTCATCCGGATTTTTAGAAGGTACTGGTACAAGCCTTGCCATGCCGCTTGGTACTTGGACTGTGGCAAATTCAGGCTTGATACCCTTTTTGCCTTTTTTCTCTTTTTTATCCTTATCCTTATCTTTTTCTTTCTCTTTTTCCTTATCGTAATCCTTTTCCTGTTCCTTTTCTTCCTGTTCGTCGTCCTCTGACATCTTATGGTCCAAAAGCCCGCCGCTGCCTTTGTATTCGATGACCGCGGCAATATTCAGCGATTTGTTGCGGATCAAAGGGAACGGCCTGCTCGCGTCTACAGCCATTGGCGTCAGCACCGGATAGACTTCGTTTTCAAAATAATCGTCCACAAATGCGGCCTGTTCTTCCGTCAGCTTCTCATAGGCATCGATAATAAAGATATTTTCCTGATTCATCAGCGGAAGCAGCGAACGGTTGTATGTAGAATACTGCAGATTGACAAGCTCTCTCGTATCCTCGTTGATCCGCTCTAACTGCCTGAAAGCGTCCATACCTGCAATATCCGCTTTTTTCACGCCTGCATGCAGCAAATCCTTCAGCGACGCTACCCGGACCATAAAAAATTCATCCAGATTGGAAGAAGTAATGCTTATAAACTTTAACCGTTCCAAAAGCGGAATCGTCTTATCCCTTGCTTCATTTAATACCCTGCGGTCAAATTTGATCCAGCTAAGCTCCCGGTTCTCAAAATATTCCGGTTTTCCGTATTCTGTTGTTTTTTCCATAAAATCCTCCCTTTTTTACAGATAAACCCGCTTTTCTTTGATCACAGGCTTCAAGCCGAAAATCGACTCAAACGCATCCGCTTTCGCCGCCAGAAGACCTTTTTCCAGCGCAATGTCGCTCGTTGTCTCAATCGTGATCACAAGCTGCTTATTTTTCAGTACTGCCTTTACATTTTTAAATTTTTGCCTGTGGCTGCGGTCCATCGCGTTTGCTACCCGTAAAATGGCCGCCAGCTTGGCAACGACCAGATAACTGTGCTGGTCCATCCGGTCCGCCAGTTCTTCATATGGGTCTAACGGCGATGAATTATATAATACAATGCTCGCCACCATTTCCCTCTCCAAATGCTTTAAACCAATAATCTCTGTCGCGCGGATAATCTGATACGCGCAGATCGCACTATTGGCAAGGCTGATATATTTGCCGCAGTCATGCAGCATAGCCGCTACCTTTAACAGCAGACGTTCCCGTTTCCCCATGCCGTGTACTTTTTTCATTGCGTCAAACAGCAAAGACGCCATATCCGTCAGCGCGTCGATATGCTGGGAATAACTCATATAGCGCATGGACATATTTTTGGCCGCGGATAAAATATCTTCCTCAAAATCGTGCGGTGAATGCACAATTTTGTGGGATTCTGCATAATCATAGGCGATTCCGTCGCTCGTATCCACATCCGGGAACCAAATCGTCTGCGCATGCATTGCCTGGGTCAGTTTTGCATACAAAATCACAGATGGAAGTACCAGAATATCTTTTTCATTGGACAGGTTCAGTATTTCGGAAATCTCTTCCACGCTCTTTTTATCCAGCTTTTTTAAAAAGCTGATAAATTTGCGCGCTTCCACCATATTCATTTCTTCGTTATTTTTGCTGATTCTGCGCATAATCTCAGAGATATAATCTCCCATTAAAATTACATTCTTAATTTCTTCACCCGGCTGCATATACTGGGCCAAAAAGACAGCCAGCTCCTTATCCACCAGTTCTTCCAGCTGATTTTCCAAATGCAGCACGTTATGTTCGATATCGGAAAGCATCTCCATCAGCCGCATGGTACCAATCGCAAGATGCTGTGTCGTAACTACCCTGCCGTCTACAAACAACGTAATCTGCAGACTGCCGCCGCCGACGTCAATGACCGCTGCGCTGTCCTTTGTCATCTTATCAAATCCCGGCCTTGCAGCAACACCCTTATAAGTTAAAAACCGCCGTTCGGAATTGCTCAGCGTAGCGACGTAAAGTCCGGTCTTTGTCTTAATCTGGTCTAAGATAAACAGCATATTTTTTGCTTCCCCGACGACATTTCCCGCAAAGGCCCGGTATTCTTTTGCCTTGTAGCCCTGCATAATCTTAGCGAAATCAGCCAGGATCAGGCACAGCTCTTCGACCAGGTCCGCGCCGATCACGCCAGAGTGAAAGGTATCCCGGCCCAGCTCTAAACGGGTGCGGATATGGTCGATCTCACGGATCTTCTTTTTTCCGGATAATTCAAAAATTTTAAGGCTCACCTCGTAGGAGCCGATATAAATTGCTGCAAATGTTGTTATCGCCATAACATGATTCTCCTTTTTGATCTGTACAATCTGCTGACCGTCCCTTTTGCATTAGTAATTTCCCAGCACCCGTATATTTTCACATTCTTCCATCAGCCCGCGCAGCGCGTTGGAGACAGCGCTTTCATTCAGGTTGCCTTTAAAATCAATAAAAAACCGGTACTGCCAGTTTGTCCCTTCCCGCCCTTTTAACGGCCGGGACTGGATAAAATTCATATTCAGGTCATTGTAAATAATATGCGATAATGCATGGTACAAAGAACCGCTCTGATGCTTTACTTCCAGGCAAATGCTCATTTTTTCCGCATTTTTTAAAAAGATTTTCTGATTTGTAACAATAATAAACCGGGTCGAATTCTCCTGGTTGTCCTGAATATCTTTTTCCAAAATCTTAAGTCCGTATAACTGTGCAGTCAGTTCGCTTGCAATGGCCGCCTTTTGTATTTTTCCTGATTTTTTTACTCTGCAGGCGGCGACTGCCGTGTTGCTCTCTCTGGCGCAGTCCCATTCTTCATGCGCCTGCAGATAACGGTCGCACTGCGCCAGCGCCTGCGGATGGGAATAGACGCTTGTAATATCCGACATCTGCGCATCCTCCAGCCCGAGCAGGCAGTGGCTAATCGGAATAATCTGCTCGCCGACGATATAATTATCATATTCCACTAACAGATCATAATTTTCCGCTACCACGCCCGCTGTGGAATTTTCAATCGGAAGCACGGCATAATCCGCCATGCCGCTTTGAATCGCTTCCATCGCTTCCCGCCAGCTGTCCACATGAAAGCTGTCCGTGCCGCAGCCAAAATATTCATTCATCGCGATATGGGCATAGGCGCCTTCCACGCCCTGAAAAACGATGCGTTTTCCGTCCGCGCAGATCTCATCCACCTGCGTAAATGCGTTCGGCGCTTCCATGCCATGTTCCGTGATCAGCTGGTATTGCCGTTTGCGGCTGATGGACATAATATGTTCAAACAGCTCCCGGATACCATGCTTTAAAAAACTGCCTGAGACAAGCGCGCTTAATGTTTCCAGTTTTTCTCGCTCGCGCTGTTTATCAAATACTTTTTTTCCGGTCTTGATCTTGTATTCGGCTACCTGAGATGTGAGCTCCATACGCTTTTGATATAATGCCGTAATTTCATTGTCTACCTGATCGATTTCATCTCTGATCAATAATAAGTCTTTCACTGTATCCACCCTGCTTGTTTTATTCGTAATGAATGCCCGCAGCGCCTGCATTTCTTTTATACTGTTTCATATTGTTTCATATGTCTAAATATAATTATACACAGACGATTGTTTTGGGCATTTTATACATATCTATCATAGTACTTTTCCAAGGAAATTTCAAGTATTGGATTTTGTGCAAACCAATAGACTTTGCTGCCGGTTTATGCAATACTAAAGTCCAAATCACAAATTGTTTTTACCGCCAGGAGGTAATTCTATGCCAAGCGGGCTGAAAATAGCAAAAGCTGCACTGGATGGTTTTGCAAAAGTACAAAGACGCATGATTTTAGCCGAAAAAGAACATGCTGTTGAAACATATGCGGATCTTAAAGAAGAGTATATTTATTTAAAAGCGCTGCTGCATACAGCCGGAGTGAATCTCACAGAAATTGACAACATAAAAGAGTAATCAGCTGGCTCTGCGGGCAATTTCCACTTCACAGCCCGCAGAGCCGCAAACAGCCGCTTTTTATTTTAAACGCCCCTGCACGCAATCACTTCAATCTCAACTTCCGCGTCCTTTGGCAGCGCCGCCACCTGCACCGCCGACCTTGCCGGATAACTGCCTTCCTGAAAGTATTCCTGATAAACCGCGTTCATTTTTGCAAAATCCGCAATATCCTTCAAATACACAGTCGTTTTCACCACATCCGCCAACGTGCATCCGCCGGACGCCAAAACAGCCTTTACATTTTCAAGCACCTGTCTCGTCTGATCTTCAATGCTGACCGCCGTAATCTCTCCAACAGCCGGATCTATTGGAATCTGGCCAGATAAAAACAGCAGGTTCCCGGTATCCACTCCCTGTACATAAGGCCCGATTGCTTTTGGCGCATGTTCCGTATTTAAAATCTTCTTCATTTTTATTCTCCTTTTCACTTTTGGTTTCTTTCTTTTACCTGCAATTATCCGAATCACAGATACTGCGTCATCATCCGTTCTACTGATCCAAGGTACGACCGGCCGAACAGGTTCAGATGATTTAACATATGATACAAATTATAAAGATCTCTGCGCCTGCTATAACCTGGCTGCAGCGGAGCCGCTTTTTGATATGCATCATAAAATTCCTGCGCAAATCCGCCAAAAAGCTCCGTCATCGCCAGGTCTGCTTCCGCATGGCCGACAGATACTGCCGGATCGATCAGCCGCGCCCTGCCGTCCGGGCCAGGCAGGACATTTCCAGACCACAAGTCTCCATGCAGCAAAGACGGATATTCGGGTTCTGTCAAAATACGGTCCAGACGATCCAGCAGACGCAGGGCTTTTTTCATACCAGATGTCCCAAGATACCCCTCCGCCCGCCGAAACTGCGGTTCCAGGCGGCAATCGCGAAAAAAACGAATCCAGCTGTGATGCGCGGTATTTATCTGTCCGCCAGCCCCGATATAATTATCACTGCAAAATCCATACGTTCCTCCGGATACAAACGCAGACGTATCCGCCCGATGCAGATCTGCCAGCTGCTGCGCAAAAATCTCCCAATAACCGGCAGTCCTGCGCTGGCTGTTGATATATTCCAGCAGCAGAAAAGAAAAACCTCCTCTGTCTTCATCCGTGCCGATCCCCAGCACCTTCGGCGTACCGATACTGCCTGTCTGCGCAATTGCTGACAAACCTGCTGCTTCTGCTGTAAAAAAAGATACGTTTTCTTTTTTATTTGCCTTCATAAAAAGTGTAATTCCATCATTTAATTCCAGGCGGAACGCATCATTAATATCCCCTCCGCTGATTCTGGCTGTATGTACCAGCCTGGTGCTGCTTTTGAACAGCGAACATAGCGCTTGCTGCAGGGATGAGAACCTTTGTATTTGTATCTTGCCATTTTCATTTGTGTCTGACAAATTACCAACTCCTTCTTAGTGTCAAAGATTTTTGTATGTGGGCGGTTACCTTTTGTTGGCAATCCGGACGACTCTGTGTGTACCGCCTGCCAAAATACAGTGACTGGGACAGCGGGGCGGCCATCCCGTTCCGCTGTCCCGGTCACGTCCGGTTTGCCATCCCGTTCCGCCGTCCCGGTCACGTCCGGTCTGCCATCATCCCTTCCCGCAGCATCCCATCATATTCCTGCCAGGAAATCGCCCTGCCTCCCATGCTTTCCAGATGCTCCGTATAAAACTGGCAGTCAATAAACAAAAATTTCTGCTGCTCCAGCACCTTTGCAAACCCGATCAGCGCCGTCTTAGACCCGTTCTCTTTTTCGGAAAACATACTTTCCCCAAAAAAACACCGTCCAATAGATACCCCGTAAAATCCTCCCGCAAGCTCTCCGTCTTCCAGCGCTTCCACACTGACAGCATAGCCTTCCTGATGCAGACGGCTATAAGCAGCTTCCATTTCATCCGAAATCCAGGTGCCTTCTGCAAACTCCCTTTTCAGCCTGCACCGATGCATGGTATCCGCAAAATCCCGGTTGATTACCAGCTGCAGTTCGTGCTTTTTCATGTATTTTTTCATGGAACGGGAAATATGGATCTCCTGCGGAAAGATCACAAAGCGTTCTTTGGGACACCACCATAAGATCTCTTCTCCTGGATCATACCATGGAAAAATCCCGTGTGCATAGGCCAGCAGCAAACGCTCTGTACAAAGATCCCCGCCGATCGCTAAAAGCCCGTCCGGGCGCGCGGCCTCCGGATGCGGAAAAGAAATCTCGTGTTCATCTAAACGGTATACCGGCATTGTTTTCACCCCTTTTGTATTACAACCTGAAACGTTTCGTCTGCTGCTGTCAGCATACATGCCCCGCCCTGCCTGAGCGATCCGGCTAAAATCTCATCCACAAATAATGGTTTCACTTCGCTTTGTATGACGCGTTCCATTTCTCTGGCTCCATATTCCGCGCTGATGCCCTTTTTCTGTAATAGTTCCTGTGCTGATGGATCAAATGTCAGTTCCACATGTTTTCGCAGCAGCATTTTAGCAAATTCACCTAGTTTTTTCTCTGCAATCTGTCCGGCCATCGCACGATCCATGCAGCGAAAGGCTACGATTTTATTCAGACGGTTGCGAAATTCCGGCTGGAATACGCGCCGGACTTCTTCCATTAAAGCGTCGCTGTTTGCCGCTTCTCCTAAAAATCCGATCCCTGGTTTTCCCATTCGGCGCGCTCCGGCGTTGGAAGTCATAATCAAAATCACATTCCGAAAATCTGCTTTCCTGCCCTGGTTATCAGTCAGTGTTGCATAGTCCATGACCTGGAGCAGGATATGGTAAATGTCCGGATGCGCTTTTTCGATCTCATCCAATAACAGAACCGCGTGCGGATGCCTGCGGATTTCTTCGGTTAAAAGCCCGCCTTCTTCATAGCCGACATACCCGGCTGGCGCGCCGATCAGCTTTGCTACGGCATGTTTTTCTTCGTACTCGCTCATATCAAACCGGATCAGACGGATGCCAAGCTCTTTGGCAAGGCATTTCGCAATCTCAGTCTTACCCACGCCTGTCGGCCCGACAAACAGCAGACTTGCCAACGGCTTATTTTCTTCCAACAAACCTGCCCTGGAAAATTTCACAGCGTTTACGACCTGCGTTACAGCATCATCCTGACCAAAGATCTGGCCTTGCAGACGCGCTTCCAAGGTCAGCAGAGATTCCGTCTCTTCCTGTTCTACGGTCTGCTTTGGAATCTGGCACGTCTTAGACACGATTTCGTCTATTAAGGCGCGGCTTACTGTCTGCGGGGCGCCGTCCAGTGGATGCATCCGCCGGTAAGCACCAGCCTCATCGATCAGGTCGATCGCTTTATCCGGCAGAAAACGTTCGGTCATATATTTTGCGCTGACTGTCACGGCATATTCCAGCACATCGTCTTCATAATGAACTCCATGAAATTTCTCATAGCTGTCTTTCAGCCCTTCCAGAATGCGCACAGTATCTTTCGGGTCTGGTTCTTTGATCTCAACATTCTGAAAGCGTCTGACAAGGCTTTTGCTTTTTTCAAAATGCTTTTTATATTCCTCAAATGTCGTCGCGCCGACAAAGCGGATTTCTCCGGAGGAAAGATAGGGTTTCAGCATATTGGAAATATCAAAGCTTCCGCCATTTACAGCGCCTGCGCCGACCATATTGTGGATTTCATCAATATACAAAATCGGTTTTTCCTCCTGACTGATGGCGTCCATTACTTTTTTCAGACGTTTTTCAAAATCCCCGCGGTACTGGGTGCCGGCTAAAAGGCTGCTTAAATCCAATGAAAAAATCCTTGCCCCGCGCAAAGGCTGCGGAACCTGGTCTTCATTGAGCAGTTTTGCAAAGCCGTACATAATCGCAGTCTTTCCAACGCCTGGTTCCCCGATATGCAGCGGATTATTTTTTTCTTTGCGGCAAAGAATCTGCATCGTCCGTTCCAGTTCCTCTTCCCTGCCAATCAGCGGATTATGTCCATCCAGCACATCATTAAAGCAGATGGTGTACTGCTCCAAAAAACTGGCCCGTCTTTGAGTACCTTTTGGGCTGTCTTCCTCTTCTTCAGTTTCATCGTAATCGTCTGTATCTGCGCTTGCGCTCTCCCAAGTATCCGGATTCCCGGTTCTTTTTTTGCCTATGTCTGAAATTCCTTCCTTGCGGCGGCCCCATACGACGGATCTTTTTTTCTTTCTGCTTCTTTTTTCATTTTCTTCGTATTCTTCCTGTACCAGAAGCATTTCCTGTAAAAGATCTGCCTGTGTCATACCCTGCAGCTGCATATAATAGACAGCATAGCTTTCTTTCAGTTCATACAAAGCATGGATCACATGCGGCAGCTCTACAACCGTGCGCCCGCTGTTTCCTGCTGATTCCCACGCAATGGATAAAAGTTTCCCCGCACCCTGTGACAATTCCGGGGTATCCTGGCAAGTATCTGCGTCGATTGCGCCTGGTTCCATATATTCTTCTAAATAAGTCTTTAAATTTTGGTCTAATTCCGACAGGCTTCCGCCGCAGTTTTTAAATGCCTGCGCAAACACCGGGTTCTGACAGGCCACATATAAGATCAGTTCCGGCGTTACCCAGGCAAAATGCGCGTCTCTTGCCAGCAGAAATACCGATTCCATTATTTTCGCTACTTCCTGTGATACCTGCATGATTATGCCTCCTCTACAGTCATGCGGAACGGGAACCCTTCCCCTTTTGCCCTTGCGGTAGCCGCCTGCACTTTTGTTATGGCGATATCATATGGATAAGAGCCGATGGCAGCTCTGCCGCTTTGATGCACGAGCAGCATCAGTCGTTCCGCTTCCAGTTGGTCTTTATGAAATATATCGATCAAAATATCCACGACAAATTCCATGGATGTAAAATCATCGTTATGCATAATGACTTGATAGTGTTTGGGTTCTCGTATTTTCGTTCTTATTTTTTCTCTTGTTTCTCCTTGTACCGGCATGGTTTTATATCTTCCTTTCTGTTTTTGTTTCTATTTTTATTTCTATATCTTATTTCTATTTTCAAGATACACACGAAGATTTATTCTCAGCTGCCTGTAACTCCTATTTGTTTCTGATTCATATGGTTTTTTAAGCGTATTTATCATAACATGACTGAGTGGCAGATGCAAGGCTGTTTGGGGATTTAGCGTGCTGTATTTCGTATTCAAAAGTAACCGTTCAATAGGGTATGAGAACTGTTACGATCTGCATGGTTCCTTTCAAAAAAGTATTGACAGATGCGCATAACAAGCATAGAATATAAATGAACATGTTCATTAAAGAACCGGGGAAAGGAGCGATCATGAAAAAGAAAGATGACAGCCTGCGGGAAACCATACTGTCTATTGCACGCGATTTAGCTGACCAGGGAGGTATGGACAACCTGAATATACGATCCATCGCGAAACAGGCAGGCGTGGCAAGCGGCACGGTGTACAATTATTTTTCCAATAAAGATGAAATCCTTCTTGCTCTTACAAAGGAATACTGGAAACAGACGCTTTTGGAAATGGATGCTGCCATTACCGCAGATTCTTTTTGTGATGGACTGCTGCAGATTATGCTGTATCTAAAAGAACAAATCCATCAGTCTGCTGGTAAGCTGATGCATAGTCTGGGCGGGGTGCGGCGCGAAGGGAAGGAATCTATGGCTTATGCACAACTGGAATTGGATGCAATCCTGACGCGTCTGTTGGAGCGTGATCCTGGTATCCGGAGTGATCTTTGGGAAGGGGATTTTACCAGGGAACAGTTTGTATCTTTTGTCCGCAGAAATCTAATCGGACTGTTAAAGGAAGACGAGCAGGAGGCCGCTTTTTTGATCCATCTGATCGGCCGCGTTATTTATAAAAGTTAAAAATCAGGAGGGATTTTATATGGCACAGGCAATTGCAGAAACAGTATTTGATATCATATATCTTGGATTCGCTCTGACCACGGGGCTAATCATGCTTTTGAAAGGAAAGACAACACTTGATAAAAAAATGGGCTGCATGGCAGCTCTGCTTGGTGCAGGCGACGCATTCCATCTGATGCCGCGCTGCTACGCGTTGTTTACGACGGGTCTTGAGGCAAATGCGGCAGCTCTTGGATTCGGAAAATTTGTTACATCTATTACAATGACAATCTTTTATCTGATTTTATACATTGTCTGGAGAGACTATTATAAAATTAAAGGACGCACGTACCTGACCGCAGCAATGTCTGCGCTGGCGGCGCTGCGGATCGGCTTCTGTCTGCTTCCGCAAAACGAGTGGCTGATCTATCGCCAGCCGCTGGCTTACGGCATTCTTCGGAATGTGCCGTTTGCGGTAATGGGCATTTTGATCATTGTTATTTTTACACAGGAAACCAAAAAATCCGGTAACCTGGCATTTCAACATATGCCGCTTGCAGTCGCGCTTTCGTTTGGATTTTATCTGCCAGTTGTTTTATTCAGCGGAGCGCTGCCTGTAATCGGGATGCTGATGATCCCAAAGACGCTGGCTTATGTTTGGGTCATATGGATGGAGTGGAAAGTTTTTCACGCAAATGTATAGCTTTGTCCGGAAATACCCATAATAGCGGCGCATGAAAATATTTGCTTTAAGATTTGCTTTCTATGATACAGTTATGTTAAAATAAAGTCGTTGTCAGATCGGAAATTTTAAAGAAACGGAGTATAAAATATGCCAGAATTAAATATCAGCCGCATTAATGAACTATACCATAAATCCAAGGCAGAGGGCTTAACAGAAGAAGAAAAAAAAGAACAGCAGCTTTTACGTCAACAGTATCTTGCATCTGTCCGCAGCAACCTCCGCAGCCAGTTAAACCAGATCGATCTAAAGATGGAAGACGGCACCATCGTCAATCTTGGGGAAAAATACGGGAATCAAAAACATGCAAAAGACTGAATCAAAAGACAAAGCGGCGAACAAAGCCAAAATCCGCAAGGAATACCTGGCAAAGCGTCAGGCAATGCCGCAAAATCTTGTCAGACGGTTATCGGACGAAATTTCAGATCTGGTGCTGAACTGGGATGTTTATCAAAAAGCACAGGCAGTATTTTTTTACTATCCGCTTGGAAATGAAGTGTCTTTGCTGCCTGTGATCCGGGATGCCTTGAAAAACGGCAAACATGCTGCTTTTCCTAAAACGGCCGGAGAACATATGGCTTTTTACGAAATTACCGACCTGGGCGAACTGCAAAAAGGCCGTTTTCATGTAATGGAACCAATTCTGACAGAAGCAAAGCAGCCGTTTTATGCAGAACCAGACCTTTGCTTTGTACCAGGAGCCGTATTTGACTGTTGGGGCGGAAGGTTTGGTTATGGAAAAGGTTATTATGACCGTTATTTCGCAGAAAGAAAAACGGTGAAACTTGCCGGATGTGCTTACGGATGCCAGATTACGGACAAGCTGCCTGTGGATGCTTGGGATATCCGGATGAATTTGTTATGCAGTGAATCCGGGATTGTATGGACAGACGGCGAAAAAAATTTTTAAGACATGTTCCAGAAAAGGCGGGCTGCAAAACCTGTTTGCCGCCCGCCTTTTACAAGGATCTTTATTGACTGCAATTTTGCGATTCCTGTTATTTTGCTTTGACTGCAATCTTGAGATTACTATTACTTCGCTTTGACCGTAAGTTTGCAGGATACGCTCTTTCCGCCCACTTCTGCACGAATCGTTGTCGTACCAGCTGCTTTTGCAGTTACTTTGCCTTTGGCTGTAACCGCTGCTACTGTCTTATCGCTGGAAGTCCAGGTAATATCGCCTTTGAGACCATATGCCTTAGCCTGGAACGTAAAAGCTTTTCCAACCGTCAGCTGTTTGGCAGAAGCTGTCAGCTTCACAGTCGGATTTTTCACAGTCACTTTCAATTTCAGCTTATATACAGTATCATTCTGTGTTACTTTTGCAGTGATTGTCGCTGTTCCAACTGCTTTTGCAGTTACTTTCCCCTTCTGATCTACAGCTGCAATTTTCTTATTGCTCGTACTGTAAACGACTTTTGCATCTTCTGTCAGACCATTGATCTTTAAGTTGAATTTCCAGCCTGCATAAGACGTCTTCTTTTCTGCCATACCAGGAACTTCTGCCGGCTTCGACGCTTCGATAAACCTAGGCGCGGCGTCAACCACAAGCGGTCCCTGCTTGCCTAATTCAGTTACTTTTTCAATCAGGGAAATATTGTCCGCTACATTTGTATTCACGGATGACACACGGTCTTCCACAAACGCGGAATATTTATTTCCGCCTGTTGCCAGATATTCATTGGTCACAAGCGTATAAGTCTTTTCCAAATCAATCGGCGTACCGTCAGCCAGACATACGTCAAATACCTGCGCGTCTTCCGGCAGCGTTAAGTCATATTTCGCTGTCAGACCGGACATCTGCATATTGGATGAATCATTGCCAACCACCTGCTCTAACAGCTTTACAATCTGGCTGCCTTTCATTTCAATTTTATAGATCAGGTTGCCGAACGGCGCTACGGTATAGATATCGTTAACGGTCAGCTTTTTCGCTTCAAAATTCGTACGGATGCCGCCGTCATTGCAAAATGCAAAATCTGCATCTTCTCCATAACGCATCATGTCCGTAATCCAGTTGCCCATAACGGAAGTAAGCGTTCCTTCGATCAGAGTCCTGTCCAGTGCGACCGGAAGTTCTGCAATTTCCTGGTTTAAAAGAGGCGCTACTTCATCTACGGCTGTATTGGAAATCTGCAGGATCTGCTCATTGAAATCTGCTTTGTTGGCTTCGGAATATTTCAGTTTGTCCGAGTTTTCATAAATATCAATATATTCCGGCGTTGTCACAGATACTTTGTTGTCAGCGCTGATTGTCATTGTCGCTGTCGCAAAGCCTCTTGCTTCCCGGTTGCCCTGGCCGTAAGGAATGCCGTTGCTGCCGGTTCCGACCTTGATCTGATGGGAATGTCCGCCTAATAAAATATCAATATTGCCGGCTTCAAATTTCTCTGCCGCTTCCTGCGCGTCATCATGCGCTAATACGATAACGGCATCCGCTTCCCCTTTGGCCTTTAAATCTTTTGCCAGATTGTTGACTAAAGACGCGTCTTCGCTGATCGTATACGGAGCGATCCGCTCTGCCATAATATCCGCGGAATACTCATCCGCCCAGCCGATCACTGCGATTTTCTTTCCGCTGCGTTCAATTATCGTATACGGTTTTGCAAAATCTGCCAGCTTTCCGGTTTCTTTTACAAAAATATTGCAGGCAAGCATTGGAATCTGGCTGTCTGCTAAGGTCGCCTGATTGGTTGTTACCTTTTCAATGCCCCAGTCAAATTCATGATTGCCAACTGCCGAAGCATCGAATTTCATAGCGTCCAGTGTCTGGATCAGGTACTTTCCAAAAGAAAGATTGGATAATGGTGTACCCTGGAACGTATCTCCGCCGTTTAAGACGATGGTATCGCCTTTTGCACGATAATCATCAAACAGCTTTGCCATATACGCCATCCGGTACTGGTATTCTGCCTTGTCACTGCCCGGTGTCTCTACCAGATGTCCGTGGATATCTGTTGTTTCCAACAGGGTAATGACAACATCCCCCTCTGCAGCCTGTACCTGGACTGGCAGCATACCGGCCATCGCAAGCGTCAGCGCAAGCGCCAGGAATACAGACAGCAGTTTCTTCATTTTGTGTAACATAAATTCCCTCCCTTTCGTCGTTTCGTTAGATCTGGTTCTTTTCCACAATGAATCTTCCATTGTGTTCCTTAATATTACATTAATTTTCACTAAAAAGCAAGGGAAATTATGTTATTTTTCGATGTTTTTCACAAATAGCAACCGTTCAGATCACACATAAAACGGCTACCTATTGTCACGCAATAATCTCTGATAAACTTCCGTCAGCATCACCGCTGATTTCTCCCAGGTATATTCCCTGGCTCTTTCCATTCCGGCTTTTCCAAGCTGTTCTCTATGATCCTGATCATACAGTATCCGCTCCATCGCGCTGCAGATCTCTTCCTCGCTTTCAGGGTTTACCAGCAGTCCGGCATCCCCCACGACTTCCGGCAAAGACGCCGTATTGGATACAATCACCGGCGCCGCGCACGCCATCGCTTCTAACGGCGGCATGCCGAATCCTTCATATAACGACAGAAACAAAAACGCTTTTGCCCCGCACAGCAAAAGTGGGCTGTCCTCCTGTGCGACATACCCGGTAAACAGAAGATCCTGCCCCAATCCCAGCCTGCGTGCCTTTTCGTAAATACCTTCACACAGCCACCCTTTTTTTCCGGCAAGCACCAGCTGCGGTACCTGTCTGTATTTGCGGTGCAGCCTGGCATACGCCCCAATCAGCCGTTCCAGGTTTTTGCGCGGTTCAATCGTTCCCATATAGAGAAAATATTGCTGCCGGATGCCATATTTTTTACGGACTCTGCAAATCTGCTCTTTCGGATAGTCCGGATGGAATACAGAATGGTCAACGGCGCAGGGAATTACGGTAATCTGCTCTTTTGGGATTTTTAAGTATTTTATAATCTCTGATTTGCTGAACGCGGATACAGTAATAATATGGTCTGCACGCCTGCAGGATCTTCTCATGCACAGCTGGAGCCAGATCTTAGTCCGGCGGCTTACGGTATGCGGACAGGAACGATACGCCATATCGTAAAAAAAAGTTACCCGTTTACCGGATGCCCCGGGCGGGACTGCATAGTTAAAAAACTGCGTAATATCTGCCTTTGTCCGAAAAAACACCTGGTACGGCACCGGAAAAACCATCCAGAGCAGTTTGTACAGCGTGTGGCTGATGCGGCTGTTGTACTCAATCTGGCACCCGGCCTTCCAGTACTCTTTTAGTATCCCCATCTGCCTGTCTGTGTACCCTTCCCGAAAACACTGCAGCACACAACTGTTTTTTGGATCTTTCAGCAGTTCCAGTACCAGGTTATGCGTATTCCACGCGATTCCGGTCCGTTCTTCCTTTAATAATAATTGTCCGTCAAAAGCGATCTTCATCTTTTCCAAACCCCGTTTTTAAGCTTTGTGCCTTTTTTGTACTTCTGTCCCGTTACATAGCTGTTCAAATACCCGCCGATGCCTGCTGACCATTAATTCCTGCGTATACTCCTGCTGCACAATCCGGCGCGCGTTTGCTCCATACTGCGCGCGCAGCGGTTCATTGCATGCCAGCTCCTCCATCGCTGCCGTCAGTTCACGGACACTTCTTGGCGTCACCGTTTTTCCGGTTACCCCATCAACGCTGACATACGGCACCCCGCTTTTTAGCGCTGTATTAATAACTGGTTTTCCAAATGCCATCGCTTCCAGCTGCACGACCGCAAACGCTTCTGCTTTGGAGACAGAGGGAAGCACCAAAAAATCACAGTCTTCGATCTGCCGCATTTTTTCTTCCTCGGAAATCATTCCTGTAAAGATCACGTTTTTCAGTTTTAACGCCGCTGCAAGGTCTTTTAATTCCTTCTCCAGCGGCCCGCCCCCTACCAGAATCAGCTGGCAGTCTGTATGCCGGATTTTGGCAAATGCTTTTAACAGCACGTCGCAGCCTTTGTACCAGACAAGCCGTCCAATAAATAAAATCCTGACCGGACGGTTTTTTGCCATAAGTTCTTTTGGCGCTATCTTTTGCGCTGTCTTAGATTTCTGCATTTCACAGGCCTGCAGATAGGCATTTCCTCTTTCCAAATATTCATGATCTACGCAAAATGGAATCACACTGCACTTTTTCCGGTAACGCCACAGCAGGGCAGAATTTTTTATATTTTCCTTGGATGATACGAGAATCCGGTCTGCTTTGTTTAATGTATGCCGGACAAGCGGACGGTAAAACGGAGCCAGTTTTTCATACTTTTCAAAACCACAATGCCACCACACGACCAGGCGGCCGGAATACAGACCGAATAAAACAGCCAGGTCAGCCATCGGATATGGAAAATGACTGATAACGATATCTGTATCTTTGGTGCGTTTTTTTACATCATATAAAAAACGCAGCGAAACCGGCGTGGAGACTGGCGAAAAAATCTGCCTGCATCTGCGCACCGCGATCCCCTGGTAACGATCGTCCATACTTTTTTTGTGCCTGTTTCCCTGGCATACGATAATTTCATGTTGACAGTCTGAAAGTCCTGATGCAATGCTTTCCATCACTTTTGCAATACCGCCGCCGTTGTCGGGCCAGTAGATTTTAAATAATTGCGTAATCTTCATAGTTATCCTTTATTTTCCTGCTGTATTTTCATTTGTATATGTACTTATAGTAATTATTATTTGTTTAAACAGTGACTATAAGTATTTTATATTCTCTTTTGCATTTTTTCAACTGGAA
>VSNY01000042.1 GCA_009774535.1 Lachnospiraceae bacterium
CATACGTACACCAGTCTTTATTTTACAGTAATACGGAGTAATCGAAGACATCCATGGAAAATACATTCGGCAGCGTCAGCATCAGCGGCTGTACCCGTACCTTCGCCTTCAGATGAAAATAACTGCGCGCTTTCGCCAGATCATACTCCTCTCCTTTTACGATCTTCATATTTGCTTCCACCAGATCGCCCGTACGCAGCAGCATGTCTTCATAGATGCTGGAATTGACTCCAATCATTAAAAACAGATACATATAATCGCTGTAATACATACCTTTTTCCTGTGTACCTGTATTTTGGGCAGATGTAGAAAAACCAGCGCTGCATCCATTTCCGGAAATGGCATAATGCCATTCCTTGTCTGTCGATTTATAAAACACAACCGGCTTGCCTTTTTTTAACTGTGTCAGATCATAGGAAGACTCCATCGTTGCCAGCACGCCGATCAGTACGCATTTCGTCAGCTGTACCGGCACAATCCCATAGGTCGCTAACATAACCGCATTTGCAATCCCTTCGATGGCGAGGGCCGTCGCGTTATTCCCATGATAAAACAGCACAAAACCGGATACCAGATTGGAAGCCTCCCGCAGCCCGAAAATATTCAGATAAGATTCTGTCAGATTTTGGTCGATCGACGAATTTCCAAATAAAACATATTCCACCTCTCCAAGATTTGCCCAGTTATTCGCTTCTGAAATTTCCCGGTTTGTCAAAGACTGTTTCTTTTTTTTGTCCTGATCCTGGTTTTGACCCTGGTTTTGCTGCTCATCCTTCTTTTTCCCTTTTTCTTCCAGGTTGATGGTAGAATAGCTGAACATATCCATAATATATTCGCATACATAGACCTTATCCCGCAGCTTGTCTCCGCCTCCGTTTAATATGTTGTTCACAACTCCCGCGATACTGGAAATAATCGTTCCTGCATGAACCGAACGGCCTCCGTGCCCGCCTTCTATGTCTTTCCCTTTGCCTTCCATGCCTTCGTTTACTTTCAGCGCATCCTCTTTCTTCGCATCAGCATCTTTCTTATATGCTTCATTGCGCTTCTGATTTTCCTCGGCGCCCTCTTCGATTTGCCCGGCCTTACCTTCAAATTTGGACTTTAAAAACTGATACAGCCGCGGCGTCTGCACGGCAAGATCCGGCTGGTTGCCGTCCGCTGCATTGCTGATGACTGGCGCGCGAAACACTTCCTTTGTGCCAGGCTGGATCAGCGACCGAAAATACGAAGCCGCATCCGCCTCATTCCGGCTAAGTGAACGGTCAGAACGCTGCGGCATTACGGTCCGCCCCAGATGGATCAGTGTATCCGCGTCCTGAATCGTATCTGCCTTTTCGCCGCCGTAAGTAAACGAATCCATCGCCTTTAAAAGACTTTGCAGATCTTTTTGAATATTGGTCAGTCTTTTTTTCAGCTCCTGTACCGCTTTGCGGTCGATCTGGGCTGCCAGTTCGGCGCTCAGCTTCTTCATTTCCCGCGCCTGTTTCTGTTCCTGATTCAGCGCTTCGCCGCTGTCTGCGGTAATGCCGTGGTATTCGTCGCTTTCCTGCTTTGCATAATCCGTATCATATCGGTCCGCCGCCGCTCCCCAGTCCGTTCTGGCATTTTGGTACGTTTGCGCCAGATCCGCCAGTTCATCCAGAGAAACCGCCTGTTTTTCCCGGTCATTCACCATTACCTTACCGCCGTTCACAGCTATGGATAACCGATTCGACAAATCCTGCAAAACGCTGCGCAGCTTCGGCATACGGCCTGCAATCTGCGACGCGAATCCGGCAAGCGTTTCTTCTTTTCCTGTAAACCTGCTTGCAAACGTATACCCTCTTTGCTGAATCCGGTTCAGATGGCTGGATACACATGCATCATAGGCTTGTACATTCGCGGCATACCCGCCGCTGTCTGCCGATGAAACGATCTTTTTGAAATCCTGGATACTTTTTAATGCCTGCTGCAGCAGTTCCTGCCACCCGTCCGGCAGATCATCCCCTTCGGGCAGCGGTTCCATATTTATGGCTGTCTGTATATCCGCTTCTTTTTTCAGCAAAAGATCTATATTTGCAGAAAAAACCGCCAGTTCCATACTGTCCTGAAACACATCCTGCACTTCCAGCAGATAAACGGCCGGATTATCTCCCTGGTGATACTGCGGAAAACGGCTTACAATCGTATTCATTGACTCCCGCGCGCTGTCCACGATCTCGCCAACGCCTTCCAGCGCCTTCTGCAAATGAGCCGCATCCAGATAATAACCGCTTCCATCTTCCCCATCGACTTTCACACCTACATCTTCCGCGGGAGCGCCCGGAACATGATTGCTGTTGTATTTCGGAAACGATATTTTTTGCAGATGGTCAGTGTCCGCAAAGTAATATTTTGCCGTCAGCTCTGTGACCTGTTTCAAATCCTCCCAAAGACCGGATAAATCCTGCGCTACCCCGTCATAACCTTTCTGCGCCAGCGGATGATCGCCCTTCCATGCATCTTCATACTGGCTGACTGCAATATAACTGTATAAAGCCGCCTCCAGCAGCTCCCCTTCCGCCTCGGCATATACTTTCTTTTTCTCCACGATTTTCTCATTATCATCAAGATCCGAAGAAACCCCGCTGAAATCCAGCGCCGTAAAACGTTCAAAAATATGCGAAAGGATCGACGCAGGCCCGCGGTATTTCATAAATTCCACGATGCCGTCCTCAATCAGCGCCGGATTTTCTCCCAACTGTGCTTGTTCCGCTTCCTTTACCTCTGCTTCTTCCACCGTTACCTGAAGAAAATCCGATATTTTTAAATTTCCGTTTTGTAACGAATGCAGATACTTGGTAAACAAGTTGCTCTGTTCTTCAGGAATCCCCTTTGCGTCCATCATGCCGCGGAAATATGTCTCTGTTTTATCAAAATACTGCTCAATATTCTGGCACGAAGATACCAGGCCGTAATATTCTTTTAAATCCACATCGTAATCCGCCAGCAGCGAATACAAGGCCAGGTCTGCAGACGAAGAAGCCCCGGCCTTGCTTAACTGAACCCTGCTGATATCATCAAACGCACAGACTACAATGATGCACGGAACTAAGATCATCGTCAAAAAAACGGTCACCGCCCCTGTGCTTCCCTTTCTTTTGTGCTTTCGTTTCATAATCTCCCCCGTTTAATTCAGATATTTCGCCAGCTTTTGCATAGCCTTTTGAAACTTTCCCGCAATCTCCATGACCGTTTCATTCCGTTCCAAAAGATCCTGCACCAGAGACACATTACGCACAAACTCCGCCGGATCACCAATTGGCTCGGTCATGCTGACCGCGTAATGAAACCGAAAATTCTCTTTTGCAAACAGCATACGGATGGGCAGTTCAATATCAAATTCACATTCCACCTGAAAACTGGAGACAAGAATAAACATATGCGGGGTCGCTCTTACAGATACATTTTTCGGCTCCAGACCGGAAAAGCCGACGGACTGCAGCCCTCTGACCTTCTGCTCCAGCTCTCCTCCGATTTCAGCGCCGATCTTCTTTGCGTTTTGGGTAAGCAGATACCGATATGGCATGACTTTGGTGTCGGCGGTAATCTCTTTCGGAACACTGCCAGTGCTGCTTACCTTTTCCAGCATTGGGTTTTCACACCGGGACGCCCCGTCAAGAGCCGCTTCCACAACCAGCCGTTCTACCCTGGCATGCTGGAAAAAAGCGCTGCCGGCCATCAGCATGACAAATACGATTATAAACATGATCGGAAATACAAACACTGCTTCGACAATCAGTACCGCGCCGTATTCCCCGTTTTTTTCTTTTTCCACCATTGTTTGCTCCTTCTGACAGACAGGCATTTTGCGCGGCCTGGCAATACATGCGTTTCGTTATGCGGACGCCGGATGCATTGGAAACGCGCTGGATTCCGGCATCCGCTCTGCGGCCAAATTTCAGCGTTCTGTTCTATACTGCTCGAACTATAAATATCCAGTCTTATTCCAACTGCATCTAACGCTTAAGCGCCTCCTGATACAGCCTCTTCCGCATTCTTTCCAATTGATTCAAACAACGTTTGAAGCAGTCCTTCAATCTGCGACCGGAATAACACCGCCAGCACTACGGCAATTCCAATCAGTACCACAATCGAAACAATATTCACATCCCCCTGCTCATCTGTCAGGAAATCATGAATCCCATCTGCCGCCCAGCCTTTCAGCATCAGCCATTTGGTATAAAGCAAAACCGCGATCTCATTCATCCTTCACTCCTCCTTCCCTAAAATTTTTTATATCAATCTGGTTATGCGCCGATATTGGAAAAAATAGGCACAATGACCATAATTAATATACCGATAAATGTCAGAAACACCGGAATCATCAGCTTATTATTCGCCATCTCTCCCTGGCGGCGGACCAGCTGGCGTTTTAATTCCCACACTTCCTTGCTTTGTCTTGTCAGAGATAAGGCAAGCTCCCGGTTTCCTTTTTTTGCTCCCTGAATGAAAGTAGATGTAAACTTCTTAATTTCAGGAACCATACAGCGCTGCCCGAAGGAGAACAACGCGTCTGTCTCTGACCAGCCGTTGCGCATTAATACAACGCTGTTGCGCATCTCCTGATACAGCGCTCCTTTCCCGGACGCTGCTACCCGCTCCCATGCTTCCCGTAAGATCATGCCGGAGTTAATTAAAAGAGCCAGTTTGGAAGCTGCACCCGGAAATGCCAGCAGCATCTGTTCGCCGCGCGCGGCAACTTTGCTTACCGTTGTTTCTCCGTAATAATAAAACGCTGCGCCTGCCGCGATCAGCATCAAAAAAAACACCAGCAAAGATCCCTGCGAAAATCCATACATCGGCGCTGCCAGCGCCAGCACCAGCAAAGCCATCGTTACCTGTTTGCAGTACACCGCACGCAGATAGAATTCCGCGTATTTTTCGCTGTACAGCACTGCCAGCTGCCGCCGCCTCCTGCGGTCTTTCTCTGTCTTATAATTTTTCTTTACATATTTCAGCAGCGCAAAACCTACAAAATACAGCTCTTTCAGCGGATAATCCTCTTTCGCAAGCTTGTCGAACAAAGCGGCGTGCCGATATCCCGCTGCAAACAAGACAAACCATACGAACAACACAGCCGCGCCAAAAGCCAGTACAAAAAGGTCCGCCGGATAAATGACCCGCAATACAATCCCTCCTTCCTTAAATCGAAATATCCAGTACTTTTCTGCCTACAAAATAAGATACGATAAAGATCACGACTCCTGCCGTCGTAGCAAGCAGACCCGCAGGCGTTGTAAAGTTTGCGGCAAATTCCGCGCTTGTCATTTTTATAAGCGCAACGAGGATAATCGGCATAAACAGCATCAGCGTCTGCTGGGATTTGCTGCCGGATACAATCGTCTCGATCTCTTCTGCCACGGCCATTTTATCACTTAAAATTTCATAGGTAATGCGTACGGTTTCCTTAATATTGCCGCCTTTGCGAAAACAGATCTCAAATACGTCCGCAAAATCCGCGATATCTTCACAGCCGCTGCGTCCGCCAAAATCCGCCAGCAGTTTTTCCACATTGATACCGTTGGCAAGCCCCGCATTAATTGCCATAAGTTCCTGCAGAATATAAGCGCCCTGCTCATACTGGTTGTTCAGATCCTCATAAGCCGCCAAAAATGATTCCTGCACATTTTTACCAGCCCCAAGGGATGTCGTTACCGCTTCCAGCATATCCCGGAACTGACTTTTGAGTTTGTTCTGTCTGGCTATGCACAGCTGTTTTGTACGGATCGGCAGATACAGCTTTGCCGCAAACAGCCCGAAGATGCCCATAACCGTCAGATCCCAAATATAGGTAACTTTCGTCGCACGGCCAAATTCATCCGTTCCAACGCCTCCGTAAAATAAATATCCCACAAACGCGCCCGCCCCGCATGCAAGCAGAACATAAAGCAGTTTTTCCGGCAGGCTCATAACATAGACTCTGTAATTAAGCATCCGCATACCGGTTACCGACTGGTAATATTTCACTTCTTTGCGCTTTTTCTTTTTTGCCGGTTCGGACGGCTGTTTTTCTTGTTTTTTCTGACTCATCTCTTGTATCCTTCCGTGTTTATCGCTGCCTGATTAAAAATAAAAATTCCTCATTGGCAAGCCGGATCACAGTCTGGTCTTCCAAAACGGCGGTCTGCCCGGGAGCAAGCATCCTGCCGCCGACATATGTATGGTTGGTGGAATGAAGATCCGTGATCGAAAACGTGTCCCCTTGTCTGGTGATCTTCGCATGCTGCCTGCTGACAAACGAATTGCCGCGGATCTTGTAACCGTTGCAGGCGCTTCCTTTACCGATCAGGAACTCTTCTTTGTCAATGGCAATCGTTTCCTTTGATGATTTGCGGCGCAGGCAGCCGCTGATACTCCCTGCTGCTTTCTTTTTCGTTTCCGTTCTTTCTTTTTTCCCAAGTACAATCGGTTCCGGCTGTTGGACAGCCGCTTTTGGCGCGGATATGGCTGACTGTAATTCCGCCTGGTCCAGCAGACGCAAAAATTCCTGCGTGCAAAAGGCATCGCCGGATAGATATGCTTTGATTCGGCCCGCCAGTCCGCCGCCCAGACTCCCGGCAGCCGCCAATCGTTCAAGCATGCCGCTGCAAAACTGTCTGAACGTAATACTTTGTCCGCCTTCCAGCGGCAGACAGACAAGCGCCGCTCTCCCTTTGGGCGTGATAAATACCGTATCCGTTCCGAACAAAAAGAACGATTCCCGGATCATATACGCTTCTGCTTCCAGCAGGATACCCGCCAGATCCGTAAACAAAGATACCAAAAAGATACCGTCCTGCCACTGCTTGTCATCCTCTGTTAGCGCAGTCATGCCGCTGCAGTCATATCTTAAAATCTGCTGCTGGTCCTTTTGCAAAAACGTAACCGGAAGCAGCCCTTGTATCGCATTGTGTTCCATCATTCTTAAAACTACCGGATGGATCACTTCCCCGGGCGACAATTGATAAATCAAAAATCTGCGGCTGCCAATGATTTCCTCCTTCATATCCTGATCTCCCGCTCCCTTTTGTTTAAATGAAAAATAAATGGTTCATTTCCAAGTACTAGTTTTGCCTGGTCATGCAGCCGTATGTCTTTTTCCGGCGGGATCTGTTCATCATCCACATAGACATGATTCAGCGATGTCAAATCCCGGATATAATACTGCCCGTCGCGGTATAAAATCACCGCATGCCTGCGGCCGACCTTTTTATTATCCGCAATGCACAAGCTGACTCCCTGCGAACTCCTGCCGATCAAAAACGGAAACTGTAAAAGCGGCACCGTCTGCGCAAACCCTATACACTCCAACACGGCCTGTGGCGTTTCCTGTTCCGCGCAAAGACCCGGCCGTTGTTTTCTGTCTACATACACCGTTTTACCAAAATGACTCTCCCTTTCATCAGCGCCAGATTCAGCCTTTGCCGCAGACTCCGGCTGTATACTGTCCAAAGACGGATGTATCGGATGATCCTGTCGGGCTGCCTTTTGCTTTCTTTTTCGGACGGAATGCTTTTTGCCGTTTTGCTCTGCTTTTTTTCGTTCCCTTTGTTCTTTGTAAGCGGCCGCATGTTCTTTGTTATAATGCGACAACAGCCAGAACAGAGACATATTTCCCTCTTTATCTGTGTGTTCCTCCACCGGGCGGCTGATGCGTTCTGCTTCTTCCTCCTGCCCCGGAACCGCAAAGCCCAGATCCTCTTCTGCCTGCCTTGCCATCGTTCTTCCCTCCCGTGGTTTTCTTACAGTTTTATAAAATTACCTTCTTCCCGGCCATCTCCAGCTTATGGACATTTTTCATCGGATTGGCCGTACGCTTTAACCTGCCGGACACTTTCGCCTGTGTACTGTGTTCGTCTTCCTCAAATACATACAGCGGATTTAACTGGATCTGTCCGTCTCTGACGCCAAGCACCTCCGTAATCTCCATCGTTTTTCTGGTATGGTCTCTCAATCTGGAAAGATGGATCATAAGATCCAGCGCAGATGCGATCTGCATGCGGATAGCCGCGAGCGGCATACCGGACGCTCCCTGCAGCACCATTGTCTCCAGACGGCTTAACATATCCACGGTCGAATTGGCATGCCCGGTCGACAAAGAACCGTCATGGCCGGTATTCATCGCCTGCAGCATATCCAGCGCTTCCCCTCCGCGGACTTCCCCGACGATAATCCGTTCCGGGCGCATACGCAGCGACGAACGGATCAGATCCTGGATCGTAATCTGCCCGGAGCCGGAACTGTTCGCATTCCTTGTCTCCAGGCTGACCAGATTCGCAATATTTGCAATCTGCAGCTCCGCCGAATCTTCAATGGTAATTACGCGTTCATCTTTTGGAATATAATTGGACAACGCATTTAAAAATGTCGTCTTGCCGGAACCTGTCCCGCCTGCAATAAAAATATTATATTTTGCTTCTACCAGTATTTGCAGCACCTGCGCAATTTCCTCCGTAATAGAACCATAACGGATCAGCTGCGCGATCGTCATCGGCTTCTTTGAGAACTTACGGATCGTTACGGCTGCGCCTCCCAGCGAAATCGGACGCAGCACGACATTTACCCTGGACCCGTCACCCAGCCGCGTATCTACAATCGGATTCGCCTGGTTTACTTCCCGTCCGGCCGCGCCCACAATACGCTGAATAATGTCTTCCAGACGCTTTTCATCTTCAAATGTTTCTTCGATTTGCGTAACTTTGCCGTTTCGCTCCACGAAAATATGATTTGGCCCGTTAATCATTACTTCCGTAATCGAAGAATCTTTTAAAATCGTATCTAAAATCCCAAGCCCCCGAATCCCGCTGAATATCTGCTGTACAATACCCGCTTTTTGTTTCTGTGCGCAGTACTGTCCCTGCAGCTTTTGTTCAACAGCTGCTTCGATCTGGTCTTCCAGTTCCTGATCCGACCATTCGCTTAAGACCCCGGACTCAACGATAAACTGGCGCACGCTCGTCACCAGACTGTTTTCCTGCTCTTTTGTCATATCAGATACCTTCCTGCAGCATTTCCTGAAATACTTTGTTTTGTGCCATCAGCCGCAGCAGATCCTGTGTGCCCGCGTCTGCAAAACGGTTGATACCGCCGATTTCCTTAAACGCGCTGCCTTCGATCTTTTTGCCATCCCTGCTGCCAAACCGGTTATACAGAATAAAGATCCGGCTCAACAGTATCTTTTCCTGCTGCTGCGCCGCAATTTCCAGCGCCTGCAGTTTGCGCTCCAGCTTCGCATTGGCCATCACGCTCCCGTCAGAAACCAAAATCGTCGCATACGACCGCCCGATCTGCTCGTAAATCTTTTTGCCAAGCGAAAAATCCATATCCACAATGATCCAGTCAAACAAATCAATTACGCCCAGCTGCTCAAACAAATCCTCCATCCGTTCCGCGTCCAGTTCCGCCATATCCAGCGCCGAAGCGCATCCCGCATAAAAATAAACGCCTCTGTCGTCTTTGCGCAGCGCATGTTCCATCCTGATGGCAGGCGATGCAGACGACATTTCCAGTGCATACAAAACCTTACCAAAGTCTTCTTCTCCTTGCGCGGAAAAAAACTGGTCCGCCACCCCGGTCTGCTCCAGGTTCAGATACAGCACCCGCTCTTTCTGCTGCGCCAGAAAACACGCACAGGCTGCCGCGGCCGTCGAAGCTCCGACACCGCCCGCTCCTGAAAAAAATGTAACAATTTTCCTGCTGTTCAGATCTCCTTTCAGCTTTACAGCTTCTGCTTCCATTTTTTCCGCGTAAAGATCCGCGATACATTGATAAATGGCAGAAATTTTCTGATATTTACAGACAGCCGGATATCCCCTCCACATACTGGCGCCTTTTTCTTCCGCAAAACAGGCGATCCTGCTGTTCGCAAAACCATCCAAAGGCTGTTCCAATAACGCCTGTTCCACAAGTATGATATCCGGCCTGTTTTTCTGAATCAGTTCCACAGAAGCTTCCGCCTGCGTGAATACCGATAGCTCTATATGATCCGCATACCGCAGCACCAAAAGATCCGCAAATCCGGACAAATATATTTGATCTGACATAAGAACCGCCAGCCTGATCTTCATCTTCCTTTCCTCCCCGCAAAGTCCCATCACCCATTGCACCAGATTCGCTTTTGCCAAAAAGTGTACTTTTTGGAAGTTCCCGTAAGGCATCACATTTTATGGAAAAAAGAAGAAGAATTGCGCTTTTTCGATAAAATAATGCTTGATTTTCATGAATACGCACAGAATCAATGACATTTTTCTAAAAAATTCTGGACATTTTTCAAATGATATGCTAAAATTTTTTCAATCAGTTTTGCTATCAAAAAGTACACTTTTTGATAGTATTACAACAATTCCCTCTGCAGCATACGGTACTCCCGCAGCCTGCGGTAAAATGTCGCCTGGCTCATGCCGCTTTTCTGCAATGCCTCTGCAAACGAGATTTCTTTACCTTCCCACTGCCCCACGATCACAGGAAATTCCCGCGGCACCGCAAGTCCCGGCCTTCCGAACCGCACGCCCTTCGCCCTGGCCGCAGCAATGCCCTGTTCCTGCCGTTTGCGGATATTCACCCGCTCGGACTCCGCCACAAACGACAAAATCTGCAGCACCAGATCCGCAATAAAAGTCCCCATCAGATCCTTCCCATTGCGGGTATCTAACAGCGGCATATCAATTACGCAGATATCCACGCCGATTTCTTTGGTCAGAATCCGCCATTGGTTCTGGATCTCCTCATAATTGCGCCCCAGACGGTCAATACTGAGCAGATAGAGCAGATCTCCTTTTTGCAGTATGCGCATAAGACGCAGATACTGCTCCCGCTCAAAATCTTTGCCTGACTGCTTATCCATAAAGATATGATCCGCCGCGACGCCCCTTTCCTGCATGGCGAGGATCTGCCGGTCTTCATTCTGGTCTGTGCTTGAAACACGTACATAACCATATATCGCTGTTTGTGTCATATTCCGCCTCCGATCGTTATTCGCTTTTTGTTTAAATTCTCCACTGCACACACTTTCATACAGGACATTTTTTCCTTCCGTGCCTATGGATTCCTATTTCGCAAAAAATAACCATTCCCGCAGACGATTGACTTTCCTTCCGGAAAACGCTATACTGTAAAAAGATTTACAGATCTGAAAGAATCATATGATGTCAAGGAGACAGACCCGAATGAAAAGACGGAATAAAATCTATCGGTACATGACTGCCGTACTGCTCCTGATCTATATCGTTCTGCTGACGATCCTGTACCTGTCCGAATACGCAGAGCAAGAAGCCACGATCCGATCCTTTGGCGACGCATTCTGGTATTCCCTCGTGACACTGACGACAGTCGGTTACGGCGATCTGATCCCGGTTACAGCGTTAGGACAAGCGGTCGGCGTCGTATTTCTCTTGCTGTCCGCCGGCATTATGATGACCTTGTTCGGGGCTGTAATCTCTTTTATTACCAGTGAGGGACTTCCGCTGTTCCTGCTCGGTTTCCAGCGGAATAAGAACTGGTATTATTTTGCGGATTACGGCTCGGAAGCCAATACGCTGGCTGCAAACATCTGTAAAGAGGATGCAGATGCTGTCATTATCTTCGGAGAGAAAAAAGATGACCAGATGGAATTTCCGGATTATCCCAGCCTGTTTATTAACGTCTCTCCAGCCAGAATCGTAGCATGCAAAAAAGGCATCGGCTCAAAATGCCGGATTTTTCTGATGAAAGAAAACGATATCGGCGTCAATACCCGCGCCATTGATTTACATACCCTTCCGGTAGAAGTCTATGCAAGAACCACCAACGGGCAGGACCATCTTTCGGGAAATATCCGGTTTTTCCATAGTTATGACTGCTGCGCCAGACAGTATTGGCGGTCAAAGCCGCTGTGCAGTCATGAAAATACCATTGTGATCATCGGATTTGGGAATTATGGACGCTGCATTTTGGAACGGGCGATTTTAACCAATGTGATATCGGTCGGACAGCATGTGGCTTACCATATTTTTGGAGACGCGCGACAATTTCTCGCAACGCACCGTTATCTGTACGAGACATTTTCGCTGGGTGAAGTTTCAAAGACGATGGATTCCCTGATCTTTCATGATATGTTCTGGGAATCGCAGCAGGCCGTTATGGAACAGGCGGATCGGATTATTATCTGCCCGGATGACGAGCCTGAGGGATGGAGTATTTTCTGGCAGCTGCATAAATATTTTAAAATCCACGGGCAAATCCATCTGCACAGTAACCGCAAAGCGCCGGGCGTCTGCTATTTTGGAACGAATGAGGAGATCTATACGCCAGACCAGATTATGCGTACCGCGCTGAACCGGGCGGCCGTTACGATCAATGAGATCTTCTGCCGTTCCGTTTCCTATCCGACCAAAAGCTGGGAAAATCTGGATGATTTCCACCGGGAATCAAAAATATCCGCGGCAGACCATCTTTTGATGAAGATCCGGATTTTATTAAAAGATGAAACGATCACGGAATTTACGCCGGAGATTATAGAACAGGCATACCAGGTCTATTGTGAGACAAAAAAGACCGAAGCGGTGCTGGAGCAGTACCGCAGACTGGATCATCTGCGCTGGCTGCGGTTTTATACGTTTTATAACTGGCGCTATGGAGCGGCGCGCAACGACGGCGCAAGAGAGCATCCTATGCTCTGCGCATATGATAACCTGACGATGGAACAAAAGCGGGAACGCGACGCCGCATGGGAGCTTTTAGGCAGTATTACTATGGAACTGTAACAGCCAGCCTGAAGGCCAGGCTTCCAAACGCGCCGGAATGAAAAGGAGAACGATCAATGAACAAAAATAAAAATGCCTTTGCCGATGGCATTAAAGACGGCATCCCGATCGCGGCAGGTTATTTTGCCGTCGCATTTTCCCTCGGAATTGTCGCAAAAAAAGCCGGACTGAATCCGTTCCAGGGATTTTTGTCCAGCTTTTTAAACCATGCTTCTGCAGGAGAATATGCAGAATTTACCGTAATCATGGCAAATGCGCCTTACCTGGAAATGGCGGTTGTGATTTTGATCACGAATATCAGATATCTGCTGATGAGCTGCGCGCTCAGTCAGAAATTCCATGCGGATACTTCCCTGCCGCACCGCTTTTTCACAGGCTTTGGCATTACGGACGAGATCTTCGGCATCAGCATCGCAAGGCCGGGTATGCTGAATCCCTATTATAATTACGGCGCTATGCTGGTGGCTCTCCCTGGCTGGTCGGCTGGCACAGCGATTGGCATCGTAGCGGGGAATATCCTGCCCGCGTCGGTAGTCAGCGCTTTAAGCGTGGCATTGTATGGCATGTTTGTCGCAATTATTACTCCGGCGTCCAAGCAAAATAAAGTGGTCGCAGGCGTCGTGACCGCCAGCTTTGCCGTCAGCTTTATCGTATCCGGGATTCCCCTGTTCGATCAGATGTCTGCCAGCATGAAGATCAGTCTTCTCACAGTAGTAATTGCAGGGCTTGCGGCTGCCTTCTTCCCGATTCAGGAAGAACCGGACGCAGACGATGCGCAGACGCCAGACCAGCCGATTTCCAATAAGGAGGTATCCGGATATGGAGCATAATATTTATCTGTACATACTGGTAGCCGCGGCGGTATCCTGCCTGATCCGCGTGCTGCCCCTGACTTTGATCCGCGGAAAGATCCGGCATCCGTTTTTACGGTCTTTTCTATACTATGTGCCGTATGTCACACTTGCGGTTATGACTTTTCCCGCGATGATCGAAGCGCCGCAGTTTCCGGCCGCCGGGATTCTGGCGCTGCTTGTCGGCATTGCAGCGGCGTGGAAAGGCGTTCATATGGTAGGCATTGCTGTCTTATGCTGCATGGTTGTATTTCTTTGTGAGTCAGCGGCCAATTATTTTTTCTAAATTTTCTAAAAGAAAAGATCCAGCGGTTTCTGCGCCGCTGGACCTCTCCCGGATCCTCATGGATATATTTTTCTATTTGGCCTGGATCACATCCTGCATATCATAGATTCCCGCTTTTTTCCCTGCAAGGAATTTGGCCGCTTCTACCGTACCCTTTGCAAACACCGCTTTGGAATAAGCGGTATGCTTTAGCGTAATGACTTCATCCGTCCCGGCAAAGATGACTTCATGCTCTCCGACAATATTTCCGCCGCGCACCGAAGCAATGCCGATCTCATGTTTCTTCCGCTGCTGCCGCTCTTTGCTGCGGTCATAGTTATATTCGTAATCTTCTGCCAGTTCTTCGTTCATAGCATCCGCCAGTGCCAGTGCCGTGCCGCTTGGCGCATCCAGTTTCTGGTTATGGTGTTTTTCCACAATCTCGATATCGAATCCCGCTGGTGCAAATACGCGGACTGCCTTTTTCAGCAGATCCGTCAGTGTATTGATGCCGAGCGACATGTTCGCGGAGCGCAGCACAGCGGTTTGCTCCGCCGTCTGCTGCACGCTGGCAAGCTGAGCTTCGGACAGTCCGGTTGTACACAATACGACAGGAATCTTTTTTTCACCGCAGTATGCAAGCAAAGCGTCCACTGCAGCTGCGTTGGAAAAATCAATAACCACATCCGCTTCGGCTGTACAGTCTGAAATTTTTTGAACTACCGGAAATGGATTGGATTTTCCATCGTATACGTCAACGCCTGCCACAATTTCAATCCCGTCATCTTCTGCGCAGACCGAACAAACGGCCTGCCCCATTTTCCCATTGCATCCATGCAGGATTGCTTTTATCATAATTATTTTCCTCCATCTTACGTATCTTTGATTTCTTTTTCTTATCCTATTTTTATCCTATTTTTAACATAACCCGTATGCCTTCATAACTTCTTCCAGTTTCTTTGCGCCCGCCTCGCTCATTTCACATAACGGCGCGCGCAGCGGCCCTACTTCCATGCCCATCAGGTTCATTGCTTTTTTTACCGGAATCGGGCTGACTTCGGAAAACAGCGCGTCGATCAGCGCAAGACCTTTACGCTGGAGCTTGCGGGACGTCTCAAGATCGCCGTCGAAAAAGCTCTGGCACAGGTTATGTACGTCCATCGGCGCTACGTTTGACCATACAGAAATTACCCCAAGCGCTCCAATGGCTAAAAGCGGAAGAATCACTGCGTCTTCACCGGAATACATATCGATCCTGCCGTCGGTTAAGTCCATTGTTTTAGACGCCTGTGTAATGTTTCCGGTCGCTTCTTTTAAGCCGGTAATATTTTCCACATGCTGATACAAATATGCCACGGTCTCCGGCAGCAGATTACATCCGGTCCTGCCCGGCACATTGTACAGAATAATTGGAAGGCTGACTGCCTGTGCGATCTGCGTATAGTGAGCGATCAGCCCAGGCTGCGTCGCTTTATTGTAATAAGGCGTAACGACAAGCAGACCGTCCGCACCTGCTTTTTGCGCTTCCTGTGATAAATAAATCGCTGTTTTTGTACAGTTTGAACCGGTTCCTGCAATTACCGGGATTCTGTGCTTCGTAAATTCCACGCATGCGCGGATCACATCTACATGCTCTTCTTCCGTCATAGTAGAAGATTCCCCGGTCGTCCCGGTAATAATAATCGCGTCCGTGCCGCCTTTTACCTGAATATCAATCAGTTCCTCCAGTTTTTCGTAATGCACGTCTCCGTTTTCTTTCATTGGTGTTACAATCGCAACACCCGCACCTTTAAATAAAGCCATTTTGATTCCTCCTGCCTTTGATCTGTCTGATAAGCAACGTCTGATGCCAAACTTAAACAACCGAAAAAGCCGGCTCTGATGAGCCGGCTTTTATCATCATAGAACGGCCGGAAATTTTCACTTGACCTTCCAGCCTGATAGCGCCCCATCCTCATTTCATTCGGATGACAGTCATAGAATTATTCACTCCATGCCCAAGGACCGATCTACAGGATGACGGCCCTTTCGGCGCTCTCCCCTTTCCGGTATCCTCCCCTGCGCCTGCCGCATCGGATACCCTACTGATGGATTACGCAACCTCTATCCACCTTATGCAATTCTTCTTACTTCTGACTATAGCACTGTTTGGAGCATCTGTCAAGGTATGCTCAGCTTTTCTCTGCCTGAATCTGATAAATCTCATCTGCCATATCCCTAAGATAGTCCGGCAGCTTCCTTCCTGTCACAATGATCTGCGTCTCCTCTGCCTTCGCGTCAAACAGGGCCTGCACATCCTCTTTTGTCACCACTGCATGATCAATCACTCCCAGCAGCTCATCTAATACCAGAAGGCTGCATTCGTCATTCAAAAGAACCTTCCTGGCAAAATTTACGCCATTTTTAATATTCCGGTTCTCCTCTGTCTTCTCCTGCTCGGACAGCTCTTCATAGCGCCCTTCCGATTTTTCAAAATGAAAGATCTTAATTTCCGGCTCCAACCGCTGCATAAACGCCGATTCGGTCGCCATCTTGCCTTTTAAAAAGTGAATCAAAAATACATTCTTGCCTGCGGTCGCTGTCTGCAGCGCATATCCCAGTGCGGCGGTTGATTTTCCGCGTCCGTCCCCATAATAAATCTGAACCCTGCCTGAACCCATAATATCCTCCTTTGGATCGCTCTCCGCTTTGAAACCTGCTTCAGATTCCTTTAAGATACCACACCTTTGCAGGAAATGCAATTTTTTTATGAAATTTTCAGCATTCTAACAAACGGCTTCTTATTCATAGCCCTTTTCTTCCAGATATTCGATCTTGCTGACGGACACTTCATAGGCAACCCGTTTTTCCGTCTCCAGTTCGTTCAGTTTTTTCACATATTCACGGCTCTGTATCCTGCCCCAGATCTGCACATGAGCGCCTACGGAAAAGCCGGATGCAAACCGCGCGTTCCTGCCCCAGCAAATGCACGGAATGTAGTCCGATTTGCCGTAAGAACGGTTTACCGCAATCAGCAGGTCGGCAATCTCACGCCCAAGCGGCGTCTTGCGGTAAATCGGCTCTTTGCAGATATAACCGTCCAGGAAGATTTGATTACTTTTTACGTCCTCTTCCTCCTGCTCCATAAATTCCAGTTCCCTTGCAAATACAGACAATACAAGACGGTTCTTTTTTTCCTCATGGCGGTTGTAAGAACGGAACTGGCCAGTTACATAGATGTACTGGCCAATATAATTCTGTGTTGTGTCGATCAGCCGCTCCGATACCATAACCGGAATATAGTCCACAAAATTACTCAGCCTGTTCACGGATACATCTACCATGTAAAAGCCCTCTCCATACACCTCGTGGCTGAACTCAAAATCAGACACGATCTTACCCGCAATAGTTACCTGATTGTTTTCAAATATTTTATCTGCCATGAATTTAAATCTCCTTCCTCTTTTCAAACGTGACAGTTGATCTGATTTTATGTACTCCTTCTTACTGCCAAGCGGTACTATTTCAGCCCTGCATGCCGGGCCGATTTCAGCTACTACCATTGTATTCTTACACCACCGTATTTAGAACCCCGGTACCACTGGCCTTTTGGAAACCCTCTCACCGGACGGGGCGTTTTTAACAAGACAGAATTTACCATTCCCTCTCTGAAAAACACCGAAAAACCTGTCGATAATATATCGTTTCCAAAATTTCAAAAACTTTTCTATATTTCGCTTTCGTACAATCATTTTTTTTGTCATATCGACTAAATTAAGCAAGCGTTGGCAAAAATTCTTGCACCAGGCTGAAAATATGATAAAATGGGCGGGGAACAATTCCGGGGATAAGTATATTATAATCGAAAAATCCCGAATCGTCATCTACTATTTATGCGCAAATTTTTGAAATTTTTATAAACCGCATGGGAATTTACGCAAAATAACCAAAAAACCTCTAAAATAATCATAGAAAGAAGGATCATTATGAAAATTACAAGAGACAACGTCCGTAATATTGCAATTATTGCCCATGTCGACCACGGTAAAACCACGCTCGTGGACGAACTTTTAAAACAAAGCGGCGTCTTCCGCGCCAACCAGGAAGTACAGGAACGTGTGATGGATTCCAATGACCTTGAGCGCGAACGCGGCATTACGATCCTTTCCAAAAATACCGCTGTTTTTTATAAAGATGTAAAAATCAACATTATTGACACACCTGGACACGCGGACTTCGGCGGCGAAGTAGAACGTGTATTAAAAATGGTAAATGGTGTCGTACTTGTCGTGGACGCTTTTGAAGGCGCTATGCCGCAGACAAAGTTCGTACTGATGAAAGCTCTGGAACTTGCGCTGCCTGTCATCGTCTGCATCAATAAAATCGACCGCCCGCAGGCCCGTCCGGATGATGTGATTGACGAAGTACTCGAACTGTTTATGGACCTGGACGCTTCGGACGAGCAGCTTGATTGTCCGTTTTTGTATGCATCCGCCAAAGACGGCTATGCGGTTCGTAACTTAAACGATGAACGTAAGGACATGACTGCTCTGTTTGAAACCATTATCGACTACATCCCTGCTCCACAGGGAGACCCGGACGCCAGCACCCAGGTATTAATCAGTACGATCGACTACAACGAATACGTCGGCCGCATCGGCATCGGCAAAGTGGACAACGGCTGCCTGAACATCAACCAGGAAGCCGTCGTGGTCAACCACCATGATCCTGACAAATGCAAAAAGGTCAAAATCAGCAAGCTGTATGAATTCGACGGCTTAAATAAGGTCGACGTTCAAAAAGCAGAGATCGGTTCCATTGTAGCGATTTCCGGTATCGCGGATATTCATATCGGTGATACAATCTGCGCGCCGGGCAGCCCGCAGGCCATTCCGTTCCAGAAAATCTCAGAACCGACCATCGCCATGAACTTTGTCGTCAACGACAGCCCGCTTGCCGGACAGGAAGGCAAATATATCACGTCCCGTCATCTGCGCGACCGTCTCTTCCGTGAGCTGAATACAGATATCAGCCTGCGTGTGGAAGAAACTGCGGATACCGATGTGTTTAAAGTATCCGGGCGCGGCGAACTGCATTTGTCCGTATTGATTGAGCATATGCGCAGAGAAGGCTACGAATTTGCCGTCAGCAAAGCAGAAGTGCTGTACAAGACAGACGAAAACGGCAAAACAACCGAACCTATGGAAATCGCCTATGTAGACGTCCCGGATGAATTTACCGGCGCCGTGATTGACAAACTCTGCCAGCGCAAAGGCGAAATGCGCAATATGCATTCGATCGCAGGAGGCTACACCCGCATAGAATTCCGCATCCCGTCCCGGGGCCTGATCGGCTACCGCGGGGACTTTCTGACCGATACCAAAGGCAATGGCATTATCAATACGATCTTTGACGGCTACGACGCTTACCGCGGCGATATCCAGTACCGCAAGCAAGGTTCCCTGATCGCGTTCGAGACGGGGGTATCCATCGCCTATGGCCTTTTCAGCGCCCAGGAACGCGGCCAGCTGTTTATCGGCACCGGAGAAAAAGTCTATTCCGGCATGGTCATCGGCCAGTGCGCAAAACCGGAAGATATCGAGTTAAACGTATGTAAGAAAAAACATCTGACCAATACCCGCTCCTCCAGCGCAGATGAAGCGCTGACGCTGACTCCGCCGCGTATTTTAAGTCTGGAGCAGGCGTTAGACTTTATCGATACCGACGAGCTTTTGGAAGTAACCCCGCAAAGCCTGCGCATCCGCAAACGCATCTTAGATCCTACCATGCGTAAGCGCGCTTCCATAAAAAAATAAATGCAGCGGAACAAATCCTGTTCCTGGATCTTGTTCCTAAAGACAGCCTTCTCCTGCAAAAAACGGATGCCTGTCAGGCCAGACAAACGGCCCTGGCAGCGCGGCATGCCGTTTATAAAATCACTTCCATCCCCGTTTTTTGCACCTTCAGGCCGCATGCTTTATAAAACCGCATCGCTGCTTCATTGCAGGCCCATACGTTTAAGGTCACATTGTAGCACCCTTCCTGCTTTGCAAACGCCAGCACCGCATCATACAGCTTCCTGCCGATCTGCTGTCCGCGGATTTGTTCGTCTACGCACAAATCGTCGATATATAAAGTCCTGATATCTGTTAAAATATTGTCATTTATATATTGTTTGAATATACAGAACGCATAACCAAGCACCTGCCCGTTTTCATCTGCCGCCACGAAAACAGGCGTATCCCTGTCATGGATAATGTCTTTTAGCTGTTCATCTGTATACTTTTTCCTTTCCCCTTCCTGAAATAAATCCGGTCGGCCTTTGTGATGGATCTTAAGAACCTGGATTAACAGCTGATTGATTCCTTCCAGATCCGATTCCTGTGCCCTGCGAATGAGCATTTTATCCCCTCCTGTAAATGATATTCAGCAGTCCTTTGCCGTCCGGCAACAGACTACTAATCGTTATCTATTGTAGCCGGGTTTGGGCAGAAAGTCAATATATTTATGAAAAAACATGAATCATGAAATATCTGCTTTTTTCGACAAAATTCTCTGTTTTACTGGATTTTTCAGGGTTTTTAAGCAAAGTGCCGGGCTGGTAGCAGAGCAGAAATACCCATATGCGTTTCTATTTGTCGTAAAACCGCAAAGAAGATGAGCATGTCTGCCGCTGCATAACATCCTGCAAAAAACGGCTTCTGCCGGTATTTCCTACCGTCAAAAGCCGTTCTTGTCAGCAAATAACCAACTGTCCTTACATTGCCCGGATTCTCTCCAGCGCCGCCACTGTATTTTCATAGCTCCCAAAAGCTGTCAGCCGGAAATACCCTTCTCCGCACGGGCCAAAACCAGATCCCGGCGTCCCGACGACATTGGCGTTTTCCAGCAAATAATCAAAGAACTCCCACGAACTCATCTTTCCCGGCGTCTTTAACCAGATATACGGTGCGTTCACGCCTCCATATACCTCATATCCGGCCGCAGACAGCCCTTCTTTGATAACCGCCGCATTTTTCATATAACGGGCGATCTGCTCTTTCAGCTGCGCCTGTCCGGCCGCGGAATAGACTGCTTCCCCGGCACGCTGGATAATATAAGGCGCGCCGTTATATTTGGTTCCGTGCCGTCTGGCCCACATCCCATGCAAAGAAACTTCCCCGCACAGCAAAGTCTTCGGCACCACCGTAAAGCCAAGGCGCACGCCGGTAAATCCGGCATTTTTAGAAAAACTGCGGATCTCAATCGCACAGGTCCGCGCGCCGTTACATTCATAAATCGAATGCGCTACATCCGCCTGCGTAATATACGCCTCATAAGCCGCGTCATAAATAATCACCGCGCCTTTTTCATTGGCGTAGTCAACCCATGCCTGAAGCTGTGTTTTTGTAATGGTCGTTCCAGTCGGATTATTCGGAATACAAAGATAAATCAAATCCGGCGTTTCTTTTGGAAATTCCGGCACAAACCCGTTTTCCCTTGTACACGGCATATAAATTACATTGCTCCACATCTGGGCCGCGCTGTCATATACGCCGCAGCGGCCCGCCATTACATTGGAATCAATATAAACCGGATAGACCGGATCGGTTACTGCGATCCGGCATTCCGCAGAAAAAATCTCCTGGATATTGCCGGAGTCTGATTTGGCTCCGTCCGAAATAAAAATCTCATCTTCCTGTATCTCACAGCCCCTTGCCCGGTAGTCATGATCCGCAATCGCGCGCCGTAAAAAATCATATCCCAGATCCGGCGCATAGCCGCGAAAAGAATCCGCGTCAGCCATTTCATCTACCGCCTGGTGCAGCGCTTTGATTACAGCTGGTACGATTGGCTGCGTCACGTCTCCAATGCCAAGCCGGATCACGTTCCTGTCCGGATGTTCCTGTGTAAATGCTGATACTTTTTTTGCAATGGTACTGAATAAATAGCTGCCTGGCAGCTTTTGATAATGATCATTGATCTGAAACATATACATACTCCTTGTAGTTAATTATCTGCTCTGCATCACTGCCGGCAAATCGATTTCTCCGTCAAATACATGAGCCGCAGCCCCTGTCATAAAAACAATGTCTGTCTGTGCATCCCATTCGATTTCCAGATCGCCTCCGGTCAGTTTTACCGTAACTTTACGATCCGTAAGACCGTTTAATATACAGGCCACGGTAACCGCGCAGGCGCCTGTTCCGCAAGCCAGCGTCTCACCGGAACCTCTTTCCCATACGCGCATTTGTACCGTATGCCTGTCCAGCACTTTTGCAAATTCCGTATTGACGCGGTTCGGAAAGCAGCTGTGACGCTCAAACTGCGGCCCGATTTTTTCCAGATCCAGTCCTTCCACCTCGTCGGTAAAAATGACGCAATGCGGATTGCCCATCGATACGCATGTCATTTTGTATTCTTTTCCTCCAACGCTGACCGCACAGTCCACAATCTGGTGCCGCTGCGGGCTGTCCTGGCTGGATGCTGCGGCAGGCTGCGGATACCTGACCGGGATCCTTTCCGGTTCCAGCTGCGGTTTTCCCATATTGACACGTACAAGGACTGCTTTTCCGTCCGCAACGGTCAGATCCGCTTCTTTGATTCCAGCCAGCGTTTCAATACGGATACTGGTCTGATCTGTCAAATGGCGGTCATATACGTACTTCGCCACACAACGGATCGCGTTTCCGCACATCTCACCTCTGGAACCGTCGGCATTATACATCGCCATCTCAAAATCCGCTTTTTCAGAACCAGAAGGCTGAATTAAAATCAATCCGTCCGAGCCGATGCCAAAATGCCGGTCGCTGACAAATTTTGCCACTTCCTGCGGCTGCTGCAGCGGCTCTTTCAGACAGTTGACATAGATATAATCGTTGCCGATTCCGTGCATTTTAGAAAACTTCATCTTTTCACCTCCGTTAACTTACGCACTTCTTACAATACTTTTACAAAAAATCAGACGCATGAGCCGCTGCTGTCCTGAAGCAGGCTTAGGATCATGCGCGCCGTTTCCGCCAGTCCGGTACCGTTTTCCATACTGCGTTTCTGCAGATAGCGGTGCGCCTGCGCTTCTTCCAGATGTTCCCGCTCCATCAGCAGCATTTTTGCCTGCGCGATTACCTTGTATTCTTCCGCGGAGCGTGATTTTGGCTGTTTTCTGCGCTGTTTCTTTTTTTCCGCGTACCGTCTGGCTATTTGGGCCACTGCCTCGAGCAGCTCATGTACTTTTAGCGGCGTACATAGTGTCGTAATCATTGTTTGTGTACATTCTTCCACCTGACTCCCGGAACCGATCAGCAGCATCTCATACCGCGGCGTCAGATATTCATATAATTCCTGATATACCAGATCCGGCAGACGGCAGGTACAGATAATCACCCCGCTGTCCAGCTCGTTTGCCGCCCGCAGCGCCTGCGTCCCGCTGCAGCAGACCGCGTCTACCGTATATCCGCTTTTCACCAAGATACTGCGTACGCTCTTTGCCTGTTCTATTTTCGGAAAAGCTATTATGATATTCATAGCAGCCGCCTAAATCCGATATAAATACTCGTTCGTTTCCCAATCTGTAACAGCCATGCAAAACTTCTCCCATTCCCGCTTTTTGGCAGTCGTATATTCTTTACTGATATGCGGGCCAAGCGTATCCAGAATAAAAGCATCCTGTTCCATTTCCCGCACGGCGTCCATCAGATCACCCGGCAGCAGCTGTGCGCCGGTTTGTCTCAGTTCTTCGCTGCGCATCCGGAATACATTGCAGCTGACGGCCTGCGGCGGCATCGTCTGATTGCGGATTCCGTCCAGCCCGGCGCGCAGACACAGCGCCAGCATCAGATACGGGTTCGCCGCGGAATCCGGGCTTCGCAGCTCGATCCTCGTTCCGCTTCCCCTGGATGCCGGAATTCGGATCAGGGATGTACGGTTGCTAAGCGACCAGCCGATAAAATTCGGCGCTTCAGATCCCGGCGCCAGGCGTTTATAGGAATTTACGAGCGGATTGGCGACTGCCGTCATGCCTTTACTATGTTTTAACAGCCCGCCGATAAAATAATAAGCCTCCGGACTCAGCCCGCACGCATCGTCTGCATCCGCAAATATATTCCTGCCGTCTCTGGCCAGCGACAAGTTCAGATGCATGCCGGAACCATGCACGCCGTTTTTCGGCTTGGGCATAAAGCTGGCGAACATCCCATGCCGCTTGGCAATCGTGCGCACAGCCAGCTTAAAGGTCATAATACTGTCCGCAGTCCAAAGCGCCTCGTCATACTTTAGATCAATTTCATGCTGGCCAGGCGCGCCCTCATGATGAGAAGCCTCGACCGCATATCCCATTTCTTCTAAGGTCAGCACCATATCGCGCCTGGCATTTTCCCCGGCGTCCACCGGTCCCAGATCAAAAAATCCCGCCTGCTCGTCGATCCGCGTTGTCGGATGCCCGTTATCATCATATTGAAACAGGAAAAATTCACATTCCGGCCCTACTTCAAACGTATAACCCATTTGCTGCGCTTCTTTTACGGCACGGCGCAGTAAATACCGCGGGTCGCCCTCAAACGGCGTGCCATTCGCATTATAAATATCGCAGATAATCCTTGCCACTTTCCCCTGCTGCGGCCGCCACGGGAAAATCGCAAACGTATCCGGGTCCGGATGCAGATACAGATCCGACTCTTCCGCTTTCGCAAACCCTTCAATCGAAGACCCGTCAAACATACACTCGTTATGCAGCGCTTTGACAAGCTGGGATTTGGTAATCGCAATATTTTTTAAAGTCCCAAATACATCTGTAAACTGGAGACGGATAAATTCAATATCCTCTTCTTCCGCCAAATTTAAAATATCCTGTTTTGTGTAATGATTCATTGATCAGTCCTTTCTGCAATATGCCAACACCTCTTGATACGACAGCGGTCCGCCAAACAAATCCAGCGCGCTCCCGATCGTTACATGCAGCCTGCCGTTTCCATACTGACGAAGATAATCCAGATCCTGAAAACTGCTGACGCCGCCCGCATAAGTAACCGGAATTTTCCCCCAGCCGCCTAACAGCTGCACCAGCTCCTTCTCAATGCCGCACGTCCTGCCTTCCACATCCGCCGCATGAACCAAAAATTCATCCGCGTACCCGCAAAGCCTGTCCAACAGCTGCGGCGTGACTGCTTCTTTTGTAAATTTCTGCCAACGGTCTGTGACAACCACATAACCCCCGTCCACTCTGCGGCAGCTCAAATCCAAAACCAGCCGCTCTTTTCCAACCGCAGCAGCCAGTTTTTCCAGGTTGCCGTAATGAATGCTGCCGTCTTTAAATACATAAGAAGTAACGATCACATGGCTTGCCCCGGCATGCAAAAACTCCTGCGCATTGTCCGGCGTAATACCGCCGCCAATCTGCAGACCGCCCGGATAAGCCAAAAGCGCCTGGACGGCCTGTTTTCGATTTAATTCATAATACTGCGTCCCCTGTGGATTCAGCAGAATAATATGACCGCCGCGGATCTGATCTTTTTGGTAAAGGCGCGCATAAAACGCCGCATCCTGCCCGGACACAAAGTTCTCCCTGGCGCTGCTGTCCTTATCGGACAAACTGGAACCTACGATCTGCTTTACTTTTCCATTATGGATATCAATACACGGACGAAATTCCATCATTGCACCTGCTTTCTTTTTCGTATTCCTTTGCATATTCTTTTGCTTACCTGCCTATTTGTTCAGATAGAAGAATATCATATTCTGGCTGAAAAAAAAACTGTTATTTGAAATTCCGAATGAAATAAACCAGAAAGATGGCAGCCATTCGGATTATCCATGGAACTGTTACAAAAATTTAACAAAAATAATATTCACTGATGACCAATGATTCGTTCCAGTTAGCTTTGTACCAGGTGATGTGTACAAAAAATAAGAGGCATCACAAACCGTAAGTTTAGAATACCTCTTTTATGGGAAGATCATGTCTGTTGCAAATACTTTTTACGACTCTCCCTTGCCCTTGCTATAATTGCCTTATTTTTTTCTATACTTTTCTCCAATTCTTTTTCATCAACTTTATAATTTGGATCAGGAACAAAAATTTCCAAAGGCTTAAAATCATATTCCACATCATTTAAAACATAACTTTCCATGTCATCAACCTCTTGAATAAATGGAACTTTATTTATCGCGATATCAGTAATATATACCTTCTGATCATGTTTCTTTGCCATTTTCAGAGATTCTAAGTTTACCAGTTTATCCGAAACATCCATTGATATCACCCCTTTACCAAGTTATCTGTATAGTCCCAATCCTTATTATTGGCATATGTCATTCGTTAAGACAGTATTTTACAACGTCCATCCGCACATCACCCTCCGCCAAAAACAAGATCCCGTCCGCTTCCTGCTGCGTATACATCGTTGCTGACAGCGCCTGCTCCCCGTCATTCACAAACACTTCCACACTGAACCTGTCCAGAATCAGACGCAGCTTCAGATACCCGTTCCGATCACGTACCTGACACCTGCGCTGATGAATAATCGCTCTTCTGGACCCGGAGAACTTGCGGTCAATTTTTAATATGGATTTTTCCGGACGGTAACTAAGCGATGTATAATAACTTTCATTTTGCGCAAAGCGGATGGAAAATTTACGATACATCCTGTCAGCGTCACCCGGGCGAATGGAAAGCTCCAGATCCACTTTGCGCCCGCGGATGCCGTCCAGCTGCACGATTCCAGCCACTGCTACATCCTGCCGGACCGTCTTGCCGCTGCGCAGCTGCTCTAACTCCCGAACCGGCTGCTGGTACAATCTGCCATTTTTCACGCGCAGCTCTCTTGGCAGGCTCATCTGTCCATACCATAACGAATGCTCTGACGCACGAAAACTGCACGTATCCCAGTTCTGCATCCAGCCAATCATAATCCGCCTGCCATCCGGTGAAAGCACTGTCTGCGGCGCATAAAAATCAATCCCATAATCAATGGACTGGCTGCATTCTTCGGTAAAGGTATCCGTTGCTTCCTCATATTCCCCGATCAGACACAATGTCCCGTTTCCATTATGGAACTCCAGCCCCTGCGGCATCAGATCCTGCGGGCTGGTCAGCAGCACATACTTTTGATCCAATGCAAAAAAATCCGGACATTCCCACATCAGCCCGAAGCGGTTCTGATTCGCGCATAATACATTTTGAAACTTCCACTGAAATGCATCCTTACTTGTATACAATAAAATCTGCCCGCTGCCGTCCGACGGCCGGCTTCCGATCAGACAGCAGTAGGTACCGTCTGCCTTCTGCCACATCTTCGGGTCCCGGAAATCAAACCTGCTGGCCCCTTTCGGAAGGTCTGTTTCATCCAGCACCGGATTCTGTTCATATTTCTCATAATCCATCCCATTCCCGACAGCCAGGCACTGCGTCTGCACTTCACGCATTTCCCCGTTTTTCTGCCGTTCCATAACCACTCCGGTATACATCAGCAGCTGCCTGCCGTCCGGCAGCATCAGCGCGCTGCCGGAAAAGCATCCTCCCTGATCATAGCGCTCGTCCGGCGCCAATGCGGCAGGAAGATATTCCCAATGCAGCAAATCCTCACTGACCGCATGCCCCCAGTGCATCGGCCCCCAGTGAGAGTCATATGGATGATACTGATAAAACAGATGATACTTCCCCTGGTAATAAGAAAACCCGTTCGGGTCGTTCATCCAGCCCGTGCGCGCAGATAAATGAAACTGCGGGCGCTCCTGGCTTGAAATCAGCTTTTCCGCAGTTTCTTCGTATGTTCGGGCTTCACGTAAAGTCTGGCTTGTCATGTCTGTTTCCTCCTTGTTTTAAATAGTATTATGCTGCAACAGTTTCGTTGCGGAAGAATTAACCTATCCAGATTATATCATGGTTACGAAAAACTGCAAGATATTTGCTGCCTTTATGTGGTAATCCAGTGGGACTTTGCAGGCGATATTTTTTGGATTCCCGGACGACTCTGCGGGCGGTGGGCTGCGCTTTGGATGGGAGATACACCCTGGAAGGACATTGGAGGGGCGCTTTTAGCGGAGGTGAAATCCAGCGCTTACGGAGACTTAGGCAGGAGGCCCACACGCCGACTGTCTTAG
>VSNY01000043.1 GCA_009774535.1 Lachnospiraceae bacterium
GGCAGGATATCCGGAAAGAATACGATCAATTATTACAAACTACAAAACAGGCCGCCGAACAAGCCGCGAAACAAGCCGCCGAACAAGCCGCCGAACAAGCCATGAAACAGGCTGAACAACAGTTTAAAAAAGAACGGGAACAGGACCGGCAGCAATATGAACAAAAACTGAACCATCTCGTGAAATGGATCTCCGATCAAGGCTACTCCACAGACGAAATATTGTCCCATATTTTATAATAACACCGCTCTGATCTTCCATCCGTCCCAAAATCAGAGAACCAGGCAATCGGATCTGCTGCGGCAAAAGCATCGTTATGACATCGCCGCATTGGGTGAAATGCCCTGATTGTAAAACAGTCCTGGCTTTGCTATAATAAGTTTTAACAGAAAATACAGAGAGGAGACCATTTATGTTATTGATTCAATATCCAAAGTGTTCCACCTGCAAAAAGGCAAAAAAATGGCTGGACGAACATCAGATTGCCTATACCGACCGCCACATTGTAGAAGCGCGTCCGTCTTATGACGAATTAACCGAGTGGTACAAAACAAGCGGCCTGCCGCTCAAACGGTTTTTTAATACAAGCGGTATGCTGTACAAAGAGATGCAGTTAAAGGATCAGCTGCCAGAACTGAGTGAAGAAGACCAGTTAAAGCTTCTCGCAACAAATGGAATGCTTGTAAAACGGCCGCTTCTGGTAGATGACAATCAGGTCCTGGTCGGATTTAAAGAGGCGGAATGGGAAGAAAAGCTTTTATAATCCGTCTGTCGGCGCATAGGCGGCAGAATGGCACCGCAAAATTACTGTGCGTATGATCAAGGCATGAAGCTTCCGCTGACCTTGTTGCAAAGATTGTGGAAGACCTGCTGTCCAGCACGGTTGCTTACACGCCCTGCAAAAAGTATATTCCGGCTACTGTTACATCCGCGTTTTTTTCTGATAGGCAATCCGTGGGCTGCCGTCCGCAACATAAATCTGCCCGCATTTCCAAAAACCGCTGCTCTCCAGCAGATGCTGCATGATCGCATTGCAATTATGGGTATCAATCCGGATATTTGCTGCCTTTGCTTCACAAAAAGAAAGGCAGCAGCGCAGCACGCCTTTTTGTTTCCCGCTGCTGGCAATTCTGTGAATCGTTCCATAAGGCTCATCGTTCAGCCACCTTCCGTTTTCGATTCGCTCATAAGTAGGATCATCGCCACAGATAAATGCAAACACACCGGCAATTTCCGGCTGATCTTCTGCAGTCCCCTGCTCTTCGATCACATAACTGTTTCCGTTACGGATATCTTCTTCTATGATTTCCAAAGAAGGATAGTGGTCTTTCCACTGGTCAGGATTGCCAGACCGTTTCATTTGACTGCGCGCATAAGCATAAATCGAAAGTATCTGTTTGATATCCTCTGGCGTTGATTTGCGTATTTTCATGATCGTTATCCTCTTCTTTCTTTTATTCGCTGTTTCACAACAATCCTGTTACTGTTTGTGATCCGTCTGCCTAAACAGCAGAATTTCGTATCTCCTAGTATAACATACTTTGACTTTTTTGCTCTTTTTTCTGACCGTTTTTTTATTTTCTGATCTTAAAAAACCGGAATCTGTCGGACTGGTAATCTATGTAGTCTGTATGCTTGTATGCAGCGTAGTTTGCCTGACGCTTGCACATGGAATTGACTGTATCTGCTGGAATTTTGGAAAAAGGTTCGGCTTATATCATACAGGAAAAAGGACAGCGCTTACGATCCTTTTTCCTGTATCATCCCGGCTTACGCCATACCGTTTACTGTCTTATACTTATACAGCATTTCCGCATGATTCTGTTCTTCAATCTGGATATCCGCCAGTAATTTGCGCAGGCTTGGCTCTGAGAACTTAAATACGTTGGAATTGTATTCAGAAGAAACCATTTTTTCGGTACCAATACAGTCCGTTGCCAAAAAGCAGTCATTCTTCTTATCCTCATTATCCGTCATCGCACTGTAAGTTGCCTGCGGGCTGTAATTTTTACCATCTCTGTCATTGCAGTTGCAGGTTGGTACATTGCCGGAAAGTACTTTGCCAAGAGATTCGTAATGCTGTTTTTCTTCTTTTTCCAGGTTCTGGAACAGATCCTTTAATACCATATCTTTTGCTTCTTTTCCGTATCTGTTGTACTTTTCAATACAGCTTTGTTCCTGTGTCTGCAGATCTTTGATTGCGGTTGTCTCTTTTTCAGTTAAGATCATAATTTCGTACCTCTTTCTTTATATAATAACTTTTTACAGGACGTATTATATGTAACCCTGTTTTTTTTATACAGGTATTTGAAACAAATCCATTTATGTGTAAGATTCCAGCCCGAATCTATAGTAAACTAACAGAAAGGATCATAAAGATCTTAAGTATACTAAGAATAGGAAGGATGGTGATCTGTATGGAGGACAATGAAATTATAGATTTGTTTTATGCACGCTCTGAACAAGCGATACTGGCATTGTCTGAAAAATATGGGCCAATCTGCAGGAAAGTGGCGGTAAATATTTTAAAAAATCCTTTGGATGCAGAGGAATGTATAAACGACGCATATCTGGGTGTCTGGAACACCATACCGCCGCAGCGGCCTGGTCGGCTGTCAGCTTATGTATGCCGGATTGTGCGTAATCTTTCGATTACAAAATACCATGCAAATACAGCAGTCAAAAGAAACAGTTTTTATGATGCTGCACTGGATGAGCTGGAAGACTGCCTGGCATCACCGCAGACCGTAGAATCAGAATGGTCTGTCAGGGAATTATCCCGTTTGATTGATGATTTTCTGGATACGCTGGATCAGGAAAGCCGTGTAATGTTCGTGCGCCGCTATTGGTATGCAGATTCCATCGGGGACCTTGCTCTGCGCATGAAGCGAAGCCGTAACAGCGTATCCACACGGCTGTCCCGGATTCGCGGAAAGCTGAAAAAATATTTAAGGAAAGAAGGATATGAGGTATGAAACGAAAAGAACTGTCAGAAGCAATCAGCGGCATCAGCATCCGCCATGTACAGGAAGCGGAAGACTATACTGCCAAAACAGCATACAAAAGAAGCAATAGAAGCAATAGAAGTAATACAAGTAATACAAGCAGATACCGGAATATATTTGCCGCAGCACTGGCCGCCTGTATCTTTGGATGTGCCGCTCTGGCGTGTATTCCTTCCACAGCCCGTTCGCTCAAAGGTTATTTTCAAAATGTGATCCAATGGAACGGCGCCGTCACCGGACAAACCTATCAGGAAGGCGCAGACGAAATTGCCATCCGTGTCACAGATGCAGTGCGTGACAACAAAAAATTAGTTCTGTCGGTGCAGATGCAAGTGTCAGATACGCAAGAACCGCCGTTTGGGCCGCGATTTATAAGTGAGATCGCACTCGGCACATATCGTATTACGGATGCATCCGGCATAGAAATTTGCGTGGCATCCGGCAGGCAGGAACATACAGCAGGTCTTTTGGAAGAACAGACGGCACAAATCGAACTGGTGCTGGAAGCAGATGCATTTGCACCCGGGGACTACGTATTGGAGGTTGCTTCTGTTTATGGACTGCAAAAGGCTGAACAGCCGTTGGAAATCAAGGGAAATTGGAAGTGTATGTTTACCATGTAAAAACCTGTAAAAAACGTAACCGTTCCAATCACCCATGAAACGGTTTCCTAAAATTCTGCACGGCTTCCATCGATAGGAACCGTGCAGTCTGAATCTTAATCCCCAGCATCCTGCCCGGCGTCATTCTTTTTGCCCACTTGGCCTTTCAGCTCTTCGATTTCATTCTTTACTTGCTGAATCTTGGCGTCCTGTTCCAAAGCGCGCAGGATTCTGCCCTGGTCTTCTGGTGAAAACATACCAATTGCACGTGCCAGCTGTCCAATACAGCTGCGGTTGACAAGCAGACTGCCGCCCGCGCTAAGCGGAATGCGGACGACCTGGTCAAGATTTTCCATATTTCCAAGGCAAATGCAGTCACCCCTTGTTTGAAATTCAACACCATTGTATACAATCACACCGTTTTCATTTGCGTAAGATGCATAAGGTCCCGCTTCCTGTTTCCTGCGCAGGCCGAACGGGTCCTGAATGGTACGCACTTCGCGTTTTTGTGTATTCCCATTGCTCATTTTTTCAAATGTTTCCATCAGGTGATTGTTCTGCTTTCCCAAATACACGGCCTGTCCCGGTTCTGCATCTGCTGGCTGGACGGCCGCTGGCTGGCTGTCATCTTCCGTCATCCATTGCCTTACCGCGGCGGTATACTCCTCCGCATAATAATTGCCATAATGATTCTGTTCCCATCCGATCCGGTTCATATTGATACCTCCTGTTCCATGCACATCAGTCCCTATCTATGTTACGAATTAAAATGCCTGAAAGTTTCATACGCAATCCGCTCTGCAGCGCTTCCACTCTCCTTACGCAATGCACACTCCTCAAACAGCCATGCCTTGCTGATTCCTTCTTCATTTTTCATTTCTACATAAACGCTTTTGCCCAATCCGCTTCCATTTTCAGTATCCAGCTTCGCTTTCAGCGTATACCCCTCCAGCACGTGTACCTCCACCCGGTCACATGCATGATATGGAATCCGGCGGACTTCCACTTCTCTTGCCGATGGCATACGATCACACGGTTCTGGTTCGATCCTGCTGTCCCGCGTCTCTTTGGACGCCGCAGCTGTTTGAGCTTCCATATGCCTGCGCAGTCTCTTGGAAAAATCTCCCTCAGACACCTGCGACGCATGATAACTTCCGCCCGCCGTCTTTCTGATTTCCCTTGTATGATCTATACGCATACTCACCACCTCATTTCTCCAGCTTTTCTTTCAGCATTTGCCTGCCTCTGCGAAGCCTTGTTTTTACAGTCCCTTCTTCCAGTCCCATAATCTTTGCGATCTCGCGGATCGAATAGTCTTCATAATAGAACAGGTACAATGGATTCCGGTAAGCTGCCGGCAGCTCCATCACCTGCCAAAGTGTCTCGTCTTCCTGTACATAGGGCAGATGAAAATGCTTCATTTCACATTCCGGCACTGCGTCAAATCCTACCGTCCGCGAAAACCAGACACTTTTTTGCAGGTCATAACAAATATTAATCACGACCCGTATAAACCAGTTTTTCTCATGTGCATCATCCGCTAACACAGGCTTTGCTTTCAGATAACGGCAAAAAGCTTCCTGTACCACGTCTTCCGCATCCGCTTGATTCTTCATATTGGAAAACGCGATCCGGTATAACAGCTCCTGATACTTTAAAAACGGCGATGCTGCTTCCTTTTCCATATTTATCAGCATACCCAAACCATGCCCTCTCATCGTTGCAGGATTCTCTTTAGAATCCCCGGCTTGTTAAATCTTTCATATAGAATACGAATAAGATGCCCAAAAAGTTTCAAAAATAAAAAGAGATCCCATCCCTGAAATCTCCCATTCTCTTCCGTATTCTCTATACCTGTTCCAAAAATAATTCCAGCACCTGCAAAATTTCGACTCCTTCATTCTTTCCGGAATCAAGCAAAGAATGAAAGCAGACACTTATCCGAGAAAGAGTTAACGGGAAAGACCCGGCCGCTGTGTCGGGAACAGCAGCCAGGTCCTTGTCTTTGTTACTTTTGCCCACAGAATCCTACATTGCCAGCTCTTCTTCCAGCATTTTTTGAATGACTCCCTGTACATAACTGCCCAGGTGCTTTCTTTGTTCCTTTTCCAGACTTCTGACATCAATCGGTTCTCCATATGTCAGTATCACATGTGTGCGTCTGATAAACGGGATATGTTTTTCAAAAATATCCGCGGTATGGACCATTGCCATTGGAATAATCGGGCAGCCAGTTTTTTCGGCCATTTTAAAGCTTCCTTCTTTAAACGGCAGCATCTCCGTTTCCGTTTCCGCCGTACCACGGGTGCCTTCCGGGAAGATGCACATGGAAATACCGTTTTTGATCTGGTCGATGCCTGTCAGTATCATTTTCATGCCTTCCTTAATATCCTTACGATTTAAAAACAGGCAGTGCAGCTGCTTCATCCAGATTCTTAAGAACGGTATCTTAAGCATGCTGTCTTTGGCCACGTACCCGGTCAGGCCCGGACATCTCGCGTAAGTGATCACCGTATCAAACAGACTGCGGTGATTGCCGATATAGAGTACAGCCTGGTCCTTCGGCACATGCTCTTCGCCATAGACTTCTACTTTTACCCCGGAAATCAGCAGCACGACCTTAAATGCAAACTGCACACTGCGCAGGCAGATCAGATCCTGCCTGTATGGGTTAAAGCGTCCGATGATCCATGTTATTCCCCAGATCAGGATACCGATGAGAAAGAACAGGATTAAAAAAATCAGAATCAATATGGTACGAATCATAATTTTCCTCCTATTTCGCTTATGATCCCATTATAAGAAAGATTTTCCACAGATGCAACAGATTTGTGATTTGTTATACCAATCATTATACGCAAAGAGAGATACAGCCGAAACTGTATCCCTCACAACTTCTATTCACTTAAGAATCCTTTATAATACCGTACTACCATCTTCGATTCAATCTGCTTGATCGTCTCAATGACAACTCCGACAATAATGATAATCGACGTGCCGCCAAACGATACATTAGCATTGAACACGCCATTGAAGAAAATCGGAACTACCGCACAGATCGATAATCCGACAGCGCCGATAAATACAATATAATTCAAAATCTTCGTCAGGTATTCACTCGTTGGTTTGCCCGGCCGGATGCCTGGAATAAAACCGCCCTGTTTTTTCATATTGTCTGCGATTTCCAGCGGATTGAAAGTAATCGACGTATAGAAATACGCAAATACAATCACCAGGACCAGATATACGGCAAGTCCGATCGATAATACAGGATCTGCCGGATCACACCAGTTTCTTTGCTGCAGACCATTTAAAATCTTGCCGCCGATGCCTGTCCCTCCCTCAATGCCGAGCAGGGTGCAGATCACGACTGGAAATTCCATAATGGATTGTGCAAAGATAATCGGGATCACGCCGCCAGTGTTGACTTTTAACGGAATAAACGTACTCTGTCCGCCTACTGTCTTTCTTCCCTGAATTTTCTTGGAATACTGCACCGGAATCTTGCGTTCCGCATCCTGAAGCACGATAACGAAGACAACCGTCAGAAGAATGACTGCAAGTATCACAACTGCCGCAAGTACGCCTCTTGCAACTTTCTGGTTCTTTACAAACTGGCTATACAGTGTTGACATATCAGCCGGGATTCTGGACACGATATTGATCACCAATACGATCGAAATACCGTTTCCAACCCCTTTTTCTGTAATCTGTTCGCCGATCCACATCAGCACCGCAGATCCTGCTGTCAGGATACATACGATCTGGATTACAGAAAACGTACTGTACATCGTCAGATATCCCATTCTTCCAAAACCGATCGCCATTGCAACAGACTCGATCAGTGCAAGCGCCACCGTTACATAACGGGTAATGCTGGCAATTTTTTTCCTGCCGTCTTCCCCGTCACGCTGCATCTCCTCCAGCTTTGGAATCGCGATCGTCAAAAGCTGCATAATAATCGAAGATGTAATATACGGTGTGATACTCAATGCAAAAATAGACATTTCATTGAAAGAGCCACCGGTAATCGCATCAAAAAAGTTAAACGCCCCATTGGTCTGTGAGCTGAACCATTCTGCAAATAACGCAGAATCAATACCCGGACAAGGAAGCTGTGAGCCTAACCGGATCACGATCATCATAAGGAATGTATAGACTAACCGTTCCCGGATTTCTTTAACTTTACATGCATTACGAAGTGTCTGTAACATTAGATCACCTCTGCTTTTCCACCAAGAGCCTCGATCTTTTCTTTTGCACCGGCGCTGAAAGCATTGGCCTGAACAGTGAGCTTCTTGGTTAATTCTCCATTTCCAAGAATCTTAACGCCATCTCTTGGATTTTTAACAATACCTGTCTCGATTAACGTATCCACGGAAACCGTAGAATCATTGTCAAATCTCTCAAGTTCTGATACATTGATTCCAACGATTATCTTAGAATTGATATTCTTAAAGCCTCTCTTTGGCAATCTTCTGTATAATGGCATCTGGCCACCTTCAAAACCTGGTCTTGGCGCTCCTGAGCGGGCCTTCTGACCTTTGTGTCCCTTACCGGCTGTCTTGCCGTTGCCTGAACCATGTCCGCGTCCTTTTCTGAATCTATCTTTTCTCGAGCCTTCTGCAGCCTTTAAACTTGATAAGTCCATACTGACACCTCCTTATTCTGAAATTATGCTTCTTCCACTTTAACATACGGTGCGATCTTGCGAAGCGCGCCTCTCGTCCCGTCATTGTCCGGGAACGTCTTGGTCTGGTTCAGCTTGTGAAAGCCCAGCGCTTCGATAATCTTACGGTTGCGTGGAACCGCACCGATTTTAGATCTGATCAGTGTTACCTTTAACATTTTCTCTGCCATTTCCTGCCTCCTAACCTACAATCTCTTCTACAGATTTCCCGCGGAGTTTCGCAACTTCTTCCGGTGATTTTAACTGAGTCAGAGCAGCGATCGTAGCAAGCACAACATTCTGTTTATTGTTCGATCCCAATGATTTTGTACGGATATTCTTGATGCCTGCTAATTCGCATACGCTACGTGCAGGACCGCCTGCGATAATACCAGTACCATCCGGGGACTTCTTCAGCAGCACGGATGCACCTGTATGTTTCCCCAGAATATCATGTGTGATACTCTTGTTATCGTCTAATTTTACGGTAATGAGCTTTTTCATAGCATCTTCTTTGCCCTTGCGGATCGCCTCAGGAATTTCAGCTGCTTTACCCATTCCTGCGCCTACATGCCCGTTGCTGTCGCCAACAACTACTAAAGCTGAAAAGCGCATGTTACGTCCGCCCTTTACAACCTTCGTGACACGTTTGATCGCTACGACGTTTTCTGTTAACTCTAACTGACTAGCATCAATTATTTCACGTTTCATGTAACTGTTTCCTCCTACTTAGAATGTTAAACCAGCTTCTCTGGCTGCATCTGCCAGAGCCTGCACTTTGCCCTGATAAATATATCCGCCGCGGTCAAAAACAACCGTTGTAATCCCTTTTTCCAATGCCCTTTTTGCGATCACAGTGCCAACCTGTGCTGCTGCTGCAACGTTATTAGTCTTTTCCACTGCATCCTTAACGTCTTTATCCAGTGTGGAAGCAGCAGCGATGGTGTTGCCAACTGTATCGTCAATGATCTGAGCGTACATATGATTATTACTTCTAAAAACTGCCAGACGCGGTCTTTCTGTTGTGCCGGAAATACGGTTGCGCAGTCTTCTGTGTTTATTTTCACGAACCTTAGCTCTTGATTCCTTTCTAACCATCTCTCGTCACCCTTTCATTTATTTCTTACCAGTCTTACCAACTTTACGCCTAATAACTTCATCAATATATTTAATACCTTTGCCCTTGTACGGTTCCGGTCTTCTCTTATCTCTGATTTCAGCCGCATATTGGCCCACTTTTTCTTTATCAATTCCTTTGATCGTAATCTTGTTGCCTTCTACAACAGATTCCAGACCTTCCGGATCATCCATAATCACCGGATGGGAATAGCCCAGGTTCAGCGTCAGCTTATTGCCGGACTTGGAAGCCTTGTAGCCGACGCCGTTTACTTCCAGCTGCTTGGTATAGCCATCCGTAACGCCTACGACCATGTTATTGACCAGTGTTCTTGTCAGACCGTGCAAAGATTTCATTTTCTTAAGGTCATTCGGTCTTGTGACCAAAATTTGTCCTTCTTCCTGCCTGATTTCCATTTCGGACGGAAGGACTCTGCTTAATTCACCTTTTGGCCCCTTTACAGTTACTTTATTATTTTCTGCAATCTCAACAGTAACACCTGCCGGGACCGCGATTGGCATTCTTCCTATACGTGACATGCCCGTACCTCCTGTTTATTCACAAAATCGTGTTCCTGATCCTGGTTGCTGATTACCATACAAATGCTAATACTTCTCCGCCGACCTGCATTTTTCTTGCTTCTTTGTCAGTAACAATCCCTTTATTGGTCGACAGGATCGCGATGCCAAGCCCTCCTAATACCGAAGGGATTTCCTCTTTGCCGGCATAGACACGAAGTCCCGGCTTAGAGATTCTCTTGATGCCTGTAATAATCTTTTCATTTTTATCCGCGCCATATTTTAATGTGACACGGATCGCTTTAAAATTCCCATCATCTACAATATCATATTTCGCGATATAGCCTTCCTTTTGCAGAATATCAGCAATTGCAACCTTCATCTTAGACGACGGAATATCTACTGTATCATGTTTCGCAGTATTTGCATTACGGATTCTTGTAAGCATATCTGCGATTGGATCATTCATTGTCATGATTGAATTTCCTCCTTAACTATTCTCTGGGTGTCACGGTTTACCAGGAAGCTTTCTTCACTCCAGGAATCTGTCCCTTATATGCTAACTCGCGGAAACATACACGGCAGATGCCATATTTCCTTAACACAGAATGTGGACGACCACAGATTCTGCAGCGTGAATATTCTCTGGTGGAGAATTTCTGTTTCCGCTGCTGTTTTACTTTCATCGAAGTCTTTGCCATAATTTCCCTCCTGCTTATTTCTGAAATGGCATGTTGAACCGGGCTAATAATTCACGAGCTTCTTCATCCGTCTTTGCGGTTGTTACAAAAATAATATCCATGCCACGCACTTTGTCGATCTTATCAAATTCCACTTCCGGGAAGATCAGCTGTTCTTTGATGCCGAGTGCGTAGTTGCCTCTTCCATCAAAGGAATTCGGGTTCACGCCGCGAAAGTCACGTACACGTGGCAGTGCAAGATTCACAAGGCGGTCTAAAAATTCATACATCTTCTCGCCCCTTAATGTTACCTTACAGCCGATTGGCATCCCCTCTCTGATCTTGAAGTTTGCGATTGATTTCTTGGATATCGTCTTGATCGGCTTCTGGCCAGTGATCAATTCCATATCGCTCATTGCTGCTTCTAATATTTTCGCATTTTCCTTTGCTTCGCCAATGCCCATGTTAACTACGATCTTATCCAGCTTTGGCACCTGCATGCGGTTTTTATATCCGAATTTTTTGATCATAGCATCTACGATCTCATTCATATACTGATCTCTTAGTCTGCTCACTTTTGGACCTCCTTCCTTCTATGCGTGCTTAATCAATAATGTCACCGTTAGATTTTGCAAAACGGACTTTTTTATCTCCGTCAAATTTAAATCCGATTCTTGTCGGCTGTCCCTTATGCAGATACATGACATTTGAAATATGAATTGGCCCTTCCTGGTGTACAATCCCACCCTGCTGGTTCTGCATGGATGGTTTTGTATGCTTGGTAATCATATTCACGCCTTCTACCAGAAGGGTGCTGTTCTTACGGTTAACCGCAATGACTTTCCCTTCCTGGCCTTTGCTTCTGCCGGCAATTACTTTTACAGTATCGCCTTTTTTTATTTTTAACATTGCCATCTTTGTTACCTCCTATAATACTTCCGGAGCCAGAGAAACAATCTTCATGAAATGCTTCTCACGAAGTTCCCTTGCTACCGGTCCGAAAATACGGGTTCCTCTCGGAGTCTGGTCATCTTTTATAATTACTGCGGCATTTTCATCGAACCGGATATACGAGCCGTCTTTACGTCTTGTTTCACGTACGGTACGTACAACAACTGCCTTTACAACGTCACCTTTTTTAACAACGCCGCCTGGTGTTGCGTCTTTAACGGTCGCAGTGATAATATCGCCGATGTGCGCATACCTTCTTGTAGAACCGCCCATTACACGGATGCAGAGCAATTCCTTTGCCCCGGTATTGTCAGCGACCTTAAGTCTGCTTTCCTGCTGAATCATGCTGGAATCCTCCTTGTACTATTATTTCGCTCTCTCAACGATTTCAACAAGTCTCCATCTCTTATCCTTAGACAGCGGCCTTGTCTCCATGACTCTGACTGTATCACCGATCTTGCAGTCGTTGTTTTCATCATGTGCCTTTAATTTATAAGTTCTTTTAATGATCTTGTTATACAGCGGATGCCTTACGTTGTCTTTGACTGCTACAACAATTGTTTTCTGCATCTTGTCGCTTACAACAACACCAACACGTGTTTTTCTTAAATTTCTGTCCACGACATTGTCTCCTTCCATTTAGGCATTTGCTTTTTCCGTAATGACGGTCTGAATTCTTGCAATATTCCTTCTTACTTCCCTGATCCTGCCTGTATTCTCCAACTGGTTCGTTGCGTTCTGGAATCTCAAATTGAAAAGTTCTTTCTTAGCCTCTGTCAGCTTGTCATTTAAATCCGCCGGTGTCTGTGACCGTAATTCTTCGATATATTTACTTGCTTTCATTTGATTCACCGCCTTCTAAGTCTGCACGCGAAACGACTTTACATTTACAAGGTAATTTGTGTGTAGCAAGACGCAATGCTTCTCTCGCAACTTCTTCCGCTACCCCGTCAATCTCAAATAATACGCGTCCCGGCTTTACAACAGCTACCCAGTATTCCAGGGAACCTTTTCCGGATCCCATTCGGGTTTCCGCCGGTTTTGAAGTAACAGGTTTATCCGGGAAGATCTTAATCCAAATCTTACCGCCACGCTTTACATAACGTGTCATGGCAATACGGGCTGCCTCAATCTGGTTGGATTTGATCCACGCCGGTTCCATTGCTACGATACCAAAAGAACCGTTTGTGATCTTGTTGCCCCTTGTGGCTTTTCCTCTCATAGAGCCGCGGAACTGTTTTCTATGCTTTACTCTTTTCGGCATTAACATAATTACTGAGCGCCTCCTTCCTTATTTCCCTTCGCCGGAAGTATCTCGCCTTTGTAGATCCATACCTTAACGCCTACTTTACCATAGGTCGTATCTGCTTCAGCGAATCCATAATCAATGTCTGCCCGCAGTGTCTGCAGCGGGATTGTTCCTTCGGAATAAAACTCGGTACGCGCCATATCTGCACCGCCCAGACGGCCGGATACAGAAGTCTTAATACCAAGCGCGCCTGCCTTTAAGCTCCTGGACATGCAGGACTTCATAGCACGGCGGAAGGAAATACGGTTTTCCAGCTGCAGCGCGATATTTTCTGCTACCAGCTGCGCATCCTTATCTGGTTTCTTTACTTCTTTAATATCTACAATCAGCTTTTTGCTCGTATATTTCTGAAGCTCGCCTTTTACTTTCTCAATCTCAGCGCCGCCTTTACCAATCACTACGCCTGGCTTTGCTGTATATATAATGACTTTTACACGCTCTGAGGCTCTCTCGATCTCAATCTTTGAGATGCCGGCTGCGTATAACTTCTTTTTCAGGAATTCTCTGATCTTATAATCTTCTATTAAACAGTCTGCGAAATCTCCCTCTGCATACCACTTAGAGTCCCAGTCAGCAATGACACCGACTCTTAAGCCATGAGGATTAACTTTCTGTCCCATGCTTTCCCTCCTTATCTTTCATTCAGCACAATGGTAATGTGGCTCATTCTCTTCTCGATCCTGTAAGCGCGGCCCTGTGCTCTCGGTCTGATTCTCTTCATCGTCGGTCCCTTATTTGCGTAGCATTCTTCGATATACAGATGATCCGGGTTCATCCCGTTATTGTTTTCTGCATTCGCGATGGCAGACCTTAATAATTTAGCGGTTATCTGAGACGCATAACGCGGATTGTAATCTAAAATAGCAAGCGCAGTTTTTACATCTTTCCCGCGGATCGCATCTAATACAAAGCAAGCTTTCTGAACCGACACTCTTGCAAAAGATAATTTTGCAGATGGTCTGGTTTCTTTATTCGATTCATTTCTCTCTCTCTTGATTTGAGATCTATGTCCTTTAGCCATGAAATAGAGCCTCCTTTCCTAATCAGCGAATTATTTCACTCTTGACCTTTTTTCTTCTTTTACATGACCACGGTAAGTTCTCGTTGCAACAAACTCACCGAGCTTATGCCCGACCATATCTTCCGTAACATATACCGGCACATGTTTCCTGCCGTCATGCACTGCAAACGTGCGTCCCACAAAGGATGGGAAAATTGTGGAACGGCGTGACCAGGTCTTGATCACGGCGTTATCGCCTGCAGCATTCAGGGCATCTACCTTTTTTAACAGGCTCTCATCTGCGAAAGGACCTTTTTTCAATGATCTTTTACCCATTACGATTATTCCTCCTATTTACTCTTCATTGCTCTGCCGTCACGTCTTCTTACGATCAGCTTATCAGAAGCTTTCTTTTTGCGTGTCTTAAGGCCAAGTGCCGGTTTGCCCCATGGTGTACATGGACCCGGACGTCCGATCGGAGCCCTGCCTTCGCCGCCGCCGTGTGGATGGTCATTCGGGTTCATTACAGAACCGCGGACTGTCGGGCGGATACCCATATGACGCTTGCGCCCTGCTTTACCGATATTGATCAGGTTGTGATCGCCATTGCCGACCACGCCGATCGTTGCACGGCAGTTCAGAGGAACCATTCTCATTTCACCTGAAGGCAGTCTTAATGTCGCGTACTTGCCTTCTTTTGCCATCAGCTGCGCGCTCAAACCCGCAGAACGTGCCAGCTGTCCGCCTTTGCCCGGATACAGCTCAATATTGTGTACCTGTGTACCAACCGGAACATTTTCCAATGGCAGGCAGTTGCCAATTCTTACTTCTGCTTCTGGTCCGTTCATGACTTTCATACCGTCTGTCAGGCCAGCCGGAGCGATAATATATGCCTTCTCTCCGTCTTCATAACGAATCAGCGCGATATTTGCAGAGCGGTTCGGATCGTACTCAATACCAACGACTCTGCCTGCGATACCGTCTTTTCTTCTTTTAAAATCAATAATTCTGTATTTCTGTTTATTTCCGCCGCCATGATGTCTGACGGTAATTTTACCCTGGTTATTACGTCCTGAATGTTTCTTTTTCGGTACTAACAAAGATTTTTCAGGAGTCTGTTTTGTGATTTCAGAGAAATCAGATCCAGTCATATGTCTTCTGGAAGGTGTATATGGCTTATAACTCTTGATTCCCACGATTGTTTCTCCTTTCGATGCTAAATCTTTCGATCCTGCTGATGCTTTTGATCGTTATTATGCTTTCTTATCGTGCAAGCTACACATAGTCTGGCGAACCCGTAAATCTTACAGGCCGCTGAAAATCTCGATATCCGCACTGTCTTCCGTCAGCTGGACAATCGCTTTTTTTCTGGCCGCAGTCCTGCCTGTGACAGCGCCGCGCCTTCTTTTTTTGCCAGGAAGATTCATGGTATTGACTTTTGCCACCTTCGTTCCTTCAAACATCTTTTCTACAGCTTCTTTGATCATGGATTTGTTTGCATCCGTGTGTACGTAGAAGGTGTACTTCTTGTCTGCCATAAGCCCCATGCTCTTTTCTGTAACCACTGGTTTTAGGATCACATCATAATACTGAATATTTGCCATTATGCATACACCTCCTCGATTGCTGCAACTGCATCTTTCGATACAACGAGTGTGTTATATTTTAAAATATCATATACATTAATCGTATTGATATAAGCCACTTTTACCGTAGGGATGTTTCTTGCGGAAAGAGCTACATTTTCATTGTCCCCGCCAAGTACAACCAGCGCTTTTTCAGCATTTAACGCTTTTAATGCACTGACCATCTTCTTTGTCTTAATCTCGTCCAGATTCAGATCATCCACAACGATAAACTTGTTCTCATTTACTGTAGTAGTGAGCGCTGATTTCAGGGCAGCCCTCTTTTCCTTTTTATTTAACTTAAAAGAATAATCTCTTGGTGTCGGTGCAAATACAACACCGCCGCCTTTCCACTGCGGAGATCTTGTAGAACCCTGTCTTGCGTGGCCGGTTCCTTTCTGTCTCCATGGTTTTCTTCCGCCGCCGCTGACTTCAGAACGCGTTTTCGCTTTCTGTGTTCCCTGACGTTTGTTGGCAAGCTGCTGCAGTACTGCCATGTGTACGAGGTGTTCGTTCACTTCCACACCAAAAATAGCATCGTTTAATTCCATACTGCCTACTTCTTTGCCTTCCATATTATAAACAGATACGTTAGCCATTTGTAAGTCCTCCTTTCCTGATTGCGCTATTTGTAAGATTTTACTGCTTCTTTGATGGTGATCAACGACTTCTTCGGCCCTGGTACGGAACCTTTGATCAGAAGAAGGTTGTTCTCTGCATCTACTTTGACAACTTCAAGATTCTGAACCGTTACCTGCTCAGCACCCATATGTCCCGGCATCCCTTTGCCCTTGAACACACGGCTTGGTGAAGAACAAGCGCCGTTAGAACCCTGATGACGATGGAACTTGGAACCATGTGTCATAGGCCCTCTGTGCTGTCCATGTCTCTTAATAGCGCCCTGGAAACCTTTGCCCTTTGAAATTGCAGTCGCATCTACCTTATCGCCCGCTGCAAAAATATCTGCCTTGATCTCGTCTGCCAGTTTATAATCTGCAGCGTTATCAAATTTAAATTCCCTTACGAATCTCTTGCCAGACACACCGGCTTTGTCAAAATGGCCTTTTTCCGCCTTTGTCACACCATGTCTGTTTCTGATTTCTTTCTTTCCGTTGGCATCCTTGTTGATGATCTTGTCTTTTTTGTCTACAAAGCCAACCTGAACTGCACTGTATCCATCGTTTTCCACAGTCTTAACCTGCGTTACGAAACAAGGACCAGCCTGCAATACAGTCACCGGAGTTAATTCTCCGTTTTCGTTGAAGATTTGAGTCATTCCGACTTTCGTAGCTAAAATCGCTTTCTTCATTCTTTTACCTCCTGTTATCCTACAGCGGAACGCTAATTATATGCGTTCATCCTAGAACAGTTAGTAACATAAGTGGAATACCGCCTGGCAGTATTGCTTCTATGATAAAAACCCTTCAGGATTGTTGCCAAAATCTGAAACCGTTACCGTCTTATTTCATCTTGATATCGATATTGACGCCAGCCGGTAACTCTAATCTGGTCAGCGCATCAACCGTCTTTTGTGTTGGTGCAATAATATCGATCAGTCTCTTATGAGTCCTCTGCTCAAACTGTTCTCTGGAGTCCTTGTATTTGTGTACGGCTCTTAAAATCGTAATCACTTCCTTCTTGGTCGGAAGTGGTACCGGTCCGCTCACCTGCGCTCCGTTTTTCTTAACAGTTTCGATAATTTTCTTTGCTGATGCGTCGATCAGCTCATGATCATAAGCTTTGAGGATAATCCTCATTGTCTGACTTGCCATAAAAAAAGTCGCCTCCTTATTCGCACTTAATATTCAGTACGACAAGCGGTGACTGTACACGAACCCGTGTGTGTCCTGTTGACTACACACCATATTTCTACAGCATGGACTGCAGATATTCTAAACGTACAGTGACTTGTCGCCAGTTTCCTAACTTGACATTCGCTCCACGGAAAACCTGCCGTAGCGGCAGCAACCTCACGCTTCTTTGCTATCATGTCACAGCACTTTGGATTATAAACGAAAGGATGCGGGAATGCAATATATTTTTGAAAAATATTGTATTTTTTTATGTACAATCTATGTACAAAATCATTTCTGAATACGCTATTGACACCATATGTTCCTGCATTTATTATGAATGAGATCATTTACGATACTATATTCACCCATCAGGATAAGGAGGCAAACCATGTGGATCGCAGATCACTGGAAAGATTATGAAGTTATAGATTGTTCAAACGGCGAAAAATTAGAGCGCTGGGGACGGTATATTTTGCTGCGCCCGGACCCGCAGGTTATTTGGAAGACGCAGAAAACAGACAAGCGCTGGCGGAATCTGAACGCGCACTATCATAGAAGCGCTAAAGGCGGCGGAGAATGGGAATTTTTTGATCTTCCGCAGCAATGGGAAATCCATTACGGAGCGCTTACTTTTCATCTAAAGCCGTTTAGTTTCAAGCATACCGGACTGTTTCCGGAACAGGCTGTCAATTGGGACTGGATCATGGAAAAAATAAAAAAAGCCGGACGTCCGGTGAAGGTGCTGAACCTTTTTGCCTATACGGGCGGCGCTACGCTGGCTGCCGCTAAGGCTGGGGCGCAGGTGACGCATGTGGACGCATCCAAAGGAATGGTCGGATGGGCAAAAGAAAATGCAGCCGCTTCCCATCTGGCAGACGCTCCGGTTCGATGGCTTGTGGATGACTGTATGAAATTCGCAGAACGAGAAATCCGGCGCGGAAATACGTATGATGCTGTAATTATGGACCCGCCTTCCTATGGACGCGGGCCAAAAGGGGAAATCTGGAAGATTGAAGACGCTGTGTTTCCACTTATACAGTCATGCTGCAGGCTGCTTAGCAAACAGCCTTTATTTTTCCTGGTAAACTCTTATACGACCGGGCTGCAGCCCGCAGTGCTTGCATATATGCTGGGTACCGCGCTGAAACAATATGGCGGGATCGCAGATGCGCAGGAAATCGGGCTTCCTGTAACTGCGAGCGGACTTGTGCTGCCGTGCGGCGCATCCGGACGGTGGGAAACTATATAAACAGATCTTTTCTTTTATTCGTTATCAAACATTGGCGTAGAAAGATACCTCTCCCCGGTATCCGGCAGCAGCGCCACAATTGTCTTCCCTTTATTTTCCGGCCGCCTGGCCAGCTCTGTCGCTGCCCAGAGCGCTGCGCCGGATGAAATGCCGACAAGAATGCCTTCCATGCGCGCAATCTCTCTTCCTTTTTGAAACGCGTCCTCATTTTCCACCCGGATAATTTCATCATATACAGATGTGTTCAATGTATCCGGCACAAATCCAGCGCCAATTCCCTGAATCTTGTGCGCACCCGGTTTTCCCTCAGACAGCACTGGCGAGGACGCTGGTTCCACCGCTACAATCTGAATCTTCGGATTCTTCGCTTTCAAATATTCGCCTGTGCCGGTAATCGTCCCTCCAGTACCAACACCTGCCACAAAAATATCGATCCTCCCATCCGTATCCTGCCAAATCTCCGGCCCTGTTGTTTCCCGATGCATCTGCGGATTCAGCTGATTGACAAACTGCCCTGGAAGAAAGCTTCCTTTCATCTCTGCCGCTAATTCCTCCGCCTTGGCAATCGCGCCTTTCATCCCTTTGGCTCCGTCAGTCAGTACCAGCTCCGCTCCGTATGCTTTCATCAGATTTCTGCGTTCCACGCTCATCGTCTCCGGCATCGTAATGATAATCCGCAGCCCCAGCGCAGCCGCAATTGCAGACAAGCCGATTCCGGTATTTCCGCTGGTCGGTTCGATAATCACAGATTGCGCGTTAATACTGCCGCTCTCCCAGGCTTCCAGCAGGATTTTTTTTGCAATGCGGTCTTTTACACTTCCTGCCGGATTAAAATATTCCAGTTTCGCTAAAATAACTGCATCTAATTCATTCTTTTTACTATATTTCCCAAGCTCCACGATCGGCGTATTGCCGACCAGTTCCATTACATTTTTATAAATTCTCATAAAGACTCCTTTTGCTCTAAAAAATAACGCTTATTTGCTGACAGGCCCTTTGTTTTCTGTTATTTTGTTACCGTTCCGTTATTGCACTGCCTGAAACGCTTCCTCCAGATCCTGCAAAATATCATCAATATGCTCGGTCCCGATCGACAGGCGGATCGTATTCGGACGAATGCCCGCGCCAAGCAGTTCTTCTTCACTCATCTGGGAATGCGTTGTACTCGCCGGATGGATCACCAAAGATTTGGCATCTGCCACATTCGCCAGCAGGGAAAACAACTCCAGATGATCTATAAACGCTTTCGCCTTCCCGGCATCGCCCCGAATCTCAAATGTAAAAATCGAACCGCCGCCCTGCGGAAAATATCTTTGGTACAATTCCTGCTGCTTTGGATCTGCGCTGACCGAAGGATGATGCACAGCTTCCACCTGTGGATGGCTGTTAAGATACTGCACAACCTTAAGCGCATTTTCCACATGACGTTCCACTCTTAGCGACAAAGTCTCCAGCCCTTGCAGAAACAAAAACGCATGGAATGGGGAAAGCGCCGCTCCGGTATCACGCAGTAAAATCGCCCGAATCCGTGTCACAAACGCTGCCGCACCAGCCGCCTGCGTAAAACTGATCCCATGATAGCTCGGGTTCGGCCCGGTAATATGCGCAAACTTTCCGGACGCTTCCCAGTCAAATTTTCCGGAATCAACCACGACTCCGCCAATCGCCGTTCCATGTCCGCCAATAAACTTGGTTGCAGAATGCACGACAAGATCAGCCCCATAAGAAATCGGGCGAACCAGGTACGGCGTTGCAAAAGTATTGTCAATAACGAGCGGAATCTTATGCTTATGTGCAATCGCGGCGATTTCTTCAATATTCGTTACATCTGAATTCGGGTTTCCCAGTGTTTCAATAAATACCGCTTTTGTATTTTCTCTGATCGCGTCCGCAACTTCCGCAAAATCCGCCGGATCTACAAATGTTGTCGTTATTCCGTACTGCGGCAGCGTATGTTCCAGAAAATTGTAGGTTCCGCCGTAGATATTTTTTGCCGCGACGATATGGTCTCCCGCCAATGCCAGGTTCTGAATCGTATATGCAATCGCCGCTGCCCCGGAAGCTACTGCCAGTGCCGCCACGCCGCCTTCCAATTTTGCCATCCGCTGTTCAAAAATATCCTGGGTGGGATTGGTCAGCCTGCCATAAATATTTCCTGCGTCTGTCAGATTAAAACGCGCTGCTGCGTGATCGCTGTTATGAAATACATACGAAGCTGTCTGATAAATCGGAACCGCCCTTGCGTCTGTAGCCGGATCCGGCTGTTCCTGCCCTGCGTGCAGCTGCAATGTTTCAAATTTGAATGCCCTGTCATTGTATGTTTTGTTTGTCATTTTTTTCTCCTTGCCCTGACTGGTTATGCCAGATTGTAATCCTTACTGTATGTTGCGACTTCTTGTGTCAAGTATATCCTAGTTTTCCTAGTATGTCAATATGAAAACTTCGATTAAATACTGTAATCCCCGTCTTTCTGCAGCTTCCACCCCATCAGATCCGCCAGCGTAATATGATCAATCACATCGTTCACTGCCTCATTCATCTTACGGTACACAAGAACTGTCACACAATCATCGCTTTTCTCACAACCGCCAACCTCAGAATCCAGGCATTCCACCGGAGCCAGGCTTCCTTCCGTAAGCCGCAGGATCATTCCCACCGTATACTCTCCGGCAGGTCTGGTCAGCAGATAGCCTCCCTGGGGGCCGCGTACGCTGCGCACATACCCGGCTTTATTTAATACCGCAACAATCTGTTCCAGATATTTATCTGATATTTCCTGTCTGGCTGCGATCTCCTTGATTCTTACCGGCGTACCCGTATCATGCAGCGCCAGATCCAGCATCATACGAAGCGCATATCTTCCCTTGGTCGAAATCCTCATTTTTATCCCTCCGTATATCTGTACACTGTACAGCATTTCACATAATTCCTATTTTGCATATATGATATGATACCTGCCATTGAAAAGTCAAGTCATATCACCTGATGCTCCATCCATTTGCCGCTTAAAAAGCGAATGGTAAAGAAAATACTCCGGCAGATCCAGTCAATGCACATCCCCAGCCATACGCCCATCAGGCCCATATCCATCCGCAGTACAAAAAAATAAGACAGCACCACGCGAAAGATCCACATGCTCAAAATACTAATGCTCATTGTGTATTTGGCGTCTCCGCCGCTTCGCAGCACCTGCGGCAGCGTAAAGCTGAGCGCCCAGAAAAATATACTAAATACGCAAAAGAGACGGATGACTTCGATACACATTTGTTTTGCTGCTTGTGTCAGATGATATGCCTGGGCAACTGCGGGAATGGTGATAAAAACGGCGATATTCATAACCGCCAGCCCGGCCGCTGCGATTCCAAGCAGCAGCTTTGCATACTGCCTGGCCTGCTTCTTTTCTCCGGCGCCCAGACACCGCCCGATCACTGGAATCACTGCCAGGCCGATCGTATTGCCGGGGATATTGGCAACGGTTGCGACCGTATTGGCAACTGCGTTTGCAGCGATTGCGGATGTTCCGAGTGTAGCTGTCAGACTGCTGACACAGAGTTTGCCGATCTGAAACATCCCGTTTTCCAGACCGCTTGGGATACCGATCACCAGAATCGGACGGATCAGTTCCCGCTGCGGCTTGAGATCCGCCAGCCGCTCGATACGAAACGGATGATCCGCCTTTTGCTGCCGCATCGTTACCCAGATCGCGGAAAAGACTCTGCCCGCCAGCGTAGCAAGCGCTGCGCCAAGTACGCCCATCTGAAATCCGTAGATCAGCAGCGCGTTCCCTGTAATATTAATTACATTCATGACCAGGCTGGCTTTCATGCTGATCTTGCTGTTGCCCTGCGCACGGAATAAGGCGGCGCCCGCATTATAAGCTCCCATAAACGGATAGGACGCCGCGCTGATCAGAAAATAAATTTGTGCGTATTTCATTACAGAGTCATCAATACTGCCAAATATAAACCGCAAAATCCCCCTGCTTCCGACTGCTGCCAGAATCATAACGACACTTGTGCTGATCAGCAGCACGCTGTACAGCTGCGCTGCACATTTTTTCATCTGCCTGTAATTTTTCTGGCCCATATACTGGCTGACTACGACTGCCCCGCCAGATGCAAGCGCGGACAGAATCTGGAAGACCAGCACATTTAATGTATCTACCAGGCTCACGCTGGATACTGCCGCTTCACTTACGCTGGACACCATAAAAGTATCCGCCAGTCCCATCGTAACCGCCAGAAACTGCTCCAGCAGAAGCGGCCAGATCAACTTTGCCAGCTGCTGTCTTGTATAAAGAACCTCATTTTCATTCCCCTGCCACATTCCCATTCATCTCCCTGTCACAATAACGGTTCAGATCACCCTTTAAGCTGTTACCTGTCAACCCTTTCCGGTACCCCATACCAAACCAGCTGATTACATCGCCGGATAGGAATCAATCCCCAGCCCCATGCAAATCAGATACAGCACAAACAAATGGACCGGATATACCAGATAAAAGAAATACTTTAGCTTCCAGCCGCGTTTCCCATTATAAAAAGCAATGGGAATATAAGCCAGCGGCGCCGTCAGTTCCCAGGAAAATACGATGCATCCGGACACAATCTGCCATATTTTTTTCTTACGGAACAGATAAGTAACTACAATACAAAGTACGCCGATAGCCGCATAATCCGTTTTCGCCAGCTGCGCCGCAGCCATACCGGCCGCAATTACAATAAGATACAGCAGCGGCGTAAACATCCGTCCGCCCAGGTTTTCTTCCACCCATCGCAGCCCCATCATAACTGCCAGACCGAAAAACAAGGTGAAAAATACATTCTGATAGCCAAACTCCAAGATCTGTCCTTTAAACAGCAAATCAAACGGAATCTCCGAAATTGCCGCGAACATCAGCAGCCTTGCCGCGTATTTCAGCCTGTTATGCGTATATTCAAATCCCTGCACCAGCAAAAAACAATAGATCGGGAACGCGATTCTTCCAATCAGGCGCATCGCATTATATGTACTAAATAATGCCGCATTTTGATCCATCCACTGGTTGACCGCCGACATATTATTTATGTCCAGATCATGAATCCCGTTCCTAAACAGATAGCGGATCAAAATGCCCGCGGCCACATGATCAATAATCATTGTAATCACTGCGATCAGCTTTAACGTACTGCCGCTGATCCCGCGCAGTTTCCGGGTCTGTGCCGCCAGCTGCTGTTTTGTATTTCCGTTTTGTCCGGGTATGTTCTGTTTCATGTTTTGTTCCATTGAAATCCTCCTGATTCTGCATTTTGTATCTTTTCCTGATCCGATTCCGCATTTTTAAGACACGCTCTGGTTTTCGGATTTTACACGACATTGGTATTATAGCACATATTTAGCCGTATGTACGCAAAAATCCGCAGAACCTTCAACTACCTTCCCATCCGACATGCGAATCACATCATCTGCTATCTGCGCAATCTGCGGATTATGTGTAATCATCACTATCGTCTGGTGAAATTCCCTGCTCGTCATTTTCAGCAGCCCGATCACACCGTCACTTGTTTTCGTATCTAAATTGCCCGTCGGCTCGTCTGCCAGAATTATCGACGGCTTACCGGCAATCGCACGTATAATCGCCACCCGCTGCTGCTGGCCGCCGGACAGGTGATGCGGCAGACAGTCCAGTTTATTTTCCAGCCCAAGCAGCCGTACAGCCTGCATAATAAAATTCCGGTCCGGCCTGCGGCCATCGAGTGAAATCGGAAAAATAATATTTTCCCATACATTCAAAATCGGAATCAGATTATAATTTTGAAAAATAAATCCAATCTGCTGCCTTCTGAATACCGCTGCTTGTTCGCTGCTTAACGCCGCCAGTTCCGTATTTCCAATGCGGATACTGCCCTCACTCGGAGTATCCAGGCCGCCCAGCATATTTAATAGTGTAGACTTCCCAGAACCGGATGTACCAATAATCGCTGTAAATTTTCCGCGTGCAATCTCAAGATCCACGCCGTCCAGCGCTTTCACAATTGCCTCCCCTTCTCCATAATATTTTTTTAAACCAACCGCTTTTAATATCGCTTCCATAAATGATGTTCCCCTTTCCTTCCGGCTTTAAAAGCCGTCTGTTCCATTGGACATGTATTCCTGCTCCTATCTGATTTTATTTTAGCAAACAATTGTCACAGTCCGGGCACACGAAAGGTACATTTTTGTAACGGAAAAACGTTGCTATTTGGGGGATGCATAAGCTATAGAAGTGTATCGAATGCCGCCGTCATTACAACTGCAGCCAGAGATAATTACTCTGGAACAATATGAGGCTCTTCCTGAAAATGTAAGAGCAGAAGTTTTTAACGGACAGGTCTATGCTATAGCCAGCCCTTCACAAATACACCAAACACTATTAATGGAACTATCTTCTGTACTCCATGCCTATGTTAAGAAAAAAAATGGGGCATGCAAAGTGTTCCCTGCCCCATTTGATGTCAAGCTGTCCGACCATCCGCTTATTATCGTACAGCCAGATATTATGGTCGTATGCGATCCTGCGAAATTAGACCAAAAACGCTGTAATGGCGCTCCGGATTTTATTATCGAAATTGTATCTCCCGGAAATCCTGCGGATGATTATATAAAAAAGCTATACCATTACAAAAATTACGGCGTACGCGAATATTGGATTGCCGATCCGCGCCGCAAGACTGTAACTGTCAATTATTTTGAAGGAAATATGCTCACAGTCCCATACCCGTTCGATTCTGTCATCAAGGTTCAGATTTTCGAGGACTTATTTATAAATTTTGCCGCCATCCATGAATCGCTGTCCTAATTATGATGCAGCCACGCGGGAGATCTCCCCCATCCGCTCCTGCAGGCTTCCTTTCGTAATAAAATGCAGACACCCCAGCGGCACCGCAGCAGCCAGTATGGCAAGTACAAGCACAAACACCCACAGCGGCAGCGCTGAATACGTATAGACTGTGCTGACCGACTGCATAGCCTCTATCGTATGACGCATAACAACCCGGTCAAAATAGATAATGACAGGAACCATAACCACAATCATTACAAGCGCATGATACCAGCCTTCCAGCACCAGCAGCGTCCGTAACTGCGTATGCGTCATGCCCAGGCTTTCATACACGGCAAATTCATTTTTGCGCCTGATCGTCTTAATGATCAGCATATTTGTAAAATTCATAAGCGCAATCCCTGCCAGCACCAGCCCGATCACCAGTTCCGGCAGCACCTGGTTCAGCCGTGTACTCGCAAACTGCTCCTGGTATTCACTGCGCCTGCGGATACCGACGCCGCGGTTTAGTCCCTGCTCATAGGTATCCAGGTATGCTTCAAACTCCTCCTGCCCGTCGGCGTTGATGCAAACTGCCAGCTGGCGGTAACCCTGTCCCGGAAACAGCTGGTCAAATACTTCTGCAGGCAGCAGATACGATATATGAAACCCGGCCTCCTCGCTGACTGCACCTTCCAGATACGAGTCATCATTCATGACAGAGCCAAGTACTGTAAACGTACGTCCCGCAAGTTCAACCGTCTCCTGTGCCGCCGGCGTGGAGACGCCTTCCCAAAACGCGCCTGCCGCCAGTACATAGTTTCCGGAAGCAAAAGCATCCGGATCAAAACTGCCGCTTGTAAACGGGCAATATTCCAGCACATAATCCAGATATTGTCCATCCATCCCAATGACCAGGCCCATATATTCCCCTTCCTGTTCCAGATCTTCCAGTCCTTTCATCCAGTTCGGAAAACCACTCTGCGTCTCCCGCAAGGTCTGTGTGTCATCATATGGCTGATTGTAAAAGGCAACGATGCGCTGGCGCAGCTCATCCGACGCCTCCAGTTTCCATTCCCGGGTTTTCAGTGTGCTGACAGATTGGACTTCCGGCCGCTTTTTTATTTCTTCCACTTCTGTCTGTGTGATCCCCTGATTTTTTTCGTTATATTGCTGCAGGGGCGTATTCGCAGATCCATCAACCATCGTATAATCCCACGGCGATACAGACGACAGAAAGCGGTCTTCTTTTGGACTAATATATCGAATCCACACCGCATTTAACAACGCCGCTGCCGCCAGCAGCGATACCGCTGAGACCAGCGTGCGCCAGCGGTCCCGGCCCAATGTACGAAGGGCCAGCCGCGCCACTGTCACGCGTCCGTCTGATCTTTGTTTTCTGCGCCATACCCGGTTCGTTACCTGACGGTCTGCCTGCGCCGGCGTCATGCGGGACAATCGCACGATCGGAAGCAGCTGTGCAAGCAGCACTGTCAGCAGCATACATACGGCTGATAATACAAACGGCTGCCACGATAGAAAATAAATGGCGGGATTTTGCTCCATTCCAATAATAATCCTTCCAGTAACCAAACAATGCAGCAAAAACCCCAGTATCCAGCCAGGCAGCAATCCCAACAGAGCAGTCAGAATTCCATGTTCCATAAGCAGCCGCCGGGTCTGTCTTGGCGTCATCCCCAATGATTTCAGCGATGCAATATAGCGCTGATCCTGTCCGGCTGTCACCTGCACCATACTATAAACCATCAGATACCCGCACAGCATCACAAACACTACAGGTATATAATAAGGTCTGACTTTGTCTTTGAGCAAGTCAAGCCGTACCGGATCGTAAGCCAGATTCGTGGTAAACTCCGCTGCAGCCGTTTCTGTACCGAGCTGCGCCAGGATCGCTTCCGCCTGTTCATTTAGATGGTCCGGCTGATGCAGGTTGGCTCCCAGCGTTACATTGCTCACATCTTCCTGCGTGTAATCCGGAGCCAGCGTCTGCGCCGTCTCAGCAGTTACCCATGCACAGGCTTGTGTAAAATTTGTAGCGCTTGCCCACCAGCCGCACAGCGTAAATTCCGACTGATGCTGCACACCCCCTGCGTCTGTCCATACACACGATAGTTTTGACCCAACCTTATGCAGCCCGCCCAGCGAATCCAGCGTAAACTCATCCAGCGCAATTTCCCCCGGCTGTTTTGGCATCCGCCCCGTCGTTGGGACAGACAGCGTCGATTCTGCATAAGCATGGTCGGCCACCGCCAGCCTTACCTGACGCTGGCCGATCCCGCTGCCCGTAAGCTTACCGCTCGTGCGGATACGCACAGTCTGCTTCA
>VSNY01000044.1 GCA_009774535.1 Lachnospiraceae bacterium
ACGCAAATCCATTTACATTTTTTTTATTGATATCGAGAAGAGCGAGATCTACACCGCCATCCGCCAGAAGCTGGCGTGCCTTTTGACAATTATATGCCGCAACCGAAAGATAACCATGCGCATCCAGCTCAAAGCAAAGCCCTGTACTAAGCGCCAGATCATCCTCTACTACTAATATTTTCTTCATATAGCCACCTCAACTTTATCCGCAACTGATTATAGCAAAAATGCTGGAATTTGAAAAGGCGGCAAATACATAAAAAATCCGCCCGGCTGCCAAGCCCGGCGGATCAAAGAAATAGTCCTAATGCTTATAGATCATCTGACGCATCATTTGTCAGGCTACATACTGGTACATAAAAATAAAATGACAAATACTGCCCGCCATAACAAACAGATGGAAAATCTCATGTGAACCAAAATATTTGTGATGCTCATTAAAAATTGGCAGCTTCAGCGCATAAATAATACCGCCAACCGTATAAATAATCCCTCCCGCCAGCAGCCACAAAAATGCCTGCACCGGAAGCGTCCGCAGCAGCGTCCCGAACACTGCCACGCATACCCATCCCATTGCAATATAAATCACAGAAGAAAACCACTTCGGACAGGTAATCCATACGGCTTTAATTACCATTCCGGCAGCCGCAATCCCCCATACAACCGCCAGCAGCGTGTAACCCTGCCTGCCTCCCAATACAATCAGACAGACCGGCGTATAAGAACCCGCAATCAGCACAAAGATCATCATATGATCAATTTTGCGAAACACCTTCAATATTTGATCCGATACATTCACGGAATGGTACATTGTGCTTGCCCCATACAGCAGGATCATACTGCACATAAAGATCCCCATCGCCACACAGCACTGAATGCCTGACGTCATCCCTGCCTTAATCAATAACGGTATCGAAGCGAATACCGCCAACAGCATCCCAATAAAATGTGTAATCGCACTTCCAGGTTCCCGAATTGTTCGTTCCATAAAGTTCCTCCTTTAACAATTGCTGCATTTATAAGTTTTATTTTCTTCTATATGTATTATTTGATATTTTAACACGTAGTATTCATTACTATGTATATTATGCTCATTCTGAAAGTTTGTCAAGACTATTTTAAAAAAATGTAAAAATACCTGCATATCTATTTCAGCGTCCTGGATGAATTTTACTTGACAACAAAGCCTATTTTCTTATTTAATAGATTAGGGAAAAGTTTTTACATTCAGTGAAATTTAGAAAGGAGAAGCCTATGAAAAAACTGATTAATGACCTGCAGAAAGTTTGCAAAATTCTGGAACTGATTGCCGCTGTGCTGGTATTTATCGGCATCGTCCTCGCCATGATCGGTCTTTTTTGGTCGGACATTAAAGTATTTGAAGAACTGCTTCACGATACTACCGCTTTCCGGCATTTTCTGGAGAAGATTTTTGAGATTGTAATTGGCATCGAATTTTTGGAGATGTTATGTCATGCCAATCCGGATAATGTCATCCATGTGCTGATCTTCCTTGTTGCTCGGCATATGATCGTAGGAGAAACTACACCGTATGAAGATCTTGTATCTGTACTCAGCATTTCGATACTGATTGTCCTGCGTAAATACATGCATTCCAACGGCAAAAAGACGAAAACCCCGGATAAAGATACTACCTGATACAAACAAACCGTTTTATGGCTGCACAGACACTGGATGAGGAAGCCAGCCAACCGCTCCCTCATCCAGCAGGATCTAATTTGGCTCATCATGCAGCGCCTTGTATTTCAATTCTGCCAATCGCCAATCCTCCTCATGGTCAATATCCTGCACTTCCATCTCCGGCAGAATCATTGGCAGCACATCTTTCGTGATCTTTCCCCTGTTTTTTAAAAACATCTCACTCTGATACACATAAAACTGCCCTGCATCATGATACTGCCGCTCCAGATCCTGTGAACGCACGCGGGCATACTCCGGATATTTATATTCCAAAAACTGCTCTTGATTTATGACATAAGCTCTTTGCGGCGGATAAGAAAAAGCCGCTACCGGAATCACTGCTGCCGGACGCCTGTCTTCCAGCAGCCGCACCGCTGTCCGAAGCTTTTTCGGCGTAACAAACGGCGCAGTTGGATAAATACAGCAAACCGTATCAAATTTCTGCCCTAATTCCTGATACATCTGCAGCACTTCCAAAAGTACATCCGCAGTCGTTGCATGATCATCCGCATTTTTACCGCTTCGGAAAAAAGGGACGTTCGCCCCATATGCCCTGGCCGTTTCCGCAATCTGCCGACTGTCCGTGGATACCATCACTTCTGCAAAGATACCGCTGTTTAATGCAGCTTCAATCGAATAGGCAATCATTGGTTTTCCGCAGAACAATTTTATATTTTTTCCAGGTATCCGTTTGCTGCCGCCCCTTGCCGTTATAATTGCAATCCGTTTCATTTCAGTGCATGCCTCCTTCCTGGTTCAAATCGATGAAAATGCTGACATTAAAATAATATTATGATACTGGTTCTCAATCTTAACTTCATCCTGCAGACAGGCTTCTTCCTGAAATCCGGCTCTTTTGTAGCAGCACACCGCAGGCTGGTTCCATGCAAACACACGCAGATAAATCTTATGTAAATGAAGTTCTTCAAATGCATACGCTAAGATTATTTTTGCCGTCTCCTGTCCGAATCCCTGATGCAAATACGCTTCTTCTCCAATAAATATCCCATACTCTGCCTTTTCATTGTCATGATCTATATTTTTCAAATAAACAGAACCGATCGGTTTATTTTCTGCTTTTATGTAAATCATAAATTGAACAGCCCTGCCGCTGTCTACCATTGTCTTAAGCCATTGTTCATGCGACTGTAACGTAAGCAGCCTGCGGTCAATAAACCGGTTCCTTACATAAGTCTGGTTCCTCCATCGTACAATATTTGCCGAGTCTGTTCTATGATGGGATATTGGCAGCAGGCGGACTCGTTTTCCTTCCAGCTCCATAACCTACCTCCCATGATAAAATTTTTGAATGCAATCCGCCACATACTCCACTTCCTCATTTTTAAGCGCATAGAACATAGGAAGCCTTACGATTCTTTCACTTTCTTTCGTTGTATAAAGATCTCTGCCGACAAACTCTCCAAATCTTCTTCCTGCTTTGGATGTATGCAGCGGCACATAATGAAATACTGCTTGAATGCCATGCTCAGACAAATGCCGAATCAACTGTGTACGTTCCTGCAAATCCCTGGTTTTTATATAAAACATATGCGCATTATGACTGCATGTTTCAGGCACAAACGGCAGTTCCGCTTTTCCATGATCTACCAAAGATGCTAACGCATCGTAATACAGCTGCCACAATTCCAGGCGGCGTTGGTTGATCTGATCCGCAATTTCCAGCTGCGACAGCAGATAGGCCGCATTCATTTCACTTGGAAGATAAGAAGAACCCAGGTCTACCCAGCTGTATTTATCTACTTCTCCCCTGAAATACTGCGAACGGTTCGTTCCTTTCTCACGGATAATCTCCGCCTGCTGCACAAACCTTTCCTGATTGATGCAGATTAAACCGCCTTCTCCCATCGTATAATTTTTCGTTTCATGAAAACTGTAAGTCCCAAAATCGCCAATGGTGCCAAGCGGCCGGCCTTTATACGCAGCCATCATCCCCTGAGCGGCATCTTCGATTACGTACAGGTGATATTTTTTTGCAATCTCAAGAATGGTATCCATCTCGCATCCAACCCCGGCATAATGTACGGGTACTATTGCTTTTGTCTGTCCGGTAATAGCGTTTTCAATCAGCTTTTCATCCATATTCAGCGTGTCTTTGCGGATATCTACGAACTTAATCCTGGCGCCCCGCAGCACAAATGCGTCTGCTGTAGATACAAACGTATAGGAAGGCATAATCACTTCATCCCCTTCCTGAATATCCGCCAGCATCGCAGACATTTCCAGCGCATGCGTACATGATGTGGTAAGCAGCACCCTTGTATGATATTTTTCCTCAAACCATTTCGTACATTGTTCTGTAAACGGCCCGTCGCCGTTCAGCCGTTTGTATTTTAAAATCGCCTCAGTAATGTAGCCGATTCCTTTTTCCGTATAAGCCGGTTCATTAAAGGCCAGCATCGTTTTCCTCCCGGCTGTCAATCAGCCTGTATACTTCATCCAGAAGCTTTTTCACATAAGCTTCCATTTTTGCATCTGTATTGATCTCCTGATAACTGCGTGCCAGCGTTTTCTTCTCTTGATAAAATACTTGGTCTGTCGCATATCTTTCCACGATCTGTATCATTTCATCCACATCAGGCACCACAAATTCATCACCGACATTATACGCCACATCACAGTTCGGCAGCGTTACAACCGGAAGACCTGCGATCAAAGCCATCGCACTGCTGAATCCGCCGCCATACCTGATCGGATTTAAATACAGATCCAGGCTGCCATATGCTTCCATTAAGTTTTTCAGGTACCCTAAAAAATAAACCCGCTCTTTGTATATGCCTTCGGCCAATTTACTTTCTAACCCGCTTACTTCTCCAATCATGACAAAATCTGCATTGGGAAGACGTTCTAATATTGTGCCCATAATCGTAATAAACGCATCATCAATATCCAGATCCAGTCGGTTCCCGACAATTGCGATTAAAAAACGTTCTTCCGGCAATCCAAGCTCTTCCCTCGGACAAGTTCTGCATGCTTCATCCACTAAGACAGGTATATTTTCTTCCATAAATAATTGTGTCTGGTGTTCCAAAAGCGCCGCGGCGTACTCCTGTTCCAGCGCTTCTTCTTCCCTTCCTAAACGTACCAGAATATCGCCTTCTGAAACCGGACATAAAACACTCATTTCTAACGCCACCAGCGTTGTAAATCTGTTAACCAGATCCACCACTGGATTAATTGTGCCAAGGTCAAAGACAAACATTGGATTCCATGCACGGATGATAGACAACATCATATGATATTCTTTCATATTTCTCTGATACATATTGATCTGATATCCCACAATCTCCTGATCCTTATAGTACAACCTCAGCGGCATCTTTACTATCATAGGCAAAGAATTCATCTGATACACCTGAAACCACAAATCCTCCGGCAGTACATCATCGCATGGACATAAAAACAAAAGAATCTCGTATCCCAGTTTCTGTAAAATAGACGCGATCGTAGACACAATTTTGGTTGGCGCATGTGCGCTGCTCAAAATATGCTCCGTTACAAGAACGATCCGTTTCCTGTTTCTATTTTCTGGTTTTATATAAGTATCCTCAATCTGCAGGATCTGTTGAAACGCGTCTATATTTTTCCTGTGCAGGTTTCTGATGTTGGAATAATACCACTTAAAATTCTGCATATATCTGAAAACCTGCACCTCAAGCATGGTTCCCGTATAGACGTCAAAAGCGCCTTCCAGCATAAGATCCAGTACCTGCTTCGCAAAGTCCTTATTTCCCATATACCGCAAAAATACAGAGTATAGATAAATACTGTCATTTCCCGCAAATTGTTCCTTTATCGTCTTTGCGATCAAACCTTTTCCTTTCGCTGTAAATAAGGTATACTGATGACCCAATTCTTTAAAAAGCTTGATTTTATCATCTTCCGGCAACTGGTCTGCAATACATGCCCTCACTGCCTGTTTGATCCACTCTGTCTCACCCATTTTTCCGCTCCTGTCGTTTGCTGTTAGGATCGTCAGGCGCTAGATTCTCCCATTTCATCGGACTTCCTTTTTGAATCTCACACCGGGCCGTCCGTCCCAGCAGCTGCTCATAATATTTCGTATGAAGTCCATTCCCCGGGCGGATGGAACGGAGATTTTTTTCTGTAAAAATATCCCCTGCTTTCATGTCCTCCGTCACAAATAAAGAGCGCGCCAGCGTCCTGCTTTCCAGCTGTTGTAAGGACAACTCATACGTTACCCGGCCCAATGCCGCTTCCACTTTACGGATACTTTCCGCCATCCGCCCGAATTCTTCCGGCTCCAGGGAAAACGCTGCGTCCGGCCCTCCGTCCTCCCGCTTAAGCGTCAGATGTTTTTCAATTACTTTCGCTCCAAGCGCTACGCTGGCAATCGCAGCTTCATCTCCCAGCGAATGGTCTGACAAGCCTGTCAGGCAGTCAAACGTCTGTCCAAGGTTTGGAATCACGTTCAGGTTCATCCCGTCATATGGCGCCGGATACGCGGATACGCATTTTAGTAAAATCACATTTTCATTCCCTTGTTCCAGACAGGTACGCACAGCCAGATCCACATCTTCCAGATATGCAATTCCTGTCGAAATCATCACCGGCTTTCCGGTACCGGCTATTTTTTTCATCAGCGGGATATCATTGACCTCAAACGAAGCGACTTTATAGGCAGGTGTATGACAGCTTTCCAGAAAATCAACTGCCGTTGCATCAAACGGAGAAGAAAAACAATCCAGCCCCTTCTCTTTTGCATATTCCATCAGTTCTTCCTGCCATTCCCATGGCGTATATGCCTGGCTGTATAATTCATATAACGACTGCCCCTGCCACAGTCCCCGGGCCTGAAAGCATTCTGCCGCACTGTTGACCGTAATGGTATCCGGCGTATAAGTCTGCAGTTTTACGGCGTCCGCTCCTGCTTCTGCTGCCGCGTCAATAATGGCCTTTGCCCTTTTTTTGTCCATCTTATGATTCGCGGACATTTCGGCAACAAGATACACTGGAGAGTTTTGTGCAATCGTATGGCTGCCTATATTTATATTTTTATTCAAATCGAGTCTTCTCCCAATATCTATAAATTTGTAACGATCGTCTTTTTTAAGGATTTGTAACAATCGTCTCCGATTGCAGCGTTTCATGTACTTTCTGTATCACATACTGCTGTTCCTCATCCGTCAGATCCGGATAGAGCGGCAGCGTAATTAAATGCTGATAAATCTCTTCTGCCTGCGGACAGCTGACTTCTGCATATCCGTGTTCCTGATAATAAGGATGCCAATATACCGGAATATAATGGACATTCACACCGATCCCCGCCTCCCTTAACTTTTCAAATACTGCCTTTCTATCATGATGCGGCACCTGAATCATATATAGATGCCAGCCGCTTTCGGCGCCAGGCAGCTGCTTGGGCGTTATAATGTCCGGGTGATTCGCGAACGCCAGATCATACCGCATCGCAAGTGTTCTGCGCCGATCCAGAAAACGGTCCAGTTTTTTCATCTGACTGACGCCAAGCGCACATTGGATATCCGTGATTCTATAGTTATATCCCAGATCTGTCTGCCAGTAATACCAGGCCCCTTCTTTGGAGGATGCGAAAGAAGGCTCTCTTGTAATGCAATGGCTGCGAAAAAGCCGTAACTTTTGATACAGCATCGGATCATCTGTAACAATCATGCCTCCTTCCCCAGTGGTTACAGGCTTTACCGGATGAAAGCTAAAGACTGTCATAGCCGAACCAGTTCCGATCCTGCGCCCCTGATATCTGGCTCCTAATGCATGGGCCGCGTCTTCCATCACGAGCAGGCCATATTTTTCAGCCACTGCATGAATCGCATCCAGATTACATGGCTGTCCTGCCAGATGTACTGGTATCACTGCCTTTGTCCGATCTGTAATTTTCCGTTCCAGGTCAGCCGGATCCAGATTATAAGTATCGGGTTCCACATCCGCAAACACAGGTGTTCCGCCGCAGTAAAGCACGCAGTTTGCGGAAGCCGCAAAGGTAAGAGGTGATGTAATCACTTCATCCCCTTCCTGAATGCCAGCCGCATAGCAGGCTGCATGCAGGGCCGCTGTTCCGTTGGAAACAGCTACTGCGTATCTGGCCCCGGTATAATCACATACGGCTTTTTCAAATTCACCGCTTTTTGGCCCTGTCGTCAGATAATCCCCCTTTAGCACATCCGTCACAGCCTGAATATCTGCTTCATCAATGCATTGACGTCCATACGGTATCTGCATAAAACCCCTCTTTCATTTTTCTGTATTTTGATCTGTCCATGTACATTGCTTTCTATCCAGTTCTAATTCAAACAGTTCATATTTATCGGAAAAACCCATATTTAAAAACACGCGTTTTGACTTGTCATTTCCCGTTTTTACTCTGGCAGTTAAGGTCCGAATCTGTGGCTCTTGTCTTACAACCTGTTCCCGCAGACAGTCCAGCATCTTTTTTCCATGTCCTTTCCCTCTGTATCCGGCGCTGATACTGTAGCTGATCTCTGCCGTATCCCCTGTGATCTGCAGCCGCGCCTGCCCTGCCGGAACCTGCCCAACCATATAAATATATTGTCTGTACGCATCATCCTGCATGATTTTCAGAAACCATCTGCTGTGTTCTTCATAAGTAATTTGTTTCTTAGAAAATGAATTCCGCCGGACTTCTTTCTCATTGGCCCATGCAAACAACAGATCCCGATCCGTATCGGCTGCGTCGCGCAAATATTCTTTCATTTTTGTGTTCCCTTTTTTCCAATTTCCTTTTTTCCAATAAAATGCAGCGTTTCGTTTTCGGATTCCATTTCCAATACAGACCGGACGGTTGTGATCTCTTCAAATACGCCAAAGATTTTTCTCATTTCCTGCTTATCTGCGACAATACGTACACCAAGCGGCAGATCCGCCAGCCCCGAAGCCGGAATCTGCACCAGCCCGTCTTTATCGATTCGCGTATTCTGATATTCCCGGTACAAATGATGGTTCCATGTATGCATATTTGCATAAATAACCGCCTGATCGTTCATGCAGCGGTAAAATTCCTGTAAAATCCTTTCACAGTCTGCTTTTGAAAAGTAATACAAACATTCTGACGCAATGACCAGATCAAACATTCCAAACTTTTCACAAATGAAATTGTTTTCCTGCAGGATATCGCAGGCTGCAAAGCGGCTGCGGTCAAATCCCTGTTCCCGGATACAGTAATCAATCGCTTCCTCTGCGATATCCACACCATATACGTCAAACCCCAGCGCTTTGAAAAACTTCGCGTTCGCCCCATGGCTGCATCCGAAATCCAGCACTTTGACCGGACGTCCCTCCGGCTTTAGCTGCTGCCGGATAAAGTGATAATAAAGGCTGACCAGCCCGTCCGTCGGATACGTATTTCCAAAATCAGTTGTCTGATACACCTTTTCCCATGCCCGGGAATTTTGCCGTGTTCCGTTTTCCAATTTCGTTTCCTCCCTCTTCCTGGCAGCCAGTCCGGCTTTCCCCGGTCTGCAAATCTGCCCAGATCTGCGCCCGGTCTGCTTCAAAATCATACAGGTTGCGGCACTGATTATATTTCGCGTCCTGGTAAATAACCGGGTAACTCTCCGCAAGCATGACCTTCCGGATCATAATCCCGTTGATTGTCAAACATTCCGCAATGCCCTGATCTTCCAATATTTTTCCGATACGGTTAAACTTTTCTACGCTTCCAAGCTCCAGGTCTCTGGCAGGGTATTCATACGTGCGTATGGATTCTGCCCCGTTTTCGTCCCGGTAACTTCCGGTAAATTGCTTTAGAAAGCGGTAAGGCACCCCGGCCATATATTCTACATAGTGGACAAATGTCATGCTCCGCTGGTAATCTGTCCCAAGCATGACCTGGATCACCTGATTTTGCTCCATATAGGCAAATGGCGAATCGCAGCCAAAAGAATTACGGTTACGCAACGCACACAGCCTGTCTTTATCTTTTCCCCAAACGCAGAAAGAATGCATCGGATGCGCGGTACGTTGAAAATCAGTTCTTTGCAGCGCCGTATTTCCCAAAGCGCCCGCCGCGGAAGGCGTGTGTTTATAATCATAAGTTCCCTGGTTACTAAAAGAAAAGTGAAAGGCCGGTACTAACAAAGTTCCTTCTTCGGTAATCTGCTTCTGAAAGCTGTCCAATAGCGCATCCGCACAAAATGTTTCTCCATGCTGCCTGGCATTCCAGGCAAGCGCCATCAGATCTGAAGACAGATATACACGGTCTTTTGGTTGCAGGCCGACCGCGGCCGCCAGATCCAGATAAGGCACATACGCTGTCATTTGGTCAATATCCTCCCGCTTTTCGCGCATTCTGCCGCAGGTCTTTCGCTTTTCCCAGATGCTGCCGCGGACTTTTTGCTTTCCACATATCTGACAATCGCCCGCGGCGTTTCAAAATTTTCAGGAACCAGCTCCGGCGGTTCCACCGTGATCTGGAACATTTCTTCCAGTGCAGGCAGCAAACGGTCAAAAATAATAATGGAATCCATATATCCGCTGTCAAACAGCGGTGTATCCGTCTCAAACTGCCCCAATGGCTGAATCTGACGCAGCAGCTCCATCATCTGCATGGTCACGGTCTGGCTCATACATACTCCTCCTCTTCATACATTTGCTGTAAACGCAGGCGGTCGGTCTTCCCGTTCGCATTCAGTGGCACCGACCGGATGGGTATCATTTGATCGGGCAGCATATAGGCAGGCAGGTATTCTTTTAAAAATAACAGTAATTCTTCTTTTTCTGCTTTTCCCTGATACCATAAGACCAGATGATCCTTTGCCTTGTCATAGGTGCAGACCGCCCGTTCCAGTTTTTCATACGCGCCTGCGGCACTTTCAATTTCTCCCAGTTCAATTCGGTATCCATGGCGTTTGATCTGGCTGTCTTTCCTGCCCAGATAGACAAATTCACCGTTTGCGTTCAGCGTTACCAGATCCCCGGTGCGATACACGATCTCAGGATAAGCGTTCTGCAGCGGATTCTGCACAAAAGCTTCTTTTGTCTTTTCGATACTGTTATAATATCCGTACCCTACAAAAGAACCCCGAAAATACAATTCTCCCATCTCTCCCTGGCTGATCAGGCTTCCATCCGGTGTTATAGCAAAGGCGTCCATATTTTCACAGGGACGCCCAACCGGAACCGCTTCGTCATTTTTTAATTCCCGGTCAAGCACATAATAAAGGCCGATATCCGTGATCTCCGTCGGGCCGAACAAGTTGGCGTACAGCGCGTCCGGCAGATGGCTGCGCCAGACATTCAGCTGTTTGGCCGGCATCGCTTCTCCCGCAAATAAAATGGTACGCAGACCGTGTACGTCCACATAATCCAATGCCTTCCAATCGGCGACCGCGCAAAGAGCCGAAGGTACCCAGTAGATCGTATTCACTTTTTTCTCATTCAAATATTCCAGCAGCCTGACCGGAAAGGAAAACAGTTTTTGCGGAACGATCTGCAGCGTCGCCGCATTACATACAGTCGAAAACAGATCCAGTACGGACATGCTGAAATAAAATGGCGTCTGACTGGCAAATACCGTTGTATGGTCAAAATGAAATGTGCCGCTAAGCCACTGCGCATAATCGATCACAGACCTGTGACTAATCACGCTGCCTTTCGGCACTCCGGTAGAACCTGACGTGTAAAGCACATACAGCGGATCGGCGTCAATCAGCCTGCCGCGGATTTCCCGCAGGACTGCCGCTTTGTCCCTGCCCGTCTCTGCACAAAGAAGTTCCTGAAATTCCAGTACCGGGCAATCGGAAAAAAGCTCGCCTGCTCTTTTATTTTTTACAAGTACAGCTGCCGGGTGCAGATGATCCAAAATCTTACGAATGCGCTCTGGCGCCATCCGGTGATCCATACAGACATAAAAATTCCCGCTTGCCGCTACCCCGAAAAACGATACCAGACATTCCACACACTTTTCCATAAACACAATGATCGGCTGGCGGATTCCGGGTATCCGCCTGTGAATCTGATATCCTAGATCTGCGGCCTGCCGCGCCAGTTCGCGGTAAGTGATTTCCGTCCGCTCATCTGCAAATGCAATATGCGCCGGATGACTGGCGGCTGCCTCTTCTACATATTCCAGTACATGACGTACCTTTCTCTTCCATGTTTCCATTCTCCATATCTCCTCCTGGCGTGATCCTGCCATCCCTGCTCCTGTTCCCTTGATACTGCACATTTCCTGTGATCCTGCACGTTCTCTTTGATTCTGCGCGTTCCCTGTGATCCTGCTCCTGTTCTCTTTGATCCTGCGCATTCTCTTTGATTCTGTGCGTTCCCTGCCGTCTTTTCATCTGTCTGTTTCTTTCGCCTGCAGCAGCCCGTGTGCCGTTAACTTTTTCACAATAGCGATCAGAATTTCCATCGGACACTGCATCCGGTCACTGATCGCAATCAGATCGTTCGTGCCGTCCGCGTATGCAATCAGCGTTGTCATCAGATAGATCTTATCATACTGCCCTTTTCTGCTGACAGCCGGATAGAGTCCTCTTTTTCCCAGCTGCGGCTCGCACAACACCTGCACCTCATAATTTCTGTTATATTCCAATGCCTCGATAACTCTGCACATCACTTCATAACTGCCCTGAAATCCTTCCGGTGAAATATAATCCATATGATCAGCAGAAGTATGATACTGCGGATATTCCCCATATTTTGTGCGGCAGAAGCTGACGACCGGAAGATCGATCCCCGGCGCGTTATACTGTCTTTCATCCGATCCTCTTTTTAGAAAGGAATAGGTGGTATACTTCCCGCAGGAATCACGCAGGATATTTTTCAGCACCCGGTCAGCCAGCGTATTGCCATATCTGGATTCCACAATGGAATAATCATCCTGGTCCCCGACGCATGACAGGTTAAAACCAGCGATTACATGTGCTTTCAATTCATCTTTATGCGTACTTAAATAACAAATCGAACCGATCGTTTCCGGTACAAATACAAACCGCAGCGTATACCGCCTGTGCTGCTTTTGCGCCAGCTGACCAGCCAGATAAGCCGCAAGCGCCGGGCCGGAACACTCATTATTTGCCATGGACGGATGGCAGATATATGTGGAAAAGAAAATTTCCTCTTTGCTCTCTCCCGGAATAACCGCTTCTGCGTAAGTAAGACTGCCCGGTTTCAGCGTACTCTTTATCACCATATGGTACTGGTCTTCCCGCAGGCTGTTTTTCTGGTTTTCACTCATACAAAAGCCAAAGTTTTCTTTATAGTAAGACGTAATATAGGGAATGACATCCGGCTGCCGCGGTTCTGTGTAAATATGCCGCTTTAACTCATCCAACGTTACATAGGCATCTACTGGTACCGAATAGCCCATAATGTGCAGATTATGATTCTGATAATCAATGATCCGCCGCCCGGCGCTGTCCTCAATATATCCTTCTGTAATATTCCACTCGTTCGGCACTTCCCAGTCAAACGCTTTTGTTCCGCTCGGCACTTCTGTCACCTGCAGCTGCGGGATATATTTTTTTAAAATCTGCAGCGTCTTTCGGACCCCGTTTCCGGTAATGCTTCTGCAGATGGGAAATATTTCTTCCGCTATTTTATAAATCTGCTGCCCTGGATCTTCCATTTGATAACCTCCGTGATTGTACATGCTTCTGACGCAGTCTCTACACTGTTTTTTCCAATAAAAACCAGGTTCTGTCATCTCCCGGAAAATTCTGGTCCCTATGGTATTGGAAGCCATAATCTACCAATTTGCAGTCCGGATACCGATCCAAAAATTCACCCGCAAAATCCCTTTTAAACAGCTTTCCTTGATGTCCCCGATAAGGAATTTCTACAGGCGCCGGGTTATAATACTCTGAAATACAGATATATTTCCTGCTGGAACGGTATAACGTCTCATAGACCTGCGGCAGCGCATCCGGATGAATATGGATCAGCACACCTGCAGCAAGTGCCAGATCATACGTCTCCGCTGGCTGGTATTCCAATACAGACTGTTCATATACCTGTATCTGCCGCTCAAAAAACGCGTCGTCCCTAAGCTGCTGCACGGCCTTATGGTTAATCTCGACTGCCGCCACGCCCACATGCGGCAGCAGCAGCCGTATCGCTTTCAGATTCAGCCCGATATTCGGGCCAAATTCAATGACACTGTGAATCCCTTCCGTGCGGCACAAAATCCGTGAAAAAAGTCCAATAGCAGAAGCTGCAAATTCTCTTGTATTTCCATTTCGCTCTATGTACTGGTCGCCAAAATCCCCACTCCAAAAATTTTCCTGCTCTGTCTGATAAGCCATACTTTCCCCTTTCGTATTACACCGGCCTCTTTCGCCGATACAAATGCAGCGTGTTTTCCAGTCTGATGCTCAGATACCGATCCGCATATTCTCCAGCCGCTCGCGCAGCTGTGTGGTATCCAGCCATTGTGTATTGGTACCGGAACTATATGCAAAGCCATCCTCTACTTTCCTTCCGCCCGGCAGCACGCGCTCTTCTTCCCACCAGTTATAATGCGGATAAATAATATAATGCTTTTCATACTCATAAGTCATTGCGGAATCTTCTCTTGTTACCATAATCTCATGCAGTTTTTCGCCTTCCCGGATACCGACTTCTTTTATCTTACACGCAGGCGCCATTGCTTCGGCGAGGTCTGTAATCCGAAAAGACGGTATTTTAGAGATAAACGTCTCTCCGCCCCTTGCTTCTTCCAGCGCCTTAATCACAAGCTGCACCCCTTCGTCCAGGCTGATCCAGAACCGTGTCATACGATAGTCTGTAATCGGCAGTACATCACCGCCCTGGTCCAGAATATTTTTAAAAAACGGAATGACGGAACCTCTGCTTCCGGCCACATTTCCATAACGGACAATCGAAAACCGCACGTCTTTTTCTCCCGCATATGCATTTGCCGCAGTAAACAGTTTATCCGATACCAGTTTTGTTCCTCCATACAGATTAATTGGGTTCACCGCTTTATCCGTCGATAATGCGACTACCCGCTTTACCCCGCAGTTCAAAGCCGCGTCTACCAGGTTCATAGCGCCGTTGATATTGGTTCTGACCGCTTCCATCGGATTGTATTCACAAGCAGGCACTTGTTTCAACGCCGCTGCGTGAATCACATAATCCACGTCGTCCAGCGCACGGAACAGACGGTCGCGATCCCTTACATCACCGATAAAATAACGCAGTTTCCCTTTCTGGTTTTTAAATTTTTCTGCCATCTGAAATTGTTTAAATTCATCTCTGGAATAAATAATGATTTTTTTCGGGTTGAAATGCGTCAGCACATACTCCGTAAAAGCATTGCCAAACGAACCTGTCCCGCCTGTAATAAGAATTGTTTTTTGATTTAACATTGATTTTCTGCCTCCTGCATCATTCTGTGATCAGCCCAGCCTTCCCAGCGGACAATTCTGTTTTCCCAACGGTTTCTCTCGTAAAACCCTCGATAATCTGCGCATACTCTTCCAGCAACTCCATATACTTTTTGCCCTGCCTTGCCAGCTCAATCCCTCCGTCTTCGATCGTATTCTGTCTTAAATACTGCCCGGAGCGGATAATCTGCTCTGCCCTTGTCATAGATTCACTCAGCAGTTCAAAATTAGGGTTTTCTTCAATTTTTTTCCGGTTCCGTTTCACCCTCTTTAAAATTTTGACGTAAGCCCTCTTATCCGGATTTCCCTTTTTACAAAGCTTATCCAGTTGCCCGTACAGCTTCCTGCCCTCCTTTGCCAGCGATACAATTGCATGTATCTGGTTAGGCGTATCCTGCAGATAAGCGCTGATCTTTTCCTGTTCTTGTTCATTAAAAACGGGTTCCAGGCTGTCTATACAGGCTTTGATGTCCACTTCCCTAGTGCATTCCTGATCAATAACTTCTGCCAGTGTCATCAGGATTGTTCCCTCTATTTTGGCTCCGCCTTCCGTGGCATTGATAAATTCCGTATGGTGTCCCTTTTGCCACCAGGCAATATATTCTCCAAACCATTTACGGTATCCATCGAGATTTTCTAACGTAGGCACTGTCTCTTCATAATTGCCTGGTACTCTGATAAACTTTTCCGTATTCTCTTCCGGCATTACTTCTTGAAAAGTTCCGTCCGCATGAGAACGATTATCCGTATAAGCTAAATCCTGGCCTACAAAAATAATTTTTTTGAAGCCAAGATGACATGCCAGTGAAAATGCCTGCGTAGCAACTGACCCTCCGGTCGGAAACCCTTCCAGCGTTTTTCCGTTCATCTGAAACAGCTTACGTACATAAGTGTAGCCTTCATCATAGAAAAATTTTTTGCCAGTATGAAAATCCATTACTTTGCGAGCAGCTGTTACTTTTGTCAGCAACGGGATCGTTTTCGCCATTTCTGTATCCACGACCTCCAGCGGCTTGATCCCGTCCAGTGTCGCAAACATGTCCGGCACAATGCCTTCCTTAAGCAGCGGCTTAACTGCCGTATCTACTGCAATCAAAAAGGCCTTATTTACTGCCTTCTTAAGTTCTTTTATATTTTTATTTAAAGACGGCCCTGCTGACACTATAAATGCCGGTATATCATCCGGTATTGTACGAAAAAGCTGAAATGCCTTATAGCCTGTCCTGATATAGCTCACATTATGATAAAAGTTCTCCGCCTGATAAGAACTGAAAAACATTTTCGTCCCGATACTAATATAATAATTTGAAATCTTTTGCAGCAGCGTATTCAAAAACCAGTTCACCCGCTCTTTACACAGCTCCACATAATTTGGCAGTACAAAATATTTCATCAGCGGAATCTTATCCCCTGCAAGCATTGTTGCCGCGACACCTTCAAAACCATCCCTATTAATCCCTTCAATTACAAAAGCCACGGTTCGCCTGCCAAAGACTTCTTCAAAATCAATTCTGTCCAATTGCTTATCAAACACGGAAAACAACGGTTCATAGATCAGAATAATCACACTTTCATCCGTTGCCTTTATCAGTTCCTCCAGATAATGAATATTTCCAATTCCTAGTATAAATATTGGTGCATTTGGCACAATTTTCCCCAGCACGGAAATCTGATTTACCGGATGCGCCGAAGGATTCCTCCTGCCTGCAAGATACAGTCTCTGCCCTTCTTTCTGATCCTGCTTTGCTGTTTTAGCAATCAGGATCTGCTCTCCCGTGAATGCCGTTTCTTCCAAAATCTGTATAGCTTCCTTTTCCAGCAGCTTTTCTCTCTGATCTTCGATTATTTTACGGATACCCGGAAACCGTCGTTCCAATGTTTTCAGATTTTTGTCCCTGATTTGTTCAGACATATCGTGTCTCCTTACTTTTCACTCGTTTGCTTCCTCCAATAAAAACATTTCCAGATATCCGGATATCCCCTGTTCCAGAGCATCCATCATAAGCACGTTATCATGTTCCCGCAACGCTGTTTCACAGTCTTTTAAAATATCCAGCAAATTATCGTAAACACCCTGTTCAAAGACGCATCCGCAGTCTGTCATAAACCACTGAACAAATTCCTGAATTTCTTTAATCAGGCTTTTGCTGTTGTCTACATAATTATTATCCCTGTGATAAGTTGCATGAAAACCAAGAAAATTGATTTCTTCATACAGGCTTTTTATTTTTTCTTCCATTTGCGCTCCTGTTATTTCGGATAAAAAAACCAGCCAAAGCTGGTTTTTTTATCTTGACGATATGACAAATTAGCCAAGTAAGGACAGCACTCCCTGTGTCGACTGATTTGACTGAGCAAGCATAGACTGTCCTGCCTGCGCAAGAATATTATTCTTGCTGTATTCAACCATCTCAGATGCCATATCTGTGTCACGGATTCTGGATTCTGCAGACTGTGTATTCTCCGCTACATTGTCCAGGTTTGCAACGGTATGTTCCAGGCGGTTCTGTAACGCGCCAAGAGCAGAACGCTGTGTGGATACGATGCTAATCGCATTCTGTACAGCTTTTAACGTAGCGTTCGCTTTGTCATAGTCAGAAACCGTAGGTGAAGTAAGTGTCACCGCAGAACCAAATCCTCCTGCTGTTGTACCTACTGTCTTTGATTCTGAGAGTAATGCACTCCATGCACCACTTGCTGCAGAAGCATAAACAGAACCAAGAACACTTGCGCCAGCTGCTTTTGCTGAATCCAAGGTACCAAATACATAACCATCGCTCTGTAACGTATAACTTCCGCCAGATTGCATAGCGATCATATCGTCTTCAAATGCTGCTTCACCTGCATCTCTTACAACTGACATAAACGCCGCTTTATTACCAGCTGCACTATTGCTTACATCATACTTATATTCCGCACCCATATAGGAAATAGTATTATAAGATACCGTATTCTCTCCCTTGAACATTGTAAAATCTTTCAAACCGATGGACTTCGCATCCATTTTTCCAATGCTGATGCTGATACTCTGGTTTGCGTTTGCGCCAACCTGAAGCTTCTTATCGCTGAATGAACCATCTAATAATTCCTGTTTATTGAACTGTGTTGTTTCAGAAATTCTATCTAATTCTTCTGTCAAAGCTTCCAGCTCCTGATTGATCGCATCACGGTCAATGTCCTGATTTGTATCATTGGCGCCCTGTACAGACAGTTCGTTCATACGCTGTAAGATGGAATGCGCTTCATTTAACGCACCTTCTGCTGTCTGGATCAAAGAAATACCATCCTGTGCATTTGCAGATGCCTTGTTTAAGCCGCGTACCTGGCTTCTCATCTTTTCAGAAATCTTTAATCCTGCCGCGTCATCTCCTGCACGGTTAATCTTGTAGCCAGAAGATAATTTCTCAGAAGATTTTGCCTGCTGGCCAGTTGTAACACCCAACTGACGGTTTGCGTTCATTGCTGTAAGATTGTGCTGTACTACCATTGCCATAATATTTTCCTCCTTGTTTTGAAAATGCCGCAATTCCTTTTGCGTGCATGTGTGGTATCAACTACCTGAAATAAACCTCTATAACAATGCCAGACCCCTAGGCTAATCCGGCACTATTACCATACATAACGACATGCAAAACTGCGCATAATCTGCAAACTGCGCGCGGCCTGCTGCCGGTGCCTCAGATTTTTGGCTGCTCCTGTACACGTTTTGCCATTCTTGCCTTTTTACGTTCTTCTGCTAAAATTGCGCGGATTTTCTCCTGTGCTTCCTTGGAAAGCTCTCTGTCTTTATAATGCGTCACTACATTCCCAGGCTCTTTCGCCATCTTTTCTTTCTCAAATGTAGAACTCCTTGCAATATTCATACTTCTCGGCGCATCTACCAGAATCCGCAGATTATTCGAGCTTCCTCCGGCAAATACCAATTTGATCTCATTTCCGATCAGCAGATATTCTCCTGGCTTTACGGTCAGTTTCAGCATAATAACCTCCCTGTTTCCCTGCTCATATCCAAATGAACCATATAGGATGCAACTCTTTATACAAACTGTTGCATTTTATGGAATAGAGTCTGTAAGCCTTGAAAATACCAGGTTTTGGAGAAGTCTGGTTAATTAGAATTTTAAAATTTTTTTAAAATTGGGGGTTAAGTATTGCCCGGAAAGGCCGATAATATAAGTGTCAAAAGAAAAATGCAACATTTTGTATAAAATGTTGCATTTTAATATTATATTTTACTTCAAAAAATAAGCGCTAAAAATGCCGCCAGAATCAAAACCTCTGGCGGCATTTCTTCAAACCTTACATCTCATATTTTTCTATTTGTCAGTCAGCAAAAGCAAGCGTCTCCTCTTGATCCGGCAAATCGTCTTCATATGCTTCTTCATCAAAACCATCTTCCGCATATGCATCCGCCTGTTCCAGCCCGTCCGCATACGCCCGCATGCCTGCGGCATCGGAAAACAGCGGATGGTCCGCATCCGGCGCAAACAGTTCGTCTCCGCCTTCTTGTGCGTACAGGTCGTCTTCCTCTTCGTCATCCCTTGCAAACAATGCCGAAGAATCCATGCCGCCCTGTTCGGATACGTCTGCATTTTCATCAAACTCCATAAACTCTTCTTCGTTAAACAGCACGCCCTGCTCATTCACATCCGAATCCAGCTTAATGCTGCGGTAACGCTTCATACCCGTTCCGGCCGGAATCAGTTTTCCGATAATTACATTCTCTTTCAGCCCGATCAGTGGATCAATCTTGCCCTTGATCGCTGCTTCCGTCAGGACTTTCGTCGTTTCCTGGAAGGATGCCGCTGACAGGAACGAATTCGTTGCCAGAGAAGCTTTGGTAATACCAAGCAGTACCTGTGCGCCTTCTGCCGGCTGCAGATCTTCCCGTTCCAGACGTTCATTAGCATCTTCAAATTCCAGGTTATCTACAAGCGTTCCTGGCAGGAATTCCGAGTCTCCGTTATTTTCGATGCGGATCTTTTTCAGCATCTGACGTACAATCACTTCAATATGCTTATCGTTGATTTCCACACCCTGCAGACGGTAAACACGCTGCACTTCACGCAATAGGTAATCCTGCACCGCACGTACTCCCTTGATTTTAAGAATATCATGCGGATTAACCGAACCTTCGGTCAGCTCGTCGCCGGCCTCCAGCACTGCTCCGTCCATTATCTTGATCCTGGAACCGTATGGGATCAGGTATGCCTTGGACTCGCCGGATTCCTGATTGGTTACGATAATTTCGCGTTTCTTCTTTGTATCCTTAATGGTAGCTACGCCGCCAAATTCCGTAATAATCGCAAGACCTTTTGGCTTTCTAGCTTCAAAAAGCTCCTCGACACGAGGAAGACCCTGTGTAATATCATCTCCGGCAACGCCGCCCGAGTGGAATGTACGCATCGTAAGCTGCGTACCCGGCTCCCCGATGGACTGCGCCGCGATAATGCCGATGGCTTCACCGACTTGTACGGACTGTCCGGTCGCCATATTCGTACCGTAACACTTAGCACATACGCCCGCATGGGAACGGCAGGTCAGAATCGTACGGATTTTCACCTTAGTAATCGGCTCTCCGTTTTCATCCACACCAATGTTCATAATCTTTGCCGCACGGCGCGGAGTAATCATGTGGTTGGCTTTTACAAGCACATTTCCGTCTTTATCGCAGATCGTCTCGCACGAAAACCGCCCGGTCAGACGTTCCTGAAGACTTTCAATCTCTTCTTTGCCGTCCATAAATGCCGTAACAACCATACCCGGGATCTCACGGTCTTTGCCTTCGTTACAATCAGATTCCAGCACAATCAGCTCCTGCGATACGTCGACCAGACGTCTGGTCAGGTAACCGGAATCGGCCGTACGCAGCGCCGTATCAGACATACCTTTTCTGGCTCCATGCGCCGACATAAAGTATTCCAAAACGTCCAGACCTTCACGGAAGTTGGACTTAATCGGCATCTCGATCGTCCTTCCGGTCGTATCCGCCATCAGTCCGCGCATGCCTGCCAGCTGCTTGATCTGTTTATCTGAACCACGGGCGCCGGAATCGGCCATCATAAAGATATTGTTATATTTATCCAGGCCGTCCAGCAGCGCTTTTGTCAGTTCATCATCCGTTTCTTTCCATACTTCGACCACTTCTTTGTAACGTTCTTCTTCCGTGATCAAGCCACGCTTATACTGTTTCGTAATCCGGTCTACCGTATTCTGCGCCCCGTCTATCATTTCCGGCTTCTGCGGCGGCACTGTCATATCGGAAATAGATACGGTCATTGCTGCCCTGGTAGAATATTTATAGCCCATAGACTTAATATCATCCAGCACTTCCGCAGTCTTGGTCGCACCGTGTACATTAATGACTTTTTCCAGGATCTGCTTTAACTGTTTCTTAGCCACATGGAAATCTACCTCCAGCAGCAGTTCATTTTCCGGCACACTGCGGTCTACAAACCCAAGGTCCTGCGGGATAATCTCGTTAAAAATAAACCGTCCCACGGTGGACTCAATCGTTCCTGTTTTCGTAGTCCCGTCCGGCATCTTCCTGGTGACGCGTACATGAATCCTGCTGTGCAGCGTACACGCCTGGTTTTCATAAGCCAGAATCGCTTCGTTTACATTTTTATAATAAGAGCCTTCACCCAAAGACCCTGGACGCTCCTGCGTCAGATAGTAAATGCCAAGTACCATATCCTGGGAAGGCACTGCTACCGGTCCGCCGTCGGAAGGTTTTAATAAGTTATTCGGAGACAGCAGCATAAACCGGCATTCCGCCTGCGCTTCCTGCGACAGCGGCAAATGCGCTGCCATCTGGTCGCCGTCAAAGTCTGCGTTATACGCCGTACATACGAGCGGATGCAGCTTAATCGCCTTGCCTTCTACCAGAATCGGCTCAAATGCCTGGATACCGAGACGGTGCAGCGTAGGCGCACGGTTCAGCATAACCGGATGTTCTTTGATGACTTCCTCCAAAACATCCCACACTTCGGTCTGCAGGCGTTCCACCATCTTCTTTGCGCTCTTAATATTATGCGCCGTTCCATTGGAAACAAGCTCTTTCATAACAAACGGCTTAAACAGCTCGATCGCCATTTCTTTCGGCAGACCACACTGATAGATCTTTAATTCCGGCCCCACAACGATAACGGAACGCCCGGAATAATCCACACGTTTGCCTAACAAGTTCTGACGGAAACGTCCGCCCTTTCCTTTTAACATATCAGACAGCGATTTCAGCGCACGGTTGCCAGGCCCTGTTACCGGCCTGCCGCGCCTGCCGTTATCAATCAGCGCGTCCACCGCTTCCTGCAGCATCCGCTTTTCATTGCGCACGATAATATCCGGCGCGCCCAGTTCCAGCAGCCTGCGCAGACGGTTGTTGCGGTTAATGATCCTGCGGTACAGATCGTTTAAGTCAGACGTTGCAAATCGTCCGCCGTCCAGCTGTACCATCGGACGCAAATCTGGCGGAAGCACCGGAATAACAGTCATAATCATCCATTCCGGCTTATTTCCTGACTCATAAAAAGCATCCACGACTTCCAGCCTTTTAATAATTCTGGCACGTTTCTGTCCCGTCGCGTCTTTTAGCGCAGCCTTTAAAGACGAAGAATCTTTTTCCAGGTCAATCGCCTGCAGCAGCTCCAGAATCGACTCTGCACCCATGCCGACACGGAACGCGCTGCCATATTTTTCCCTGGCTTCCTGATATTCATTTTCAGATAATACCTGTTTATAACTCAGCTCTGTCGTACCCGGATCAAGCACAATATAGGACGCAAAATACAGCACCTTTTCCAGCGTACGCGGCGACAGGTCCAGAATCAGCCCCATGCGGCTCGGGATTCCTTTAAAATACCAGATATGGGAAACCGGCGCTGCCAACTCTATATGTCCCATACGTTCCCTGCGCACACTGGACTTTGTGATTTCCACGCCGCAGCGGTCGCAGACTACGCCTTTATAACGGATTTTCTTATATTTGCCGCAGTGGCATTCCCAGTCCTTGCTCGGCCCAAAGATTTTTTCGCAATATAAGCCGTCTTTTTCCGGCTTTAACGTACGATAGTTGATCGTCTCAGGTTTTTTAACTTCCCCTTTCGACCATTCCCTGATTTTTTCCGGCGAGGCCAGACCAATCTGGATAGCGTCAAACTGAATTGGCTGATTGGTTTCTTCGTTCATTATTTCTGACATATATGGCACTCCCTTCTATTCCATATCCGAACTGTCATCTTCAAAATCATCTACAAAAATAGAATCATCTTCATCGTCGTCCAGTTCATCGTCTTCTGCGTCGACAAGCTCTTCGCTCTCAGCGTCAAATTCCTTTTTGGAAAATCCCATTTTGCTGAACGATTCGCTGCTTTCAAACGCAAAATCCTTGTCTCCTGAAATGATAGAATTCAAATCTGTATTACCATATTCACTCGTTTCCATCAGCTGCACTTCATTACGGAACTCATCCAGCACCCGCACATCCAGCGCCAGCGACTGCAGCTCTTTTAACAACACTTTAAAGGACTCCGGTATACCAGGTTCTGGTATATTTTCCCCTTTAATAATCGCTTCATACGTCTTCACACGCCCAACGACGTCGTCAGACTTCACCGTCAGAATTTCCTGAAGCGTATACGACGCGCCGTATGCTTCCAGCGCCCATACTTCCATTTCCCCAAAACGCTGCCCGCCGAACTGAGCTTTTCCACCCAACGGCTGCTGTGTAACGAGCGAATAAGGCCCGGTTGAACGCGCATGGATCTTATCGTCTACCAGATGATGCAGCTTCAGGTAATGCATGTGTCCAATCGTAACCGGAGAATCAAAATATTCCCCTGTCCGGCCGTCGCGCAGCCTGACTTTTCCGTCTCTGGAAATCGGCACGCCTTTCCAGATCTCCCGGTGATCCCTGTGGTCAGATAAATACTGTATCACATCTTCCCGCAGTTCTTCTTTGTATTTTTCCTCAAACGCTTCCCATTCCATATTGACATAGTCATTAGCCAGTTCCAGCGTATCCTGAATATCTACTTCTCTTGCGCCGTCAAACACCGGCGTTTCGATATTAAAGCCAAGCGCTTTCGCGGCCAGGCTTAAATGAATCTCCAACACCTGCCCGATATTCATACGCGAAGGCACGCCCAGCGGATTCAATACGATATCCAGCGGCCGGCCGTTCGGTAAAAACGGCATATCTTCTACCGGCAGCACACGGGAAACCACACCCTTGTTCCCATGACGGCCCGCCATCTTATCCCCTACGGAAATCTTTCTTTTCTGCGCAATATAAATACGGACTGCCTGGTTCACACCCGGAGAAAGTTCATCGCCGTTATCCCTGGTAAATACTTTTGCATCCACCACAATTCCATATTCACCATGCGGCACTTTTAAAGAAGTATCGCGCACTTCTCTGGCTTTTTCGCCAAAAATCGCACGAAGCAGCCGTTCTTCCGCGGTCAGTTCCGTCTCCCCTTTCGGCGTTACTTTCCCGACCAGAATATCTCCAGCACGCACCTCCGCACCGATACGGATAATTCCTCTTTCATCCAGATCTTTTAACGCGTCATCGCCGACACCCGGAACATCTCTTGTAATCTCCTCCGGCCCCAGCTTCGTATCACGCGCTTCTGCTTCGTATTCTTCTATATGAATAGATGTATACACATCATCCTGTACTAATCGTTCACTTAATAATACCGCATCTTCGTAGTTATAACCTTCCCATGTCATAAATCCGATCAGCGGATTTTTGCCAAGCGCCAGTTCCCCCTGGGAAGTAGACGGGCCGTCCGCAATCACTTCATTTGCCTGTACATGCTCGCCCTTAAATACAATCGGACGCTGGTTATAACAGTTGCTTTGGTTACTTCTTGTAAACTTGGATAACCGATAGGTACTTAACGTACCGTCGTCATTGCGGATTTTAATCTCATTGGATACAGAACTCTCCACCACGCCCGGCTTTTTCGCAACAACGCAGACACCGGAGTCTACTGCTGCTTTCGGTTCCATACCCGTACCAACCACCGGCGCTTCCGTCGTCAGCAGCGGCACAGCCTGGCGCTGCATGTTAGATCCCATCAGCGCGCGGTTCGCATCGTCGTTCTGCAAAAACGGAATCAAAGCCGTCGCCACCGAAAATACCATCTTCGGCGACACGTCCATATAATCAAACATCGTCTTGTCGTACTCCTGTGTCTCTTCCAGATAACGGCCGGATACAGAATTACGCACAAAATACCCGTTTTCGTCCAGCTTTTCATTCGCCTGCGCTACATGGTAATTATCTTCCTCATCTGCAGTCATATAGACCACTTCTTCCGTAACTCTCGGATTCTTCGGGTCGGTTTTATCAATTTTCCGATACGGCGCCTCTACAAATCCATACTCATTAATCTGCGCATAGCATGCCAGCGAGTTAATCAAACCAATGTTCGGGCCTTCTGGCGTCTCAATCGGACACATCCTGCCATAATGCGAATAGTGTACGTCACGGACCTCAAATCCGGCGCGGTCTCTGGACAAACCGCCAGGTCCCAGCGCGGACAGACGTCTCTTATGCGTCAGCTCTCCGAGCGGATTATTCTGATCCATAAACTGTGACAGCTGGGAAGATCCGAAGAACTCCTTAACCGCAGCGGTCACCGGTTTGATATTAATCAGGCTCTGCGGCGAAATGCCTTCCAGATCCTGTGTCGTCATACGTTCACGAACAACTCTTTCCAGACGGGACAGCCCAATCCGGTACTGGTTCTGCAGCAATTCCCCAACCGCGCGTATCCGGCGGTTGCCCAGGTGGTCAATATCGTCATCGTTTCCAATTCCCCACTCCAGATGCATATTATAATTAATCGAAGCGAAAATATCTTCTTTTGTAATATGCTTTGGAATCAGCAGATTTACATTTTTACGAATTACGGTTTTTAATTCATCGTCATCCGCACCTTCATTTTCTTCCAAAATCTTTTTCAGCGCCGGATAATAAACCAGCTCCCGGATACCCACTTCATTCGGATCAATCTGCGGACACCACACGCTGAAATCTACCATCATCGACGACAGCACTTTTACATTTCGCTCTTCCGTCTGCACCCATACATACGGAATCGCCGCATTCTGAATTTTCTCCGCGGCTTCTCTGGACAGCTCGGTACCCGGCTGCAGTTCCACCACTTCCCCCGTCTCCGGATCTGGCAGCGACACCGCTTCCGCGAGAATCTGCCCCTTTAGACGGTTCTTAAAATGCAGTTTTTTATTAAATTTATAACGCCCTACCTTCGCCAGATCGTATCTTCTCGGATCGAAAAACATTGCTGTAATCAAGCTTTCTGCACTGTCTACCGTTAACGGCTCACCCGGGCGGATTTTCTTATATAACTCTAACAGACCCTGTTCATAATTCGTTGCAACGTCTTTGCCAAAACTTGCAACGATCTTTGGCTCTTCCCCGAACAAATCAATAATTTCCTGATTCGTCCCAACACCCAATGCGCGAACGAGAACTGTAATCGGTACCTTTCTTGTCCGGTCTACGCGGACATAAAAAACGTCATTGGAGTCCGTCTCGTATTCCAGCCATGCGCCACGGTTCGGAATAACGGTACAGGAATATAAAGTCTTACCGACTTTGTCATGAGAAATCGCATAATAAATGCCAGGAGAACGTACTAACTGACTTACAATTACACGTTCCGCGCCATTAATTACAAACGTACCCGTCTCAGTCATTAACGGCAGATCACCCATAAAAATCTCATGGTCATTGATCTCGCCATTTTCTTTATTATACAGTCTGACTTTTACTTTCAAAGGAGCCGCATAAGTCGCATCCCGCTCTTTGCATTCCGGGATCGTATACTTTACATCGTCCTCGCACAATGTAAAATCAATAAAATCCAGACTCAGATGTCCGCTGTAATCGGAAATCGGAGAGATGTCTGCAAATACTTCTTTCAGTCCTTCTTTTAAAAACCACTGATACGAATCTTTCTGGACTTCGATCAGGTTTGGCATTTCCAGAACCTCTTTTTGTCTCGAGTAACTCATACGTATCCCTCTGCCAGTATTTACCGGACGTATTCTGTTCTTCTCCATATGACGTTTCACCTCTCGTTCTTTATTTTCAACAAAAAAAGCACATTTAGATATGGGCGGCGGCTTTGATACAATATGTTGTAGTATTGTAAAAAAGCGCAAAAGGCCAATTTGCACAATAAGTGCAACGTATATGATAACACAAGAGGGCAGGATTCGTCAAGGAGTTTTTCCAGAATTCAGAGATTTCGCTTTTAGTATTTATATTTATTCAATTATAGATTTTTAAAGAATAGGGATAAAAAGAAGAATGC
>VSNY01000045.1 GCA_009774535.1 Lachnospiraceae bacterium
TATAAATACTAAAAGCGAAATCTCTGCCGCAAGGATAAAACGCTTTACAGTATTTGTGGTTTGCGGTATAATATTAGACAAATGTGATAAAATGTGGCAGTAAGTAAGGATAGGGGGTAAGTCAGATGGAGGTTAGCAGAAAATTATTTCAGGAAAACAGATTTTGTGCCTGGTGCCACTGTCCGATTCCGATTGATTCAGAAACAGATTTTTGTAAAAACTGTCAGGCCAGCCTGGAATTTCGTGAAATTCGTGATTATGTACGGGAACATGATGTGAATGAATTCCAGCTGGCAGAAGTATTCGGGATACCGCTAAGGCAGGTAAAGCAATGGATTCGGGAAGGCAGACTGGAATATAAAGAAGTTGTAAATGCCGTAGTTGGCCTCCATTGTCAGCGCTGCGGCAAAGCTATCCAATTTGGGAATTTTTGTCCGGAATGCAACCGGGCAGAGTACGGTGTTAAGGGAGGCTTTGATACACTAAAGACAAAAGATGCGGATGAACAGATCCGTTTTTATAACAAAGATAGAAAGTAAATGGAGGAGGAAGATTATGCCTGTAAAATATGTGTTCGTAACCGGCGGCGTTGTGTCAGGACTTGGAAAGGGGATTACGGCGGCATCTTTGGGGCGGTTACTCAAAGCGAGGGGTTATACTGTGACAATGCAGAAATTTGATCCGTATATTAATATTGACCCGGGGACGATGAATCCGATCCAGCATGGAGAGGTGTTTGTAACGGATGATGGCGCTGAGACAGATCTTGACCTGGGGCATTATGAGCGTTTTATTGATGAGAGTCTGACGAAAAATTCCAATGTGACGACTGGAAAAATATACTGGTCTGTGCTGCAGAAAGAACGCCGCGGTGATTATGGGGGAGGCACGGTACAGGTAATTCCGCATATTACAAATGAGATTAAGAGCCGGTTTTACCGGAATTTTTCCTCTCCGGACATGCACATTGCAATTATAGAGGTAGGTGGAACGGTTGGAGATATTGAGAGCCAGCCTTTTTTGGAATCCATCCGCCAGTTCCAGCATGAGGTGGGACATGAAAACGCGATGCTGATCCATGTAACGCTGATTCCGTATTTAAAGGCATCCGGAGAATTAAAGACCAAACCGACGCAGGCAAGCGTTAAGGAACTGCAGGGAATGGGCATACAGCCGGATGTGATCGTATGCCGCTCCGAACATGAGCTGGATCAGAGCATCAAAGATAAAATCGCGTTGTTTTGCAACGTGCCGAACGGGCATGTGCTGCAGAACCTGGATGTAGAATATTTATACGAAGCGCCGCTTGCAATGGAGCGGGAAAATCTGGCTAAAGTGGCATGCGAATGTCTGCACCTGCCTTGTCCGGAACCGGATTTGGATGAATGGAATGAAATGATTGAAAATCTGAAACACCCGGAAAAGGAAGTGCGGGTGGCTCTGGTCGGAAAGTATACCCAGCTGCATGACGCCTATATTTCGGTTGTGGAGGCATTAAAACACGGCGGTATTCCAAGCCGCACAACGGTAGATATTAAATGGGTGGATTCGGAACGTCTGAAACCGGATACGGTGGACAAGCTGCTTGGCGATGTCAGCGGTATTCTCGTGCCGGGAGGGTTTGGCAACCGGGGTGTGGACGGCAAAATTCTGGCGGCTGAATATGCCAGAAAAAATAAGATACCATATCTTGGGCTGTGTCTGGGCATGCAGGTGGCAATTATTGAATTTGCGCGCAATGTGTGCCAACTTCATGATGCTCACAGCATTGAACTGGACCCGAAGACGACGCATCCGGTCATTGCTCTGATGCCAGACCAGGATGAGGACGGAGATCTCGGAGGTACGCTGCGTCTGGGTTCTTATCCTTGCGTGCTGGATCATAATTCAAAGGCGTACAGCCTGTATGGAGAAGAAACGATCCATGAGCGGCATCGGCATCGGTATGAGGTGAATAATGATTATCGTACAACACTGACGGAACACGGACTGTCTCTGTCAGGAATGTCACCGGACCGCCGGATTGTAGAGATGATTGAGGTGCCGGATCATCCATGGTATGTAGCGACACAGGCGCATCCGGAACTGAAGTCACGGCCGAATCGCCCGCATCCGCTGTTTCGGGGATTTGTGGAGGCTGCGCTGGAGATTTCACGCGGGTAAAGCGGGAGATTCTGTGGCCTGCGGGAGATGGCTGTGCGGATGATTCTATGGCCTGCGGGAGATGGCTGTGCGGATGATTCTATGGCCTGCGGGAGATGGCTGTGCGGACGACTCTGCGGCCTGCGGGCAGACGGCTTCGGGCAGGGAGGCAAACGCCCATGGGCAGACCTTGAGCGGACTGGGGCAACGCTGCGACGAACTAATCGCTAACTACGACTAAGACGCTCGGCGTGAGGGCCTCGCGCCGAGCGTCTTAGTCGCAGTTAGCGATTAGTTCATCGGAGTGTTGCCCCAGTCCGCTCAAAGTCTGCCCATCGGCTGCAGAGCCATCCGGGAAAGCCACCCCTCGTTCCGGCTTCCCACCATATTTTATGTTTCCATCATAAATTTTTGATTTAATTAAGAAATTTCGCAAAAAGTTCATGATTAGAATCTTGCGCAAACGAATCAATCCCCTTATAATAAGACAGACAGCGTTTTACAATGTGGTGCATGAATGTACGGCAGATGGAGGAAAAATGAATAATCAGTCACCCAATAACGGGAATAATAATTCCAACAATAAGAAAAATACAAATGGCCAGATGATTCTGCTGTTTTTGCTGATTACACTCGTAGCTTTATTTTTTATGAGCATGTTCAGCAGATGGCAGACACAGATGACGACGAAGGAAATTTCCTATACGGAATTTCTGAAAATGGTTGAAGAAGATAAAGTCGATAAAGTTCACGTCACATCGAACAGTTACCGGATTACGCCGAAAAAAGAGAAAAATGAGTTAGTGGCCATTACCTATTATACGGGCATTGCCGGAAATGATCTGGAACTTGTATCTCTTTTGAAAGAGCATGGGGTGGAGTATTATCCATATATACCGGATGATTCTGCGACATGGATTTACAATATCCTGAGTATTGTGCTGCCAATTCTGCTGCTTTGGGCCGTGATGGGATTTTTGATGCGCAAGATGGGCAGCGGTATGGGAATGGGTGTCGGAAAAAGTACGGCAAAGGTATATGTTGAGAAAAAGACGGGAGTTACGTTCCGGGATGTAGCGGGACAGGATGAGGCGAAGGAGTCTTTGCAGGAAGTCGTGGATTTTCTGCATAATCCGCAGAAGTATACGGATATCGGGGCGAAACTGCCAAAGGGGGCGCTGCTTGTAGGGCCTCCGGGAACGGGGAAGACGCTGCTGGCGAAGGCTGTGGCAGGAGAAGCGAATGTGCCGTTTTTTTCACTGGCAGGTTCGGATTTTGTGGAAATGTTTGTTGGTGTTGGCGCGTCTCGTGTGCGTGATTTGTTTAAAGAAGCACAGAAGCAGGCGCCTTGTATCATTTTTATCGATGAGATTGATGCAATCGGCAAGAGCAGGGATACCCGTTACGGCAGCGGCAATGACGAGCGGGAACAGACGCTGAACCAGCTGTTGGCGGAGATGGACGGGTTTGATACATCCAAAGGGCTTTTGATCCTTGCAGCGACGAACAGGCCGGAAGTTCTGGATAAGGCATTGCTGCGTCCGGGGCGGTTTGACCGGCGAATTATTGTGGAGAAGCCGGATCTGAAAGGAAGGGTGGAGACATTAAAAGTCCACTCCAAAGATGTGTTAATGGATGAAACGGTAGATCTGGATGCAATTGCTCTCGCGACATCCGGGGCGGTTGGGTCTGACCTTGCGAATATGATCAATGAAGCGGCGATTAATGCAGTAAAAAATGGCAGGAAATATGTGAACCAGTCCGATTTGTTTGAATCTGTGGAAGTCGTTATTGCGGGTAAGGAGAAGAAAGACCGGATACTTGGCAAAGAAGAAAAGAGGATTGTCGCTTATCATGAAGTGGGGCATGCGCTGACAACAGCGTTGCAGAAAAATGCGGAGCCAGTGCAGAAAATTACGATTGTACCGCGTACTATGGGCGCGCTGGGTTATGTGATGCAGGTGCCGGAGGAAGAAAAGTACCTGATGTCCGAAGAAGAGCTGAAAGCCCGTCTGGTAACATTTATGGCTGGACGTGCGGCAGAGGAGATCGTGTTCCATTCCATTACGACAGGCGCTTCCAATGATATTGAAAAGGCGACGCAGATTGCGCGCGCTATGGTTACGCAGTATGGAATGTCGAAAAAGTTCGGACTGATCAGTTTGGAGTCGGTTGAGAACAGGTATCTGGACGGCAGGCCGGTGTTAAACTGCGGGGATGATACTGCAGCTGAGATTGATCAGGAAGTGCAGATCATTTTAAAGGATAGTTATGAGACGGCGAAAAAGCTGCTGGAAGAAAACCGCGATGTGCTTGACCGGATTGCGGACTATTTATTTGAGCATGAGACGATCACGGGGAAAGAATTTATGCGTATTTACCGTGAGATTAAGGGGATTCCGCAGCCGCCGGACGAGGAGGAAAAGCCTCCGGTGCAGATGCAGGGATTCCGTCAGGCAAATCAGCCGGGAGCAGGTGCAAATCCGGGAGCAGGACAGGGATCATATGCGGGAACAGATGCTGACAGCCGGAATCCGGGGAGGCAAAATGCAGTGCCAAATGGTCAGAATCACAGAATGCCCAATATGCAGAACCCGGTGAATCAGGATTATATGACGCCAAATGGCCAGAATCAAACGATGCCGAGTAGGCACAATCCAATGAGTGAGAATCAAACGATGCCTAATATGCAGCATCCGTCGGGCCAGAATCAAGGAGTGCCAAATGGACAGAGCACGATAAGCCAGAATCAAGCAATGCCAAATGGTCAGAATCACACGATGCCTAGTATGCAGCATCCGTCGGGTCAGAATCACACAATGCCAAATGGTCAGAACCCGATGGGGCAAAATGCGATGCCAGAAATTTATCCGCAAAATAGCGGTGGGCATAGCGCGGGAGCGGGGCCGCATATACAGGGCCGGAATCCGGCTGGTGATCCGGTGCGGATGCAGCAGAATCCGTTATCTGAGCAGAATCGGATACAGCAAAATATGGCGGCAGATCAGAATGCTTCTATCTCTATGAATTCTATGCAGGTTCCAGGGAATGGACAGCATGTTGGGATGGGCCAGAATATGCAGGAGCAAACGCTTCTTGGAAACTTTGATTTGTCAGCGGAATTATCAGGGTGGCGGTCACAGGGAGAAACGGCAGGTTCGGGTTCGTCTGCGCAGCGTCTGCAAAAAGATGGACAGCGTTCGTTCCAGGAGGATCAGCAGCGGAAGCAGTAGTAACTATCCGGTATGCATGGCTGCTGCCGGAATTAGCAAAAGGAAGATGACAGGAAATCATGTTTGATATTCAGGAAGAATTGAAAAAACTCCCGGACCGCCCGGGAGTCTACCTGATGCACGATAAGAATGACACGATTATTTATGTCGGAAAAGCGGTGAACCTGAAAAACCGTGTGCGTCAGTATTTTCGCGCCAGTCATAAAGAAGGGCTGCGCAAAGATCAGATGGTGTCGCTGATCGACCGTTTTGAATATATTATTACGGATTCGGAATTGGAAGCGCTTGTATTGGAGTGCAACCTGATCAAAGAACACCGTCCGAAGTACAATATCCTGCTGAAAGATGACAAGACTTACCCGTATATAAAAGTGACGCTGGGGGAAACTTACCCCAGGGTCCTTTTTTCACGCCAGATGAAAAAGGATAAGTCGCAGTATTTTGGCCCGTATACGAGCGCGGGCGCCGTGAAGGATACGATCGAGCTGATCCGCAAGCTTTACCTGCTGCGGACTTGTAACCGGCAGCTTCCGCGTGATCTTGGCAAAGACCGGCCGTGCCTGAACTACCATATTCATCAGTGCCAGGCTCCGTGTCAGGGGTATATTTCGCCGGAAGATTACCGCGTGCAGATTAAAAAAGCGCTGGATTTTCTGAATGGGAATTATAAGCCTGTTTTGGAAGAGCTGGAACTAAAAATGCAGGCGGCGTCCGCTGAGATGGATTTTGAAAAAGCGATGGAATACCGGGACTTGATGAACAGTGTGCGCCAGGTGTCTGAAAAGCAGAAGGTGACGAATTCCGATGGGGAAGACAAAGATATTATCGCATTGGCGAAGGATGACCGGGACGCGGTCGTTCAGGTATTTTTTATCCGGGACGGCAGGCTGATCGGGCGGGAGCATTTTTATGTGACGATTGACGTGGGAGATACGACGCAGCAGATCCTGACGTCATTTTTGAAACAGTATTATGCGGGAACGCCGTTTATTCCCAAGGAAGTGATGCTGCAGACAGCGATTGACGAGATGGACGTGATCGCCGAATGGCTGGGCAGCAAGCGCGGGCAGAAGGTCTATCTGAGAGTGCCGCGCAAGGGCATGAAGGAAAAGCTGGTTGATCTGGCGCAGAAAAATGCCCGGATGGTCTTAAATCAGGATAAAGAGCGTTTGAAACGCGAAGAAGGACGGACGATCGGCGCAATGAAGGAAATTGCTGCAATTTTAGATCTGCCGGGAATCAGCCGTGTGGAAGCGTTCGATATTTCCAATACGAATGGGTTTGAAAGTGTCGGATCGATGATTGTATATGAAAAAGGCAAGCCATGCCGCAGCGATTATCGCAAGTTTAAGCTGCGTACGGTTGCAGGGCCGGATGATTATGCGTCCATGCGCGAGGTGCTGACCCGCCGTTTTACCCATGGGATGGAAGAGCGCAAGGAACGGGCCGGAAAAAATCTGGACGACACTTATGGCAGCTTTACACGGTTTCCGGATTTGATTATGATGGACGGCGGGCGCGGGCAGGTGAATATCGCACTGCAGGTGTTGGATGAACTGCAGTTATCGATTCCGGTCTGCGGCATGGTGAAAGATGATTTTCACCGTACAAGAGGGCTGTACTTTCATAATCGGGAACTGCCGATTGATAAAAATTCAGAAGGGTTTCAGCTGATTACCAGAATCCAGGACGAAGCACACCGTTTTGCTATTGAGTATCACCGTTCCCTGCGCAGCAAGGAGCAGGTACATTCTGTGCTGGACGATATCCCGGGTATCGGCCCGGCAAGAAGGAAAGCTTTGATGCGTTATTTTCAGTCGATCGATGAGATACGCGCCGCATCGGTAGAACAGCTGAGCGAAGCGGACAGCATGAATGAAAAAGCGGCATTGGCAGTATATCAGCATTTCCACCAAAACACATGATTGTGCTGCACCACGGATTGTGGTACACTGGAGATAACAGGAAATATACATCTATGTCCATGCATAGGAAAGGAGACTAGAATGAAAGGTGTCAATGTACAGCGGTTTGCAGATTTATTCCAGATGAAAAACCTGACAACAGAGCTGGATCTGAGCATCCGCGAGATAACCGTATCTGAGATCAACCGGCCGGCACTGCAGTTTTGCGGCTATTTTGAATATTTTCCAAAGGAGCGTGTTCAGATTGTCGGTATGGTCGAATACGCATATTTACGACAGTTAGAACCAGATAAAAGGACGAAGGCGATTGAAGCGTTTTTTTCTTATGATATTCCTTGTATTGTATTTTGCCGGGGGCTGATTCCGGAAGGGAATTTTTTGGAGATCGCGAAAAAACATAATGTAGCGGTTCTTAGCACCGAGCGTAAAACGTCAAGCATTACGGCTGAGATTATCCGTGTGCTGAATGAAGAGCTTGCGCCATGCATTTCTATCCATGGAGTGCTGGTCGATGTATATGGCGAAGGGCTGCTGATTATGGGAGAAAGCGGCATTGGCAAGAGCGAGACGGCCTTGGAGCTGATCCGGCGCGGCCACCGACTTGTGACGGACGATGTGGTAGAGATCCGTAAGATTAACGAACGCACATTGATTGGTACATCTCCCGATATTACCCGGTATTTTATTGAACTGCGCGGCATCGGAATTATAGATGTCAAGGCGCTGTACGGCGTGGAATGTGTAAAAGAAAAGCAGAACATCGATCTGGTCATTAAGCTGGAGGACTGGAAAAAAGATAACGAATATGACCGCATGGGCTTAGAGCAGGAGTATACGGAATTTTTAAGTACAAAAGTCGTCTGCCATTCGCTGCCGATCCGCCCAGGGCGGAATCTGGCGCTGATCTGTGAAGCGGCGGCGGTAAACCACAGACAGAAAAAGATGGGCTACAATGCGGCAAAAGAACTGTGCCGCCGGGTGCAGGAAAATTTGTCCAAAGATAACGCTCAAAATGATGAAAATTAGCATGAGGCTGGCAATGGCAGACGGTCTTATTTAGCAGGAATGGAGAACGAAAATGGAACGAAAAAATGCATGGGAAAAATATCCGGAAGGCAAACGCGAGACGCTGATGCAGTTTGGTGAATCCTATCGACAATTTATTTCCGCGTGCAAAACGGAACGCGAGTGTACGCAGAGATTTGTGCAAATGGCGCGGGAAGCCGGATATGCGGATCTGGAAGAGGTTATAAGCGCCGGGCAGGCGTTACAGCCAGGCGATAAAGTATACGCCGTGAATAAGGGCAAAGGTGTGGCGATGTATGTGATCGGCAGACAGCCGCTGGAGCAGGGGATGCATATTCTTGGCGCGCATATCGATTCCCCGCGCCTGGATCTGAAGCAAAATCCGTTATACGAAGATACCGAGATGGCTATGCTGGATACCCATTATTACGGCGGAGTGAAAAAATACCAGTGGGTGACGTTACCGCTTGCGCTGCATGGTGTTTTTGTAAAAAAGGACGGCACGGCCGTTCCGGTCAGCATCGGCGACAAGCCGGGGGATCCGGTGTTTGGAATCAGCGATCTGTTAATTCATCTGGCAGGCGAGCAGATGGAGAAAAAGGCGAACAAAGTGATCGAAGGGGAAAATCTGGATATTCTGATCGGCAGTATGCCGCTGTTTCCGACAGACCGAAAAGAAGGGCCGGAACATGACGAGGAGCAGACGGATCATGCGAAAAAAGAGCGTGAAGAAATTAAAGAACGCGTAAAAGCGAATATTCTGAATATTCTTGCAAAAGAATACCAGATCGAAGAAGAGGATTTTGTTTCGGCAGAAATCGAAGCGGTTCCGGCCGGAGAAGCCAGGGATTACGGACTTGACCGCAGTATGATTATGGGGTATGGGCATGACGACAGAGTATGCGCGTATCCGTCCTTCCGGGCGATGCTGGACGTGAAGGAGATCCCGGAATATACAGGCGTATGCCTGCTCGTAGATAAAGAAGAGATTGGGAGTGTCGGGGCGACAGGCATGAAATCCCGCTTTTTTGAAAATATGACCGCGGAAGTGATGCATGCCGCAGGGCAGTACAATGAACTGGCGCTGCGCCGCGCGCTGGCCTGCTCAAAAGTGTTGTCTTCAGATGTCAGCGCGGCTTTTGACCCGAATTTTGCATCTGTATCAGATAAGAAAAATACCGCATATTTTGGCAAAGGGCTTGTATTTAACAAATATACGGGCGCAAGAGGCAAATCCGGCTCCAATGACGCGAATGCGGAATATATGGCGAAGCTGCGCAATATTCTGGATCAGCAGGAAGTTTCCTACCAGACTTCGGAGCTTGGCAAGGTAGACCAGGGCGGCGGCGGTACGATTGCGTATATCCTGGCTGAGTACGGGATGGAAGTGATTGACAGCGGCGTTGCGGTGCTGAATATGCATGCGCCATGGGAAATTATCAGCAAAGTGGATCTGTATGAGGCATACCGCGGCTATCAGGTATTTTTGACAGAAGCGTTCTAAGGCTTTGGCATATTAGGAGGAAATGTTGGATCAGACAGGATTTTATAACCGGTTATGCAGGATTCTTTCCAAAGAACAGATCTTTTGTAGGGAACCAATGAGCCGCCATACGACATTCCGTGTCGGCGGCCCGGCGGATTATTATCTGACGCCGCGCCCGGAGCAGGCGGCGGATCTGCTGCAGCTTTGCCGCAGGGAACAGATGCCGTATCATGTGATTGGCAATGGAAGCAACCTTCTGGTCGGGGATCAGGGTATACGCGGGGCAGTAGTCGCATTTGCAAAACCAGCGGCGCAGATTACCGTCAGCGGCAATTATGTAACCGCCGGAGCCGGAGCGCTGCTTTCCCAGACGGCTGCCGCGGCGCTTCAGGCAGGGCTTGGCGGTATGGAGTTTGCAGCCGGAATACCAGGCTCCGTCGGGGGTGCGGTTGTGATGAATGCCGGGGCTTATGGCGGAGAGATCAAAGATATACTGACACGTGTTGTCGTATTGGACAGGGAAGGACAGCGGCTCACACTGGAGAACAGGGAACTGGATTTTGCTTACCGCCACAGCTGTATTCCTTCGCGCCAGCTGACCGTGCTGGAAGCTGAATTTACCCTGCAGCCAAAGCCGCAGGAAGAGATTCAGGCTTTGATGGATGATCTTAGAAACCGCAGGATCAGTAAACAGCCGCTGGAATATCCGAGCGCGGGCAGCACGTTCAAACGCCCGGAGGGGTATTTCGCCGGAAAACTGATTATGGATGCGGGTCTGGCTGGCTTTGTGGTCGGGGGCGCGCAGGTGTCCGAAAAACACTGTGGTTTTGTGATTAATGCGAACGCAGCCAAGGCGGCGGATATCCGGGAACTGATCAGGCAGGTGCAGCAAAAGGTGTATGAACAGTATGGCGTCCGTCTGGAGACAGAAGTAAAATTTATGGGTGAATTTTAGTAGCAGAAGACTGTCGGCGGATCAGGCACGATCCGTTTTCGAGATACAAAAGGGGAGGGGCTAACATGCGTTTTGTAATATTAACAGGAATTTCAGGCGCAGGCAAAAGTACAGCGTTAAAGATGATGGAAGATATGGGCTATTACTGCGTCGACAATCTGCCGATTCCATTGGTGGAACGTTTTTACGAGCTGTCGGATCATGCCAGTGCGGAGCTGCAGAAAGTAGCAGTTGGTATTGATGTGCGCAATGCGCAGAATCTGGGTGAAATGCAGGATGTGCTGACGCGGCTGCACGCAGAAGGCAGGCAGTGCGAGATTCTGTTTCTGGATGCGGAAGATCCCGTATTGGTAAAACGCTATAAGGAAACGAGGCGCAGCCATCCGCTGGCACAGGGAGAGCGCGTAGATAAAGGGATTGGCAGGGAACGGGAACGGTTAAGGTTTTTAAAAGAAAACGCAGACTATATTATTGATACAAGCCGTCTGCTGACAAGAGAACTGAAGCTGGAAATGGAAAAAATCTTTGTCAACAATAAGGAATATAAAAATCTGTTTGTGACCGTATTGTCCTTTGGATTTAAGTACGGCATTCCGGCAGATTCGGACCTTGTATTTGACGTACGGTTTTTGCCGAATCCATACTATGTGGAAGGCCTGCGGCTGAAAAACGGCAATGATCAGGAAATTCAGGATTTTGTTCTGCAGTACGAGGAAGCGCATGTTTTTTTAAAGAAACTGGAAGATATGATCCGGTTTTTGATTCCAAATTATATCGCGGAAGGTAAAAACCAGCTGGTGATCAGCATTGGCTGTACCGGAGGAAAGCACCGTTCGGTTACGCTGGCAAATGAACTCTACAAGCGGCTGTCCATGAAAGAGGACGCTGGTTCGGATACCGATCCGGAGCAGGAAAAAAACGCGGCGCCCAATTATGGACTTAAAATCGAACACCGTGATCTGCTTAAGGATACACAACATAAATAGAACCGGAGTGATTTTACGAAAGTTTTTGGCAACAGATAACAGGCGGTATGAGAGATGTCGTTTTCAAGTGAAGTAAAAAAGGAATTGCTGGCGGTTACGGCACAGGACAGACACTGCCAGCTGGCGGAGATTGCCGCAATGATCAGCGGCTGCGGCCAGATTCACAGACAAGGCGGGCGGCTGCATGTTACGCTTGCAGCGGAAAACAGCCAGGTGGTTCAGCGTTATGCCGCGCTGCTGCAGCAGGCTGTCGGCATTACGGCCGTCGTTGCCAAGGCGCAGCCGCTGCAGCAGAAAAAAAAGATGACTTTTGTGGCAGACATTGCAGAAGGAGAAGACGTCAGAAAACTGTTCCAGATGCTGAAGATTTTGGGCAGCGATGGACAGATCCGGGAAAATCTGACGCTGACAGATGGTCTGCTGCTGCAGAAAAGCTGCTGCAAACGCGCATTTCTGCGCGGCGCGTTTCTGACGGCAGGCTCGATGAGCAATCCGAAGAAGTCCTATCATTTTGAAATTGTATGCAGCAGTCAGGAAAAGGCGGCGCAGCTGCAGGAGCAGTTTGGATGTTTTCAGCTGGAAGCAAAGACGGTGTCCAGAAAAAATCATGCGGTGCTGTATTTAAAAGAAGGCGCACAGATTGTGGATGCGTTGAACATTATGGGAGCGCATACGGCTTTGATGGATTTGGAAAATGTACGAATTATCAAAGAAATGCGCAATGATATTAATCGCCGGGTCAATTGTGAGGCTGCAAATATTAATAAAACCGTGCATGCGGCCTACCGTCAGCAGGAGGCAATCCGGTTTTTGCAAAAACAGGACGCATTGCGCAGCCTCCCCCGGCAGCTGCAGGAGATGGCGCAGCTGCGTGTGGAGAACCCGCAGGCAACGATCCGGGAACTGAGCGAGCTGTGCAGTCCGCCAGTCGGCAGGTCGGGCGTGAATCACAGGCTGCGCAGACTGGAAGAAATTGCAGAACATATGGGCTATGGGAAAAAGGATGATCAGTCATGAAAAAATTACTATTTGTATATAATGCGCATGCAGGAAAAGCCGGGATCAAATCCAAACTGGCAGACCTGATCGACATGATGGTGAAATACGGCTACCAGGTCACTTGCCGCCCGACGCAATGGAGCGGCGACGCGACGGAGCAGGTGGAGCAAACTGGCGCAGATTATGATTTGATTGTATGCAGCGGCGGCGACGGGACATTAGACGAAGTCGTTACCGGAATGATGCGTATTGAAGAAAAAAAGCCGATCGGATATATTCCGATGGGCAGCACAAATGACTTTGCGAATTCACTCAGACTTCCGAAAAACGTGATGAAGGCAGCGGAAATCTCTCTGGGCGGACATCGGTTTGCCTGCGATGTCGGACAGTTTAACGATAATAATTTTATTTATGTAGCAGCGTTCGGCATTTTTACCGAAGTGTCTTATCAGACGAATCAGGAACTAAAAAACCTGCTCGGACATGCAGCCTATATTCTGGAAGGAGCAAAAAGCCTGCTGGATTTAACCGCGTATGAAATGCGGGTCGAATATGAAGACGTTGTACTGGAAGGCGAGTTTATTTTCGGCATGGTGACCAATTCGATCTCGGTCGGCGGGTTTAAAAAGATTGCCGGGAAAAATGTGCTGCTTGACGACGGTGTATTTGAAGTGACATTGATTCAGAGACCGAAAAATCCATTGGAATTGAATGAAATCGTTACTTCTCTGTTATCGAGAGTTGACAATACGGAGCTGATTTATTCATTTAAGACAGGTGAAATCCGCTTTGACACGGAAATAGAAGTGCCGTGGACGCTTGACGGCGAATATGGCGGGTCTCATCAGCAGGCGGTAATAAAAAACTGGCATCGTGCAGTTGAGATTATGGTAAAAGCCGGACAGGAAGAATAAGCAGTTTGTTCCGGCAGGTGTCCGCCTGAAAAAACTGCTGTTATTTAAAAAAATGATAATTGTTTCCAAAAGCTGTGTTGTTCATACTGGTATCTGCGGGCGGGACTTCGGTATAATTTCCTTCCAGAATATACCGGATTTTTTGCTTGCTGATTCCGGTTTCCCTTGCAACGGTTAACAATGGAGTAGCACCATGGGTCCTGAAATATTCCTTGATCACCCCATAGTCATCCAGCAGTTCCTTGCCGCAGCTGATGCACAAGTAGCGTCCGATGCCTTTATATTCCAGGTCACCGCCGCATGCATCGCACCGTTCCGGTTTGTTAAAAGCGATTTGTTCTAAACCATGTAATTCCATAGTTGATCCCCCGAAAAGCATTCTTATGAAACAGTTGATGAATCTATAACAGATATTATACTGAAAATCTGGAAAAAATCAATATCCGAATTGGATTTTCGGAGTTTATACCAGAAAGGAAGAGATTGTATGGCGCATTATGTTTGTTCAGATATTCATGGCAGGATGGACCGATATCTGAAGCTGCTGGATACGATTGCACTATCGGAAAATGATACGTTATTTGTGCTTGGAGATGTGATTGACAGGAATCCGGATGGGATCGAAATTTTGAAAGATTTGCTGGCACGGAAGAATGTGGAATTATTTTTGGGAAATCATGAATGGTTTTTCTATCGCAGTATGAGCGTGGATGGAGATGACGACACGGCCGAACCTGGGATGAAACGGATCTGGTGTTCTGTAAATAACGGCGGAGCGCCAACTGCCAGGGCGTTTGAAGCGCTGGATACAGATGAAAAGAGACGGATTCTGGATGCGGTCTGGAAGAGTGTGCTGCTTAGGGTTGTGGAAGTAAACGGCGTACGTTATCATTTGAGCCATTCTTATACGATGAAGCACAGGACGAAAGATGTATACCGGTTTTGTGATGTTTCGGCTGATGAAGCCAATGATGTAGTTTGGAAGTCAGCCTTTCGCGAGGGGGAATATCATGTCGGTTTTCATGAATTTGATCCTGCTTTGCATTATATTGTGGGACATGTTCCGGTGCAGCGGGTGTCTGGGGATTATCATATTTTGCGGCGGGAGCAGGTGACGGACGTTGATGGCGGATGTGCGTATTCCTTTTTGGATGGGAATTGTCTGGCTTGTTTGCGGCTGGAAGATCAGGAGGAGTTTTATATACGCTAGAGAGGAGGGCTGCCGTATATTACCATTGAAGTTTTCTTACTAAGTATGTATAATTTTATCTACCTGTAGAACAGTTATTTCGTTCCGCAACGAGTAAATAAATTAAAACGGGAGTGTGAAAACATGAAGTTACAATTTGTATCACTGCTGCTGGCATTATGTACTGCGGCAGGTTCTATGGCCCTTCCGGCTGCTGCTGAAACTACCTGGGCGGCACAGGCAGAAAGCAGCCAGCCGAATTTGGAAACGAATGGCGGGGCTGAAAATGTGTGGGAGGATTTTGAGTATCAGGTGCTGGATGATCAAACGATTGAGATTACCCGTTACACTGGTTCCGATGATATTCTGATCATTCCTGAAAAAATAGGAGAAAGGCAGATATCGGCGATTGGTGCAGAAGCTTTTCGGGCATGCAAAACTCTGAAAGAAATTACGCTTCCGCAGGGAATGACTTCGATTGGAAAATCTGCATTTGCAGAATGCGAAAACCTGGAAAACATTACTTTACCACAGGGGCTTACAAGCATTGGCAATGCGGCCTTTATGCAGTGCAGCAGCTTACAAGCGGTTGATCTTCCGGATGGGGTGACGGCTATTAATGATTATACGTTTGGCTATTGTGAAAATCTGGAACGTGTATCCATCCCGGAAAGTGTCACGACGATCCGGGAAGCCGCTTTTGGACAGTGTCTCCGCTTAAAAACAATTGCGCTCCCAAAAGGCGTTACTTCCCTTGCAGATTATGCATTCTACCATTGCGAAAGCCTGGAGCGTGTGGAATTTTCGGATAACATTACATATATTGGAGAAAATGCATTTGCTTACTGCAAAAGCCTGGACACACTCACGCTTCCGGATCGTTTAGCCGATATCGATTTTTCTGCGTTTGCTTATTGCGAAAGCCTGAAAGACCTTGTTTTTTTGGAGAATCTGGAAACGATCGGAGAAAAGGCGTTTATTGGCTGCAAAAGCTTAAAAGATCTCAAACTGCCGGAAGGCTTACGGCGCATCGGGGAAGAAGCATTTGCAAATTGCAGCAAAATAAAGAGTCTTGCACTTCCCATCAGTATCAAAGAAATTGCAAAAGGAGCATTTTCCGGCTGCGGCAAGTTAAAAACGGTAGATTATAATGGCAGCAAAACAAAACGTAAAAAGATATGGATTATTGGCGAAGGAAATATCCCGCTGCTGCAGTCAGATATTCGTTACGCGAACAATGGAAAGACGGAAACGTTTGCGCCGAAAAAAGGCGCCCGTATCACAGCCGGCAGTGAAACTTATCAGGTAAAAACAGATGTAAATACAGTTGCATTTGTAAAAACAAACGGCAAAGCAGCCAAATTTACTATACCAGATTTTATTTCGGCGGATGGGATAACTTATAAGGTAGCATCCGTTACCAAAGATGCTTTCCGGAACAACAAAAAAATCACGAAAGTAACTATAAAAGCAGAGATTGCGTCGATTGGGAAAAACGCGTTTCGCGGCTGTTCAAACCTTGGCACGATTGTGATTCGCTCCCGCAGCCTTTCCTCTGTCGGCGCCGATGCATTTCGCGGAATCCATGCGACAGCCGCAATTAAAGTACCGGACGGAAAACAAAATGCTTATCAAAAACTAATGAAGGGAAAAGGGATCAGCAGCAAAGTAAAAATAGTATCTTAAACAGTACGGTTACTCCATTGTGATAGTTCGATGGGTGATCTGAACGGTTACATTGCATGCCTGTTCAGAAATAGAAAAATTCAAGAAATGGCTTGCATTTTTCTATCTTTTTGTGGTACAATTTAGAAAACAAACCAATGACAGTACGAGATATTTTTTGATTGTTTTTATTTATGCTTTCTTGATTTATCCTTCACCATATACAAAGAGAAAAGCAGGTATTCATATACCTGCTTTTCGTATTACTAACCAGGACGCCATTTTCTATCTGGCATATCCTTATCCGAAATGCAGGCATTACGAATCTTATATGTCTAAAACTCACAACTTAAAATTCAAAACTTAAAATTTACGTTCGAGAATCCACAAAAGTAAGTCTGCCCACTCATACCGCTCGCGGAGACTTCCGAGAATTCACAAAAGTAAGTCTGTCCACTCATACCGCCCGCGGAGAGACCCGCAGTTACTCCCCCCACATACAGAAGGCAAAGAAAATTGTTTTAAGTTGCCAAGCAAGTATTAACATATTCTACAATTTTATACAAGATATTCCACCTAGTCGTAAACTTTTCTTTGTAAAATATTGTCAAAAGTGGAATTTTGTCTAAATGGAGTTAACAAGCATGAGAGAATTTGGCAATAGATTAAGAACCTTGCGCAAGCAGAAAAATCTCACTCAAAAACAACTTGCGTCACAAATCGGTGTAAAAAACAGCATTATCTCTTTTTATGAAATGGGCGACAGGCTGCCATCACCGGAAATCATTGTGAAACTCGCTGCTATATTCCATGTAAGCGCTGACTTTTTAATGGGTATTGATAAAAAGGAAGTCATTGATATTTCAGACTTAAATGAGGACGACAAAATGGTAATCCGGCTTTTGATTGACTCACTGAAAAGCAAAAGCCACGGCCTTTGATCCTGGTACGAAAAATAGAGCCTTTCGGCTCTATCTTTTGCTTTTCAGCAATTATTCCCATTCCTTAGAGACTCATAAAAGCTGTGACGCATAAACTCATGGATTTGTAAAATTACGCTAACCCGTCAGCCGAATAAGCTTCCCGCTGTTCGCCTCCAGCGCTATAGGCAATACCTGATCTTTTACCGTAAATTTGCTGCACCCGGAAAGATCCAGTCCTGCCCTTGGCTCTTCTTCCCAGTCAATTTCCGCGTCCAGCACATCAATGGCTTCGGTCACATCCCATGGAAGCTGTATTTCCAGCTGTACCGGACTGCCGCCGCAGTTTAAGGCCACAACGACCGCTTTTTTTCTTAAAATCCTGGCGAACACAAACTGCTGTTCAGAAACTGCCAGTTCCTGATAGTGGCCAAAGAGCAGCTCCGGAAACTTCTGGTTTGCCCGTCCAAGCAGTCCGTGCAGCCGGGTAATCTCATCCTGCCGGTATGCATTCTGGTGATCCGCAAGCTTGGGCGGCTGGCGGGCTGGCGGAGCATTTTCAGCTTCTGGAACAGCCGTATGCTTATCTGCTGTAAACTCACAGCCGCAATATAGGGCAGGAATGCCGTACAGCGTATACTGCAGTATGGTGATCAGCTGCTTGTGCCGCAAATTGTTTAGTTTTTCGGATAGATAAGATACATCATGATTTGCCACAAATGTATACAGTTTTACAAAGGGACACTGGATACTCATATTGTGAATGGAGTTTGAAATCAGTGGATAACACCCCTGGTTATGCGCCAGGATCAGCTGCCTTTGCAGCTCGTTATTTGCCGCGCAGTGCAGCATTTTATCGTTGACCCAGATTGGGTATGCTCCATCCGTTAGTTCGCCCAGCAGCCAGAAATCTGGTTTTACCTGTGTGACTGCTTTGCGCAGGTCCTTGATAAAATCGTAATCCCATTCATCAACCGCGTCGATCCGAATGCCGTCGATATCAAATTCATTGATCCAGAAGCGTACCGTATCAAAATGATAATCGACCAGCCATGGGTTTTGAATATTCAGCTTGACCAGACGCTTGTAACCGCCCCAGCTCTCGTAGCTGAATCCATCCCCATAGTCGCTGTCCGACGAAAAATTTAGATTGCAGAACCATTCCTTATATGGAGATGCCTTTTTGTTTCTTTTTAAATTCTGAAATGCAAAAAATCCACGTCCGACATGATTAAACACTGCGTCTGCCACAACCCGCAGTCCGATACTGTGGCATTTTGCCACCCAGATCTTAAATTCCTGATTCGTTCCAAGCCTGCTGTCAACCTTATGATAATCAATAATTCCATTACCATGTGTATCCGCCTTAAATACAGGTCCGATATAGATGGCGTTGCAGCCCATTTTCTTTGCGTGTACCGCCCACTCTGCCAGTTCAGCAAAATGTGAGCCTTCTGTTTCAGCGCTTTCCTGTTCACATCCGCACAGGCTGAGCGGATGGATCTGATAAAACACCGCACCGTCATACCAAGCCATTGTACAAACTCCCCATTTCTACCTTAATAATATTTTCTGACTGCCGTTACTGCTGTCTATGCGAACATGGATACCGAACCAGTATGGCGGCCGTTGATCACATAATAAGCCGCTTCGTGTTCCTGACGTACATAGACTTCGATTTCATGCAGCGACTTTACCGTATGAATATTGGTATATTTTTCTACAACATGATCAATAATACTGTCACAGTCGCATTGCTGTCCCCGATATTCAAAAATCAAACGGTGTTTAACACTGCTGTTCCAGTTGATTTTACCGCTTAGTTCGCTGCAATCATATACATCACGGTCAGAATCCCATAAATTGACATAAGACTGGAATCCTCCGTTTACCACATAATATGCCCGCCCGTCTTCCGGTTTGACATAAACTTCTATTTCTTTTACTGGTTCTGTGCATCTGACGCTTGCCTCATGATATGCTTTTTCAACAAGCCTGGTCAGATTGATTTCTTTTTCGTAATACTGCAGATATACCCGAAGCGTTGCATCTGAATTCACCATATTTCATCCCCCCTGACAATTCTTTTGCATTTCATTAATGTAATTATCATATATTTTAGTACATTTTTATCATTTTGTATAGCATATAATGATATTTTTTGGATATTTTCAAGGATAAAATTTTTTATTTATGATTTTTCATATAAAAAGCAACCGTTTATGGAATGGATGCGTTATAAGTAGTAAGAATGCAGAATGCAAACGCATGTATGCGGACAGGAGGGATTTATATGAAAAAACAAGTATCAGCCATATTATTTGCAGTGATGTTAACCGCTTTGGCAGCCAGCGCCTGTGGAAATGCAAAAATGGATCAGGCCGAACAGATTGCAGCCACTGACAGTGCGTCAGATGATGTGCTTATGAATAGCGGCGAAATGGATCGAAACCAGGCTATGGACAGCGACGCAGGAGCGGGTTTGGAAGATGGCGTCTCGATGAAATCAGAAGAATTAGTACCAGAGGACGGCAGCATTGAGGCTTCCGACGCGGAAAACGCATCTGCCGCAGGAACTGAAAAAAACCAAACACAGAAACTGATTTTTACATACCACTATTCAGTAGAGACAAAAGAATTTGATGATTTTTATCAAAAGGTCAATGAAAAAGTCACGCAGCTGGAAGGCTATATGGAGCATTCGGAGACAAACGGCAGCGCGGAGGACAGCATCAGCCGACACGCGAACCTGACGCTGAGGATTCCGGCAGATCAGATGGATCAGATGCTGACGCTGCTTGACAGCGATTCCAATGTGACCTACCAAAGCCGCAGCAGCGAAAATGTAACCCTGCGATATGTGGACCTGGAAAGCCATCTGAAAGCGCTGCGCGTCGAGCAGGAAACTTTACTGCAGCTGATGGAAAAAGCGGATAAGCTTAAGGATGTGATTGCACTGCAGAGCCAGCTTACACAGGTGCGCTACGAGATTGAATCGTATGAATCACAGCTGCGGACGTATGACAATCTGATTGATTACAGCACGCTTTATCTGACGATCATGGAGGTAAGCCGCACAACAACGGTCCATTCATCCAAAACTTCGTTCTTTGATGAAATCGGGGACAAATTTTCCGATAATGTCTATGCGCTGGGCCAGTGGCTGCGCGCAATGGCTGTCTGGCTGATCGGCTCGCTGCCGATTCTGGCGCCGCTGGCGGCAGCTGGCTTTGCGGCGGTGATTTTTATATACAGGAAGGTTCGCGGCCGGAAACGGAATAAGCGTGGTCAGGAAACGGATACGAATGATCCCGAGTCATAAAAGATAGTTCAGATCTGTCGCCTTTCTCTGTATAAGCTGGCGCAGTCGGCAGATACAGAGAAAGGAGAAACAGAATGAAAAAGCAGGCCCGCGCATGGCCTGTTCGAAAATAATTGTAAAGAACATGCTTCCGGCCGTATGTGCCGGAGGCATGTCTGGGTTACAGTTCACACCTGTCTAAAAATCAAGCCAGCTGCGAACTGTAACAGTATCCAGCCATTGAAAGTCCGCCTTTGGCGAAGGGCTGGATGCCTGGCAAGCCGCATTCTTTGGCCCTGTCCAAGCGGCAAGTGCTTGAACAGGGTGTGAACAGTAACATGTCTGATACTATATTTCTGTTTGGCAACAGTCATTGGGCCGCATCCAGAGTTAGCTCATCAGCATCAGCTTCCTGGCATCAGCTTCCTGGTATCAGCTTCCTGGCAGCAGCAGTAATTTGCGTATCTGTCGGTTCCCAACTGAAATGGAGTTTGATAATCCTTCCGGGATAGCAGATCAGATAATCATGAAACGGTCCGGTGCCCTGATTCACCAGACGGTAAACTTCCTGTGCGTTCCAAAGCGAGGGATCCTGCTTTTGGTATTCATTTTGCTGTCCTTGCGGTATGCCTGCATCGAAAGTTTCCTCCATCTCCTGGAGCAGAACCTTCCTGCAGAGCGGATACAGGACAGGAAGTCTGATGGTTGTGATGGTATAGATCAGCTCTTTATCACTGGGATCATAACTGTCCGGCCAGGAGGGTGCGGGATATTGGAAGATAGTGGCGCTCTCCAGCAGCAGGGATGCACTGCCGAGTTTTTTCGTGATATATGGATCGGATACATTGTTGTCAAGATCTTCCAGCGTCAGCGGAAAATCATAAGCATATTGGCGCAGGCTTTCAGAATGTGGGAAAACATTTGAAACAGCAAGGTAAGTAATGCATCCCGTGAAAGCGAAAGAAAGAAAATAGCAGGCTGCAATTGTGAGTGTCCGGTTTACGATCCTGGCAGCTTTTTTTCGTTTCAAAAATTGTCTGACTGCGTTTCCCGAAATAATCAGTACAACCACATAGCTAAGCGCCAGAAGTCCATACCAGAATAGTAAACGGTCTTTCAAAGCATACAGGCTGATGATCCAATATATGCCGTCTAAGACGGTTGCCGCACAGATAATCCGTGAGAGCCATAAATGTCCTTTGACATTTAAAAATTCACCATATTCAGCCACTTTTTTTGCTTTTTTATACCAGCGAAGGTAACCGGTGATTTCAGCGGTACATGTCAGTAAAAGCATCATCCAGGCAAAACAGGAGCAGAGCGACGATGTACTGGCAAGCAGATCTATGAGATTATCCGGCAGGCCGAAAACAAGTAAAAAGATCTGGAACAGAGCCAATACAAATAAAATTCCATATGCAGGAAGGAATCTGTTTTTCGCAGTTTTATGGATGGTTTCCAGTTCCAGGATCGGTTCGGTTTCGATCGGGGTAGCATCTTTGTGTTCATGATAAAAAATCTGCATCTGTGCCCAGGTGCATACAGGGTGCCATCCTGTATGTGCGCAGAAATCAAGAAAATCCTGCTGATCCGGCGTCGGTTCAGGGTCATATTCGGATATTTTAGGACAATATGCAATGGCAAAATTCAGATCCGCAGGGGGAATTTTGCGGTATTTCCAGCCCAGGTTTGAAATACGTTCAATCATCCATCCCTTTCTTGCCATTTCCTGCAAATGTTTTTTTATACCGGTATGGTCATAAAAAGAATATAGTTCTATACGTCTTTTTTTATGATTCATATGCGATCCTCCTTATTTAAAATCCGGCGGTAATCAGCAGCCTGGGCGCAGATGCGTGCATATTCCTGGTCCAGCATGTTTTTTCCTTTTTCCGTCAGAATGTAGCTGTGCCGTCTGCCTTCCACTTTTGTCTCACGGATGATGCCGGCTTCCTGAAACTGTTCCAGCAGGGTATAGAGTGTACCGGAGCCTATGCTGACACGTCTGTCTGTCATTGCAGGTATTTTGTCCAAAATATCGATCCCGCAGCATTCCTGTTCCAGGCAAAGCAGTGTGTAGAACATCTGCTCGGTCAAAGTATGAAATTTTGCCCGTGGTATAAGCAGCACCTCCTATTCTCGAATATCGAGATATCTTTCCTTTATTATAATCTCGATATTCGAGAATGTCAATTGTTAAATTGTTCATTTGTAAAAACACCTTGAAAGATGAAAAATAATATACTATGATAAAGTATGGAAAGCAAACGACGGATTAAGATTGCCGCATATTTCATTCGGAAACAGAATAGAAGGATTTGAAAGAATATGAAAAAAGATAACTTCAGTAAAATTTTCTGGACATCTCTTATCGTGCTGAATCTTAGTATCGGTATTTTGATACTCTTTTTTTGCCAGATGGAAAAAGACCATTCTGTGAACCAGAAAGAACATTCCAGTCTGATCGGCGCAAGCTATATGACAATGAATAACGAGTTTTACAAAATTTAGGTGATTGCGAAACAGGGTTGGTGTTTGATGTTCAGAAAAGGCAGACGCCGGATTTTGTGGGAGATAAGCAGGAAAAGTAGATGGCGATATCGGGAAAGCCGGTATGGAATATAAGCAGACAGAAAAAAGAGCGCACTAATAGAAGGAAAAGCAGACCTCCGATTTGAAAGTGGTAAGTTCTGAACGGAATGGCTTAGGCGATTAGGGGCTTTAGGCTTCGGATATATTGATGCTGCTTTATCTTATCAGCAAGAATCACACAATCAATTGTGTGATACCGGCTAAAAGCAGATCCGCATGGAGCGTCTTTTCATTTTGAGTTTTGCGACCGGCAAGCCCGAAGCTGTCTTTAAACTGATTGATAGAGCGCTCCACGGTAGTCCTGATCTTATAGGCATAGCAGAAATGGCCGTCAATGCAGAGCTGTTTAATGTCAGAGCTGGCGGCGGAGTGGGAAGGCATGGAGCCGTAAGCGGCTTTATAAGGGTCGTAGCTGTCATCAAAATGCATGGCTTTAGCGTAGGCTTTGAGCTGTTTGATAATGCGGTTGGCATACTTTGGATTATTTTCCGTAACCCATGCCTCTATGCCGGAAGAATCAAAAATGGTCATATCAGCCTTGCAGGAATCAATGGCCTGGCGGATTGGCTCAGTAAGGTCAACCAGCCGTTCAAAAACAGCCTGGATATCTTCAAGGAAGTCCTGCTTAAATCTGGTAATTTTAGAAGCATCCGGAACCTTGTCAAAGCCGCAGAATTCCCGGAGATGTCGTGAATAGAGGAGAAAAACAAGGAGCAGGGAACCGGTAGGGACAGAAAAAATCCGCTGGATAATGAGAGCCCATAAAAAAGCGTGCAAAGGGTATTTGCGGGTTCTGCCCGTTGATGCATAGAAATGCTTCCGGAAGGAAGCGGGAATAATCTCATCAAGGTCAATGTGCTGTTGTAAGAGAGACAGGAACTGTGGTTTGTCGGATTCATAAATTTCCTGGCAATCTGAAAAAATATCTGCCAAAGAAAGCTGATTGTATGGTATCATAGAGGTGCAACTCCTTTCAGGTGGGTATGGTGAATTGTTACTGACATCTCAATTTTACCACAAACCTGTGAGGAGTTGTTCTATTTTATCAAAGAAAAAAGCCTGATTTTATGCGGGCTGTGGCGTTTTGCAAACGCCTATTTGATAATATAATGAGAGGATTACGTCTTTGTGAGATATTGTCAAATTCTAAAGAAATGAGAAGAAATTCCCTGTATTGTAATATTAATCTTGTAAAGAATCATTCGGATTATATACATGAGATAGCCTCATCCTCTTTGACGAAACTTAAAAATATCAGTAATTTAAAATATGGATATTGTTACTATTTTTCTTTATTAGTATTCTATATTGGGGTATCACTTAATTTGGAATGTGATTTTTATATTGGCATTAAAAAGAGTATTGATTTCAATGTTTGTAAAGGGGAAAGAATAGGACATGCTTGGACGGTAATAAGTGGTCAAATTTTAGATGAAACAAATCTGTTATTTTGGAATTCAATGTCGTTATATCATAGTGAAGGGATGAAATGTGATGAACATTATTAAAAAAGAAAAAAAATGGATTGTTATTTATTTGATTTTTTCTTTGCTTCTTACTGCTATTCGATTGATAAATCCTCTTTTAGTATCAAAATTTTTTGATAATGCGAGTGGCTCAGAAATTAAATACTTGTTAAGAATAGTTCTGATTATATTGTTTGCATCAATATGCGGAGGATTTTTAAATATTTTTTGTTCTATTTTAGATACTAAAGTAAGAAACAGGATCGTTCGAAAGGCAAAAAAAGAGTATTTGGAAAAACTGTTGAATCTTAATTATGAAACACTTGAGAAAATTGATTTTGGTGATAAAAAAAACAGATATGATTTAAATGAGGTTTATGGAGAATTAGCGATTTCTTTTGTTTCTGATACAGTTATTGAAATTTTCACCTGTGCGTTTATTTTTATTTATTTGTTAACAATAAACAAGATAATGACGGGGGTTTTTGTATTTTGTCTTTTGGTAAATTCCGTTCTTGAATTTCATATCGGTAAAATAAGTTATAAATTTTCGAAAGAGGTCACAGAAATTGAATCTGAGGGCGAATCTAAAGTCTGTAATGCCTTGAGGAATATAGCTTATATTAAAACTAATAATTGTTCAAATGTTATTGTTAATAATATAGATGCCCATCAATTGCGCTTGTCAAGAAGGCAGGAGCAGCATACAAAGGAAATTGTTTCAATTGATAATTTGAATTTGCAAATTTACAAACTGATTGAAGTGATAATATTTGCTGTCGCTGCTTTTATGTTAAAAAATAATTCTATTTCGGTGGGGCAAATTTATTTATTCATTAATTATATGGGTTGGATAGACAACGCATTTTCAACAATTTGGGATAATCATATTAAATACAAGTCATCAAAGGCAAAAGTTGATACGATAGAATCAACATTCCAAAATAAAAGTGAAATAAATGATAAGGACAATGGTAAATCTTTAGGCTTGATTCATAAAGACAGCGTTACCTCATTAACTATTAACGATATAGGTTTTAAGTATCATCCAGGAGAATTTGAAATTTGTGGACTGAATATGAATTTAGAAAAAAGTGATTTTGTTGCAATTATTGGCGGGTCTGGTTGTGGAAAATCTACACTAATGAAGATTATAAGCGGTTTGTATCATCCAAAGACCGGAAAAATTCTATACAATGGCGAAGATATTACATCACTTTCTCCGGAAAGCAGATCCTATATTATGGCATATGTTTCACAAAACATTGCGGTAATGGATGGCAAATTATATGATATTGTTGATTTTTTAAACATAGGAGTGTCAGAAGAAGCAATTAATCATGCATTAAGGCTTGCTGATTTATCACAATTTTCCAGTGAATTAGAAGATGGTTTAGATACTTATATTTCGGAAAGCGGTATCAATTTGTCAGGTGGCCAATTACAGCGCTTAGCTGTTGCACAAGCAATGATCTATAATAAGGAAGTTTATCTATTTGATGAAATTACTTCTGGATTAGATGATTTAACACAAAAACAATTAATAGATAATCTTAAAAGTATATCAAATGATAAAATAATGATTTTTGTCACACACAGATTAAATACTTTAAATCAATTTAATAAAGTATTCAAAATGGAAAACAGTACAATGAATCAAATTAAATGAAAGTGATGTGTTTGTGATGGCAACAAAAGAAAATATTATAAATCATTTACTCAAACTTCGCATTTGAATAAGCGCAGATGCACCTTGAAAATTCAATAAAAACTGGCAATAAAATAGCATG
>VSNY01000046.1 GCA_009774535.1 Lachnospiraceae bacterium
CGTCGGCAGCGTCAGATGGGGATAAGAGACAGCTCTTGATATATGCAGCTTTGTGAGCATTGAAATAGCAGCATAAGGGTTTTATATGTCTGCGCTCAAAAACAACGTTCTATTGTGTAACAGAAAAGCAGAAAACCGACCACTCATGAAGTGATATGTTCTCTGCTCTTGCTTGCACCCTGTTTGTCAGCGTTGACGATAAGTTGTTATGAATACTTCCTTATCACTGTAAAACTAACTAAGTTCTGTGTTTCGGCTTTTTAAAATCAGGCAATTTCTGTATTTCAGGTCTTCTAATCACTTGCCAAGATACCTAAGTCCTAACTATCTGCCATAAAAAACCAAATAATACCTCCCATCCAAATCATGTAACTCCTTCAGAAAACCCAAAATTTTACGATCTATCATACAAAATCAAACAATATCCGGATTACAATTTTATATCGCCAGCCAAAAAACAGTGTGCGTGTCAGCGGAACGGGAGGGCTGCCCTCCCGTTCCGCTGGCACGCACACGTCCGGTTCGCCATCCCCGTTCCAGTTCCCACTCCAATAATTGCATATCTTTTGACAAACTCCCCATTCTATAGTACCATAAATCCTGCCCCCACAAATAACAAAAAAGAAAGGACCACCCCATGATTTTCTGCATAGAAGACGACCACTCCATCCGCGACCTTATGATCTACACATTAAACAGCGCAGGTTTTCAAGCAGAAGGCTTCACCGACGGCGCCAGCCTGTTTGCCGCCCTGCAGACAGTATCCCCGCAGCTGATCCTGCTGGATTTGATGCTGCCCGGCGAAGATGGCATCTCGATTTTAAAAAAATTAAAAGCAGATCACACCACAGCAGATGTCCCCGTAATGATCGCATCTGCCAAAGGCACCGAATACGACAAAGTACTTGGCCTGGATCTGGGAGCTGATGATTACCTCGCCAAACCTTTTGGCATGATGGAAATGCTGTCCCGCGTCAAAGCTGTTCTGCGGCGTACAGCGCCAAAAGACGCGGTATCTATCCTGCGCATGGGAAAAATCGAACTAAATACTCATGAACATACCGTATCCCTCGCTTCACCTGCTTCCTCCGCGAATACGGGCGAAAATAAAAGGAATCTTTCACTTACGTTAAAAGAATTTGAACTTCTCCGGCTGTTTATGGAGCATCCGGGTATTGTCTATACAAGGGATATGCTTTTCGATCAAATCTGGAACGCTGATTACTTCGGCGGCACAAGAACTGTTGACGTCCATGTCAAAAACCTGCGCACCAAACTGGGTGCATGCGGGGAATTAATTAAAACGGTACGTGGCGTAGGGTATAAAATGGAGGACAAACCATGACAAAAAAAATCTTCCATTCCATCTGTCTGGTAGCGCTCATTGTCTTTTTTTCTTCGGTGATGCTCATTATGGGCGTATTGTATGAATATTTTTCCGATCTTCAGCTGAACCAGCTGCGTCTGCAGACTGACCTGGCGGCGCAGGGGGTTGCAAATGAAGGCGTCCGGTATTTTAATGGCCTGGATCTGCAGCGCTACCGGATCACATGGATGGCTCAGGATGGAACGATTCTTTACGACACCGCGTCGGATACCTCTTCTATGGAAAACCACCTGGAACGGGAAGAAATCCGCCAGGCGCTTGCCAATGGCCGCGGGGAAAGCGACCGCTATTCCGCTACTATAATGGAACGTTCTTTTTACTCGGCAAAACGACTGCCAGACGGATCTATTGTGCGTCTTTGCACCACGCATGGCACGATCTTTATCCTGTTACTCGGCATGTCGCAGCCGATTCTGCTTGTATTTGCCATTACGATCGTACTTTCCGTTATTCTGGCTGCACGTTTGTCCAGTCACATTGTAAGGCCGCTGAATGAGCTGGATTTGGACAGTCCTTTCAACGCGCCGCATTACAAAGAGCTTGCCCCGCTTCTTTTGCGCCTTGCCAGCCAGCAAAACCAGTTAAAACTCAAAGAAGCGGAACTGCTGCAAAAGCAGGAGGAATTACAGGCCGTTATTTCGCATCTGAAAGAAGGGATTATCCTGTTGTCCCAGGATGGTGAAATACTAAGTATTAACCCTGCAGCGCGAACCCTGCTGGAGCCGTCCGGCTCATCGGCCCGCATAATTGGAAAACCGCTGAAGGAAGTAAGCAGTATCCCTTCCCTGCTGCATGTAGCCGATAACGCTCTGCATGGGAATCGCTCTGAACAGATTACAGAATTGAAAAATGGCCATTACCAGATTACAGCCAGCCCGGTCATTGCGGACGGGCAGATTTCCGGAGCCGCCCTGCTCTTATTAGATGTGACGCAAAAGCAAAAGGCAGAACAGATGCGGCGTGAATTTACCGCAAATGTCTCCCATGAACTGAAAACCCCTCTGCATGTGATCTCCGGCTATGCGGAACTGCTGAAAAACAACCTTGTGAAGCCGTCGGATCTCTGTCCGTTTGCAGATAAAATCTATACCGAAGCACAACGGATGGCAAAGCTTGTAGAAGATATTATCAGCTTGTCCCACCTGGATGAAGGCGCTACGGATCTGCATTTTGAAACAACAGACTTATTCTCCATCGCTGATTCTGTCGTCGCCAGTCTGGCACAGGAAGCAGACGATGCAAACGTGACTTTCACACTTTCCGGAGAACAAGCCGTTTTATCCGGCATCCCGCAGCTTCTTTTTGGAATCGTATATAACCTTTGCGACAATGCCGTGAAATATAACCGCAAACATGGAGATGTTTTTATCAAGGTCAAAAATCAGGCGGACAGTGTAATCCTGACCGTCCGTGATACTGGCATCGGAATCCCGCCAGAACATCAGGAACCTGTGTTTGAACGTTTTTACCGCGTGGACAAAAGCCACTCCAAAGATCTTGGCGGAACCGGACTGGGCCTTTCCATCGTCAAACACGCGGCAAAAATCCACAAGGCGGATATCCGGCTGGAAAGCGCTCCTGGCAACGGAACGAAAATTACAATCGTATTTCCCAAATAAAGATCCGGCAGCTTACAGCCATAACGCTAAAATTATGTCTGTTTGTTCAGCTTGCGCAAATACCACCAGACCATCGCTGTACAGTAGCAAAGCGCAATCACCCAGGAAATCGGATTGGTATAACAAATTGCTACAAACCCAAGCTCTGTAAACGCCAGCGCTGCTCCCATACTGCGCCCGATCAGTTCTCCGATCCCGGATACCACTGCCTGGATACTGTATCCCATTCCCTGCAGCGTATTACGAAATACCATCAAAGAGCCATGAAAAGCAAATAAGACACTGATCCGCGTCAGATACTCCAGCGCCCCTTCTGCAACCGGACTGGTATTTTCACCCAGCACAAGCGCAACCAAGCCTGCTTTTGCAAAAAAAATCACTACCCAGGCAGCAATACAATAAATATATTGGATGAGCAGGCTGCTTTTGATCCCGCTTTTGATCCGGTCTAACCGCCCCGCTCCATAATTCTGCGCGGTATAAGTAGCCATTGCCATCCCGACGCTTTCCATTGGCAGGGTAAACATCTGTCGTATTTTCTCTCCGGTCGTCTGCGCCGCAATCGCAACACTTCCCAGTGCGTTGACCGCATTCTGCATCACCACGGCCCCAACCGCAGATACGGAATATTCAAACCCCATCGGCAGACCAATGACACACAGCTGTTTGATATGATACCCACTGAAAGCCAGATCTTTTTCCGCACAGAAAAGGAATCCGTTTTCGCATACAACCACCAACAGTTGAAACCGCCGCTGACGCCCTGACTGATCACCGTAGCAATGGCTGCGCCTGCCACGCCCAAAGGAATCACCGCCACCAGCAAATAATCAAGTCCGATATTCAGCACACAAGACAGAAGCAAAAAGTAAAACGGATGCCTGGAATCCCCCAGGGCGCGCAGCACACTGGCAGAATGATTGTAAAAGATGGACAGCGGGATTCCAAGAAATATAATTCTAATATAATCAGCCGCCATATCCAGAATCTCTACGGGCGTATGAATCAGCCGAAGCAGCGGCACCGTCAGAATCCATGTAGCAATCGTAAAAATCACACTGATCACCGCAGACAGCCACAGCCCGTTCCAGTAATATTTGTATACCTCTTCCCGTTTTCCTCCGCCAAACGCCTGTGAAACAGGCACCCCAAAACCGACGGTACACCCCTGCACAAAGCCCAGTATCAAAAAATTCAAACTATAAGTAACTCCCACTGCCGCTAACGCATGTTCTCCCAAACAGCGCCCTATAATCACCGTGTCCGCAAAATTATAAAGCTGCTGAAACAAAGTCCCAAATACAAGCGGCAGTGAAAACAGCAATATTCCGGTCAGAGGATTGCCTGTTGTAAGCAGATTCTCCTTTGTTTGTTTATGCATAAATGATATTCTCCTTTTCTAACCGCAGGTATTGTAAGTTTCTGCCAGTTTCACCCAGTATAATCCAAAAATGGTGAAAAGTAAATGCAGCACAAGCTCTAAACTGCTGCCTGAACACAGAATCGGTAACTGTTCAGATTACCAATTGAATGATTGCCAATTATATGTCATCTTGTAAAAATAGAATATCTATGTGCCTGATATTCTTATTTAATAACAATAAAGTAAATCTGCTATCAATTCATTCTCTATTTATCCGATATATATAGTATCGTATCATTTGTCGGAAACGATCCCTTGAGGAGGTAATGAAATTATGAAAACAAATTTGAACATCAATAAAATTGATTTGTTTCAGATCGATCGTGAAAAAAACAACGGGCCAAAAAAACAAATAAAAGAGAGTGGGTATTTATCTGATTCTGCACCTGTAAAGGTTGATATTTCGTCTGAAGCTATGGAACGGTATCGGAACTCGGTTCAGCAGAATACACCGAAGGTTACAGAATTAAAAGAATGTCATATTCTTACCGACCACCATTTTGATCTCTCAGCCCGTATCAACGAGATCAATGACAGAAAAGGAATTCCTTCTGTCAAAGATTATGCGGAAAGTATGCTGGAAGCATATGCTTCTCTATATGCAGACATCGTAGAAGGACATCAGGAAGGCACCAGATGTATCTATACGGATTCTACAGCAGACAGACCTTTGACTCTGGAAGAAGATTTAGCCCAGCTACGAGAAGCATATGAAAGCCACGCCAAATTCTTTGAAGAACGATGTCGTAAAGAAATGGAATCCGACCAAATGATCGAAAAGTCTTTAAGAAGCAAACATTTACAGTCAGCAAGTGACAGGGCCCGCGAACAGGCAGAGTCCTATTTACGGGAAATTGAAGCCAGGAAAGAAGAACGCAAGCATGTACCAGCTAATTTGAGCTCGCAGATCATCGATGCTGGCAGATCTTTCCTCTCGAAAGTGTCTGCTCTTGGAAATCCGGATCGCAATTCGATGATGAACCTGATCACGTCCATGAAAATGTGGTAAATTTACAATATCATAAGCGCTGGATCACATCTTTGCGATCTGGCGCTTATCATACCGGAATGCATGCACAACCAGATTCCGAAAAACAATTTCCTTCCGACGTAAATTGGAAATGTCCTTTGCAGTTGTAATTACTGAATGATGAAGTTTGTTCCAGCCGATCCTATGACAGCCAGCAGCTGTTATACTTCCGGTTCTGGTTCCAGTTGTGAAGTACAATGTCCACATCTGACTGCTCCCGCTGGAATCTCCATCAGGCAGTATGGGCATGTCTTCACTGTCGGCGCAGTTTGCAGCTCTTCTTTTTCTTTTTCCAAATGCGCTAATTTTGCAGCTTTTAACTGCAAGGCACTCAGCCCCTTTAACATCAGGAAAATAATGAGTGCCATTAAAAGAAAATTTACTACCGCCGTAATAAATTTTCCATAATACAGCGTTACTTCTCCTAAAATATTAACAGACAGCTGATCAAAATTCATTCCTCCGAACAATCCCAAAATCGGAGAAATTACATCTTCTGTCAGGGATGTAACGATGCCGGAAAATGCACCGCCGATCAGCACACCGACTGCCATATCCATCACATTTCCGCGTGAAATAAAATCACGAAATTCACTGATAAAGCCTTTCGCTTTCATAACATACTCCTTTCTTTTGTGATAATTTTTTCTTTGACCGCATCTGCTCTATCATAAATGAATTTCTTGATTTTAGCAACTGGTTATTCACATTTGGTTGGGTCCGTTCTTGGAAATATGGATTGCAGCTCTATCATGAACCTTCTTTCATCCATTAAGATGTGGTAATTTTATAACTGAATAAGAGCCGGATCAGATCATTCTGATCTGACTCTTATCAGAATTTATCTTTATTTCGCTTACAGAGTTATTCCGGTTCTCTTATTCTGGTTCTCTTTATTCCGGCTTATATGCACCTTTTGCATTGCGAAACAGGACCTTTAGCAGTTCACCGTTCCCCCGAAAGAAACTGATTTTCGTCGGTATTTTTCCTTTTTTCGGATATGCTCTTGTAACTGGTATCTCACAAGCCCTCATCCCAAGCTGTGTCGCCCTGACGGAAAGATATGCCAAAAGCTCATAATTCATAAAAATATCCCGCAAAGGCTGCACCCGCTGATCCATAAGATATCTGGCTGAGTATCCCCGATATGCGTTTGTCGTATCAGTAAATCTCTGTCGGGCTGTTAAGGAGATTATGGGCGCGTGAATCAGCCTGACAGAAAGCAGCCTGATCCACGGGGTACGGACCGCTCTTGCGCCTTTGATAAAGCGCGATCCCTGAATCAGATCATAGCCTTCTTTCAGCTTTTCAATAAAATCCGGCACATCCTCGATACTGTCCTTATTGTTGCCGTCAACCGTAATAACGCCTTGATAGCCCCGCTGCATCGCCCACCAAATGCCCATGCGCAGCTGTGTGCCCTGCTTTCCCTCATCCTGCTTGACAAGGAGCGTATTGACTTCCAGCTTTTTCAGTTTCTTTTCTTCTGTGCAGCCATCCGTAGATCCGCCGTCACAGATGATAAGATCGGCATATTTGGAGATCTGATGCTTTTTCGCACGGTAAAGCTCCTTATATATCCTGTCGCCTTCATTGATAATCGGGATTAATACGGCATAATCTTTTGTTTTGCCTGCATATTCTTCGCATGCAAATCGGGGTACCCCTTCCTGCTTTTTATAAATCATACGGCTCCTTTCCTCCTATCATTCCTGCCCTGGCGAAGCGCCTGCCATTTCGTCCTGCTTCTTATCCGAAAATCTCCTTTACATATTTCATACTTTCCATCAGACTGTCCCTGTCAGGCTGATTCCCGATCTCTATGGACACAAATCCTTGATAATCCACGCGCCGCAGCAGATCCGCCAGTTCCAGGTGCAGCTTCCTCTTTTGGATCAGCCGCAGCCCCGGTTCACTGATATGCACGTGATTCAGCAAAGATTCTCTTCCCTGTAAAATAGTAATATCCTCGCCGTTTGCGATCATCGTCCCGATATCCGCATTCAGCCGGAATCCTTCTGCATCCACCAGCTCCACAAATGCCATCGCTTCCTCCGTCGTATTCAGAAAGTTCGTATGATAAATCGGCGGATTCGCTTCCATCGCTATTACCGTATGATGCGCATAAGCATAATTACCAAGTTCCCTGAAAAACTGCACCACTGTCTTTGGATCTCGATGTTCCGGGATGGAGCGGTTTTTCGGACATCCAAAGACGAGATTTCCACATCCGACCGTCTCTGCAAAATCAACCGCTTTTTTTGTATAAGCAGTCAGAGCGTTTCTCTCCCGCATACTCCCAAAGAGGTTCTCAGACCGGCCGTACCATATCGACTGCATAGACGATACCGCAAGACCATAGCGCGATTGCAGCTCCTTCTTCCAGCGGTACGCCTCTTCCAGCTGTTCATAAGGCGATTCCGGAAATATTCTGGTTGGAGCAATTTCCAATCCCTCATAACCATATCGGCCCATCCGTTCGTACATCCAATCGTCGCTGCTTTCGGGCCATCCTATATTTGAAATCGATAGCTTCACTTGTTCTTACTTATTCCCTTCTTATCCTGATATTCCTGATATTCCTGAAATATTATTTTTGAAAAAATATTTTCCAATCCTGCTGACGATAATGTAAAAGCAGCTCTGTACAAATCCAAAATACCACAGCACATAGTTCATATGCGTATGTACATAAGAATGCGATTTTCCAAGGCAAAACCAAGAAACCGACGTTGCAAAGAAACATACATATAAAAATACGGACTGTACATCCAACTGCCCTTTCCTGTGTTCATACACAAAGATCCATAGCGGCGCAATGCACAGCAATGGAAATAAATTCCCCGCGATGCCTGTCACCACTTCCGTATGAAAATGAAAATACTTGCTGTAAACCTCCCATACCGACGCATTGATCGACGGCCAAAGCCCGCTGTCAAAATCGTTCAGATCCGCCCCGTTCGTTCTGCGCAGCACATCGTTCTCTATAATGATGCGGATTCCCTCTGCGATATTTCCTTCCCCTTTGAGCGTTGCATGGATACAGATCGCTGTCAAAAATCCTGCCAAAGCGGCAAGCCCTGTAAGCACGATCGTCCGAAACAAAAGCCGGGATCTTTCCCGCTCTTTTTTTACAGCCGCACAAAGAAAATCGATCAAGAGAAAGGAAATCAGTCCCATCATAATGACTGAAATATATTCATATCCGCACAGGCATTTCCCCATAATCGCAAGATAAGCCGCAGCATAACAGCCAGCTCTCCATTTTTTCGCATCCGCCTTTAACACGCAAACCAGCCCGACCGCCATAGGGATAAACCAGGTAAATTCTACCCAATACAAATTTCTTGCAAAATTTACGATCCACGGCGACAATAAAAACGTCAGGTAAAAGCATCCCGCTAAGAGGGGATTGTATTTTACCACAATCAAAAAAACAATCAGCACGAATACTGCCGCGGCTGCAAGCGCGCAAATCAAATTTAAGTTTACAAGCGCTTCGTCCTCGTTCATATACCGGGCCATATGCCGGAATACTTTTCCCTGGAGTCCATACTGGCTCCTGTAAGCGTAAATCAGGCTTTTGGCAATTGGCTGACGGCCTGGATCTAAGAACACCGCGTCATCCAGACTGCCATGTTTGGCCCTGCGCAGCGCCTGGTCTGTATCCAGCGTGATCACAATATTACTGCCATCGTCTGCGGTCTCTGTAATCTGATACGCTTCTCCATTTTCAAACCGGATATAATTTCCGCCAACCGCTATTCTTCTTGTGATGTCATTGGCATTTACAATCAGCTGCGGAACTGTTCTGCTGTATCCTTCCAGCCAGTGATCATCCGTAATATAGCCCAAATGATAATGGTTCAGCGCTCCTTTTAAATCACAGTATCGGCCAAGCCCATATCCCTTTTCGCTTGCTCCGGAAAAATAAATCCCGTCTCTTTCCGCATAGATCACGCCTGTCGCTAACGTCTCGCTGTCTGCCTGAAATTCTGCGAAACCACTATTTTGAATATCCATAGAGTTATACATATAATTCCATGTCAATCCTACCGTCAGAAACAAAAAACAGCCGGCAACTTTTAAGTATCGTTTCCATTCGCAGCGTCTGCAATCATAACGGACAGCCAGGCACCACAAGCCCAGCAATGCCATACAGATCATCACTCTTTCCGGAAAAGAAAACGTAGACTCCCTATAAGCAAAACTAACCAGCAGGTTTCCCGCTTCACATTCATCCGGAAGATAATCTTCATTCACCAGCATCAAAGACGGTACACCTGCACCTTCAGACACATCAAATGTCAGCGTATATGTTTCCCCTATGTTTAACCCGGCATTGGTGTATACTTTATACCAGACAGAATCCTTCACCTTCTCAAGCGCAAGATCCATCGTATCAACCTGTCTGCCGGAAGAATCCTGGATATTCACATACAGGATTCCGCCATTTTCCGGAATGTGTTGAACAAGATACAATTCCACCCCTGCAAAATGACGTTTTTTAGGCGTGAATGAAATTACGCAGTCACGATCGGTAACCGGAAGAAAGCCCAGCCTGTCCGCGTCGGCGATCTGGCTTACATCCACTTCCTCCGGGAAATATCCGTGCGTAAATACATCCAGCGGCCCAAAGAACATAACCATGATCGCTGTCACGACCGTAATTACCAGCATCCTGGCATGCTTCTTATCCATCCTTACATCTCCTCCACAAACGCCTGAATCTCCTTTATGATCCGGGCCTTGTCACAAATATATCCGTTACCGCCCCCATACAGCCCGTCATAGATCGTCCGGTAATCATAAAACGCCGGAATCCCTGCCAGCTCATTCCGAAAGATCTTCCCCGTCAGATGATAATAAATCTCTGCGGCAGAGACAGGCTCCGTAGCAGGATGCCATAAGAGAATTCCATGCCGGACAGCTGTCTTTAGATCTTTCCACAAATTTCCCAAATCATAGAACTGATAAACACTCCGGCTGTCTGTAAAATTCAGCGCGGAAAAACCAGCCTGCCGAAAGGCTTCCTTTAAATCTTCCCGTCTGCTGTCAGGAACATTTACCTGATAAAATCCATGTTCCTGCTTCTCATAACAAGTCCCGATCAGCGGCGCCTTTTCAGATAATTCCCGCAGCTTTTCTTCTTTCAGCCTGAAAGGGATGACATTTACATAATCATAAATAAAATTTTTCCTGATATTTTTTCCAAACAGCGCAGGCAGACGTACGATCAGAGCATCCGGGTAATTTTCCCGTACCCGGCGTTCCAAAAGATACCGATGATATCCATACGCAGAAAGACCGCTGGTATCCACAGCAGAATTTTCATCGACTCCTGATGGCTTTTGAAACACATCTATGGTAGAGATCAGCACCAGTTTCTTTGGATTAATTCTGCGTATGTGATCCTGCGCCTGTTCGATCACTTTGAAATCTTTTTCCGGATTACAATTCGCAAGATATTTTTCCGCGCTTACGCCTGCATATACGAGCAGTTCGGGGTTCGTGCCGAAAGCTTCCTCTATATTCTTTGAATTATATGCTGCGTCAAAGGCTCCGCTGGCATATAGATTACTTCCTACAAAGCCGGTGTATCCTACAAGTGCATACATTCTGTCACATCCTTTCCTACGTTTTTAACTATCATTTGCACACTTCCTCACTTTGTCAATTTCTCTATACTTTCAAAGCTGTAATGCTTTCTCTTGCATACCATATCCAAAAGCAGCTGCAAATATTTGATGATGATCGTCTGTATCCCAAACAGCCCGAAAAAGCAGGCAGAGAGAAACAGTATCGTCGTCGTCCAGCCCTCTGCCGGATGTATCATAAAATAAGCCGCAACCGTATACACCAGTACAAATACAGTAATTACGATCATCAGCATCGTCATACCTATGGAAAACCTGTATCCCAGTTCTGTAAAAAGAATCAGCGAATCCACCGCCAGCCCCAAACGATAGCCTTTCTCTCTTTTGTCAGCATCATAAGATCCCCCGCTTTTGACTGGATACTTTTTCTGATCTGTCTTTAAACCGCAGTTCGCGTACACCGCTTTCCTGTAAAGAATATTCTTGTTCATAGAACCGACGCGGTTAATGACCCTGCGGCTTAAAATGCGAAATCTCTCTGTCGACATCCCATAAGACAGATTTGCAAACCTGTCAAAAACCTGATAAAAGATCCTGGAAGACAGCTTTTCCCGCCTGTCCGGGGATGCACTGACAATGTCGTATCCTTCCAGGGAACGCCAGTAAAGATCCATAATAACATCCGGGTCAAAATCAAGAATTGTGTTGTCGAACTCAAATACAAAATCCCCGATGGCCATATCCAGCCCGGCATTCATTGTAAGCTCCAATCCATGAAAGTAACTCATATTTACGACTGAAACACTGGTTCTGCACGCGGTATCCGCTGCCTGCCTGATCACTTCCAGACTGCGGTCATCAGAAGCATCATTCATACAGATAATCTCAGAATATTCAAAATAGCGCTCCATTACCCCGATCACAGCCCTTAAAAACGAATCCGCCCTGGTCTGTGCGTTGCGGATATAAATAACCGCTGATATAAAATTTTTCTCTTTATTTTCCATCGCAAAGTACCTCATCCAGATCATATACCGTATTAATCTTTCCCGACAGCACTCCCACAAAAGTAGGATTTTCAGAATATTTCCGTATCACTGTGGGCCTTGAATCATCGACCTCCGAACTCATCAGAATCGGTTTCATGGAAAACAAGGACTGGCTGTATGTAAATTTGTACGCGTCCAGCATATATTTTCGTGCCAGATGAGACATATACGCGAATGCCGTCTCCGGTTTTGCCGGACAGTCATTGCAGTTGCCAAGACGAACTCGCGAACAGCCGCCTTTACTTTGCTCCTGACAGGCAAATGCCGGAACGTCTTCGTAACAGGTCGTGTGCGGCGTAAACGTCACCGACGTAAGCGAATGATACCCGGTCTTCCCAAAAGGCATAATGGAAAAAAACGGCCCATCCATCACAGTAAATCCAAGATGCTTTAGCTTTTCATTCACATCACATAAGATAATTTCGCACAGTTCATATTTAATCTTAAATTTTTCAAATCCTGCCATAGCAAGGATCTGATTCGTACCCGCGTATGCGGCGTTCAGCACAAACCCGCTCTCATATGCCCCGCCGTTTTCTGTAGAAATATGGTACAAGCGGCCTGTCGTCCCAATCTCATTGATCCTGACGCCATACTCGATTCTTACCGCATTCGGATAATTCGCAAGCTGTTCCAGAAAGTAGTCCCGCAGTATTGCGGCATCATACGTATATTCCCGTGTCCGGAACACGCCGTCACACATGCCGTTTTTAAAATAGCTGCCAGGATGCAGTTCTTCACAGGGAATGTGCGCAGCCTTGCAAAAATCCTGAAACTGCTTTCCATCCGACCATGAATATTTGCCTGACGTCGCATAAATCTGTTCAAATTCCCTATTAATACAAAAATCATAATCATGATGAAAACGTTCAAAGTACCCTGCTGACCGCATTGCCGTAGAAATAGACCTTGGATAATGATATCCTTGATGAACTCTTGCCTGGTTAATCCATGTCGCCCGTTGAAACGGCGCGGAATCACATTCCAGGACAATGACTTTCCGCCCCTTCTGGCAACAGAAAAGAGCAGCGTACAATCCATATAGCCCTGCTCCTATAATTATCTGATCAAACTGCTCCGCATCCATTCCGCCCCTCCACATTCATATTCCGCAAACCTGTCCGCAGCCTGCGCAGCTCCTTGCCACTCATTCCTCCGGCTGTAAAAACTACGCTTTATTTGCATAACATTTTGTTATAAAATGTTATGTATTATAATTCGTGATAAACTCTGCAAACCCGCATAAATAAAGGGATTAAGGATTTATACACCATCCATGCGTACCATACGACAGCAATATTCTGAAAAATATCCGCTTGGAGATTGTTTTTCTGTGCAGCTAAAATTGATTTCATTTTTTGTGTATTCTTTATATACTCCAGGTGAATATTTAGGGGTATTTTGTTGATTATAGCCATTTTTTCTAATAGAGTTGAAAAACTTACAAAGATGTTATAAAATCAAAACAGATAACTTATTATAACAAAATGTTGTTATTTTTTCATAATGATATTTCTTTTTTCAATATATATTCGACAGATCTGACCAGTTTCAAATAATACTATATTTTAGAGACAAAGCACTCCGCGATTGAAAAAGATGAAACGAATACTACAGCTTCAGCAAAAGCGGCATGGAGGGACAGCACCCACGTATCCTGTTTCCTTCCACTGACATAATATGCGATCGGTGAATCATCTAATTGAAACTGCTTCATATATATTTACTTCTCTTATTCAGAAACTATGACGCCACTCAATGTGAAATGCATCAACTCTTTGAACGGCTGCGTGTAACTGAAATTCATATAAATTTAATAAAACAACTCCTTGTATGAAGGATATCCGTATGTTAAAATAACCATAGAAGTAATTGCAGAAACTATATCACAAGATTCATTATAAATCTACCTTTCAGGAGGAACCTTTCGCATGGAAACGGAAAATCACTTGAAACAGATACCCAGGCTGGTTAAATCCCTTTGCCTGCTTTTGATCCTGCTTCCGGCCGTCTTTTTTCTATGGCACCGGCTTTTTAACAGCAGCAATAAACAAAACGAAATCACTACCGTCGAAACATCTTCCAGACTGGAAAAAATACTGCAGATTAGTGAACTTTCGACTTATCAGGTTACTTTTAACGGCGTTGCCGATATCCACGGCGATGACGGCAGTCTGCTGTACCACACCGCTTATCAGGCAAAAGTAAGTATTGGGCTGGATCTGGAGCAAATCCAGGTCTCTGTTTCGGAACCGGAAGATGCCGAACAAAAAATAACCGTTACGCTGCCGGAAATTGAAATCGCGGATGTGAATGTCGATCCCGGTTCGCTGGATTATATTTTTAAAGACAGCAGCGCCAATACAGACACCGTTTCCATTACGGCACTGCCCGCGTGTAAAGCAGACGCAGAGGCAGAATGTCGGTCAGATCAAGTGATCTTTTCACTTGCCAGAGAAAATGCGGTCCGTACGATCGAAGCATTGATGCAGCCATTTTTAGTTCAAAACAAAGCGTTCCAATTAGAAATTATCTAAAGGCAGATAAAGGAGAATCAACATGAAGCATAGCTTAAAAGATCAGATCCATGATTACACGAAAGCATTTCGTCTGATTGCTCTCGTGCTGCTACTTGTTTTCCTGACTGGCTGCGGAATGCAAAAGGACAAGCAACAAAGCCCTGCAGACCAGACAGCCGAAACCTTAAATATCCGCCAGATGCAATCTGTCTGTGAATTAGCTACGCTTGAATGCTATTATCATAATACTGCAAAGCTGGATTCCGAAAAACAGGTTTTATTCTGGAATACGAGCAAAAAACTGTGGATCGAGTATTCAGGAATTGTAAAAATCGGCGTGGATATCAACAAACTGGATCTGAAAGTCAAAGACCATGTTGTTACAATTACTTTGCCGGAAGCGAAAATTTTCAGCTGCAAAGTAGATGAAACGTCTTTGTCTGAGGATACCTTTTATTCCGAAGAAAAAGGGCTGGGCGGCAGCAAAGTTACCGCCGAAGATCAAAGCGAAGCTTTTGCACAGGCGCAGCAAAATATGCTGGAAATGGTGCAGCAGGATGAAACGCTGCTCTTTCAGGCAAGAGAACGGGCGCAAACCTTACTGCTTAATTACGTAAAAAATATTGGGGATGCGATCGGCACAGACTACGAGGTACAGTGGGATTTCATTCAGGAAGACTCATCTGCCGAGACATAGTCAGTCAGCCGGAAACCGTTTATTTGTTTGTTCCGGCTGATATGCTCTTTTACATTATAACCCCCTTTGCTCTGTCCTTGCAGTTATCGTCTGCCGTCATAACATCTTTGTATCTATGTTTACTGCAGAAGTTCTAAGAAAAAGTCTTGATCATCACTAATTCCATAAAGAATTGCACTAGTATAACCCATCTTAAATCAGCGTATGTTTGACTGAGCATAAATTTTTGAAAGTGCATGGCAAAAACCGGAGGCGTAGTGGTTCCTACGCTGAGGATTTTTGGCATGAGCTATCGGAAATTCAGGCCAGTCAAACGTTCACTTATTTAAGAAGGTATATAGAAGAAAAAATGCAATCATGACGTGAGAAGGATGATTGGCAAGGTACGTGAAACTAATACTGCCAAAATATACCCTGACGGCAATTACAAAGAGCTTTATCTTTTATAAAATCTCTTACCATGACAGGGGTATTTGAAAATTGTACAGGATATGTCAAAACAATAACATCATGCTGTGTCAATAAATTTGCTGTTTCTTTTCCTTCAATCAAGATGGATTGTGCCGATTGAGCCAATAATTCCATCAATTTTTCAACATAGTGTTTGGTATTTCCTGTTCCGCTTAAATATATGCCTACTATACTTTTTCCTCGAAAATATCTATTTGTTCTCCGCTTTATCCCATTGTTTGAACACAATAATCTCCGCATCAGCTCCATAGCTGCCGTACTCAGATACCATTAGGTATTTCTCATCAGCAATGATCCCATAGCACCTATCGCTGTCCTTTTTATGCAGCTGATTCCCCAGATAAATCTTGTTGTCATCCCAAAACTTTACAGTCTGACCATTGGGAATAGTATATTCAATGTTGGCAAAGGAACCTTTCAGCGCGTCCAGCTCTGTCACTTCTTCCATATCCGAAATATGAAGCGCATTGAAAGCCGCAATCAGCTTTTCTTTCAATTCGCTTAACGCTGTCTTGCCTTTTTTACAGCATTGTGCAACAAGGCATTCCGCTCCAAAGGGGCGGCCTTCTGTCGCCGCACACCCGTTACAAGCGCCGCTTAATTCACAGTTCATACAATCAATTCCACAGATAGATTTCATTCTATTTTCCTCCGCAAATTCTCATTTTTTACAACTTCCTTATCGGGAAAAACATATATCCTTTCCCGGTCTGAAAGCATGTAAAATCATGGACGGCTCCGACTAATGCAATGTCATGCTCCTGCAAATATTGTATTACTTCCGGAAAAACGCCGTCATTTTCACGTTCCGCATAGATATATTCATAGCTGGGAATCACCCATTTTGTCCAGCCATCGGGGGCTTCCGCGTCCTCATTGCACTCTGCTCCCGCAAGATAAAGCCCTTTACTGAAGTCTTTCCAAGGACGGAAGGATCGGGAGAAATCAGACATTGCGCCCCATATCCCGCTGATGTTCCCGTTTTCGTCTTTCTTTGCCAGATGAGCAACTTCTCCGAAATGAGAATTGGCATCATCCCACAGCTTTTGAATAAAGCCCTCTCCGTCCGACGTTGAACCCTCTTTTCCAATTACGACAAAGGACTCTTTTTTGCATTTTTCAATTTTCATTGATTTGTCATTCCTTTCGCATTATATTTCAATCTCGCAGTTGCATTACAACCATATTTGGAACAGTATTTGAAATTTCGATCGTCAGCTTAGTACTGATATTTTCACTTGCCGTCTTTGTTCACCATTTTTTGTAATTCTTTGTAAATTATTCATACACCACTTTACAACTTTTAGACAAATAATGCCGTATGAGATACTTTGGTGTATAATAAGTTTGCGAACCAAAATACACAAAAGAAGTGATCTCATATGGCAACCTTATTATACAACGACAAACACATAATTGGTAGGCTTTTTCGATATTTTTCTGTTTATTTTTCCACTTTTACCACCCCTACGGCTGAAAGCCTGTTTTTACTGATACTAGCCTTGCTGGCAATGGAGTCCGCAGATTCCATACGCTCCCTGTACAGACACTTTTTATCAGGTATAACCTCAAAGTCTCTGAATGCTTTTTATTATGCCTGCTCTTATGCAAAAGTGGATTACTCCGCTTTTATGAATGTTACCGCAAGACTTGCACTCAAGCTGATTCCGGCAGATCTGAAATCACAGCCGATCTTCCTGTGCATTGATGACACCATGGTCTCAAAATTCGGGAAGAAATTTGAGGACGTGTCAAAGTTGTTCGATCATGCGGCGCATAATGGCTCCAATTACCTCAACGGGCACTGTTTTGTCAGCCTTATGCTCTGTGTGCCGGTATGGAGTCGTGACAGGATCTCTTACCTTGCCGTCCCACTGGGGTACCGTATGTGGCAGAAGAAAGAATCAAAGCTGGAGCTTGCCTCGGCTATGGTACGCCAGGTGATGCCTGAGTTTTCCGCACAGAGAAATGTTATCATCCTGTATGACAGCTGGTATGTAAAGCAGAACCTTGTGTCTGTCGTGGATGAATATGAAAACCTTGATCTGATCGGAAATGCAAGGGCTGATTCCGTTATATACGATCTGGCACCCCAGCCTACCTGCTACACAGTAAAACAAAAATCTATCTTTTGGCATTGTGCAACAGATAAGGTAATTTCATTTTTATTTAGTGATTTCTGTTCCTGCATTGTGAATTTCAATCATATAAATGTCACAGGGCGTTAGTTTCATATTTTTGGTAGACAAGCTATTTGCAAGTTCAGCGGACTTGGTCTTAAGCATTTTTTTGATATCGCCGCCCACAATTTCTTCTTCACTTAGACCATTCAAGTAATTTTGCATTTCTTCTTTGAATGTCAGCAACGCCTTATCCCGTTCTGCTACCGTTACAAGTTCCGGGGCTTTGATAAAATAAGCAACATCCGCCTCAACGAAACAGGTAAAATCATATACCGTCTCCCCGTCTTCATCCAAATAGCCGCATGGTCTGCTTTGTTTGGAGAGTGGAATATTAAATGTAAATTCTTCTCCCATATGCTCGCAATATAATTCATGTGACGAAAAACTTATTGATGTGTTAAAGAAATCATAGTTTTCGTCATCGTGGGATATGGTGCTGCCCACATCAGCTACTTCGGCAAGGAACTCTGCCAATTCATCGGGTGTGGAGGCAAGTGTTGTGTTAAAATCGGCTATGCTTTGCTTTTCGTAGCCCTCGGTCTTGTATGCAATCAGTTTTTCATATGCAGCAGACGCAGTAGGGGAAACGGCCAGGCTTGAATCCCCAGTTGTTGACGTTACAGGTTGGCTAATGTTGGTTTTGCTGTTCTGTACAGTAGCATTGTTTTGTTCGGGCGAAGAATTTCGTCCTGCGCACCCTGTTAGCACACTTACCATTAAGAGGGCGGCAAAGATGATAGGTAAACATTTTTTCATAGTAGAATCTCCTTTCTGTGAACAACAATTTTTTGTTACCTTTTCCGGGTACAGTTAAAGAATACCGCCCTAACTTGAATCTACTTTGAATTGAATATGCTTTTTATGTGGAGATAGAAAATGCGGTAAGCTAACTGCTCGCCGCCTTTGAAATATAAGCGCTAAAACCGTACAGAAACGATAACGCCTTGAATAGTATTAGCAATTTCAATTTTTGCACCATGCAAATCAAGAATCGTTTTTACAATATACAATCCTAATCCTGTGCCGCCTGTTTGCCTGTTTCTTGACTGGTCTCCCCTGTAAAATGGTTCAAACAGTTTGGAAATAGCATCGTCGGGAATATGTGCGCCTGTATTCTCAATCGTAAGGGTGGTTGTTTCAGTTTCTTTCCATAACTTTATTAATACTTGATTTCTGGCTCCCGAATACGCCACCGCATTTCCCAAAAGATTATCCAATGCTTTTTGAAGTAGCTGCATATCGCCTAAAATATAAATCTCCGGGGATATGGATTGTTCAACCGTCAAGTCCTTTTGCATGAATAAATCTTCAAACGCTGTAACGCGGTCAACTATGAGATTGCAAAGATTAAGATTGCTTTTTTTGCAAGTATAGCCCGGAGTATCTAATCGGGATATTATTAAAAGCTCCTGTACCATTTTCCCTAAAGTGTCCGTAATTTCCAAAGATTGTGCAAGATACGTTTCCCGGTCTTTATAGCGTCCCACTTGATAGAGCATACCTTGAAGCTGTCCTTTGATAATGGTGATAGGCGTTTTCAATTCATGGGAAGCTGCTGCAAAAAATTCTACCCGCTGTTTTTCAAGCCGCCTTTCCATGTCAATATCAGCTTGTAACTTCTGATTGGCTTCCTGCAATTCTGAAAGAGTTGTTTCCAATTTCCGTGAGAGTGTATTCAGACTGTCAGATAACACGCCTATCTCATCCGTGCGTCCGACAGAACAAAATCCGCTAAAATCCATATCTGCTATTTGCTTTGAAAGTTTACTCACTTTTTTAACAGGCGCAGTCATATACCACGAATAGAAAAAGGCTGAAATGACAGAACCCAACAATACGACAAGGCAAAGCATCGGGAGCGTTCCTTGTATAGCTTCTTCTGTCTGGGTATATTTTGCAGTATTCCTTGTCACCAATAACGTATAAATGGAATCGCTATCTGCAAATGAAGCGGTGTAGGGCTTTGTTTTTTCAACTTTATCAAAATCCGTAATCTGCCCACCGACAAGTTGGTCAATATCATGTAAGCTCACTTCCTGTCCGTCGGACTGAAAGAAGTGCAGCTCAAATTCGTTTTCAAATAGTTCCTCTATCAAATCAGACATAGGTTTAAGAAATATATAAGCGTATTCTTTTTCGGTTCTTGATAATTCATCTGGCAAAAAGCTAAGCTCCAAATCGACATCTTCTATGTCATACTGATAGTTTTTTGGGGCAGCCTGTAAAATAAAACTATATGTTGTAAAACAGCACACCGCTATCACCAACAATGTCAGCAAAAAAACTTTAACAGATAATCGGCTTTTAATCTTCTTTATCAATTCTATATCCCACCCCTCTGATCGTTTCTATGTAGTCAGCAGCACCAAGTTTTTTCCGTAAGTTCTTTATGTGTGTATCAATAATTCGTTCTTCTCCGAAAAACTCATACTTCCATAAGGTTTGTAACAAGTTTTGCCGTGTTAAAATTCTGCCTTTATGTATCAGCAGTTCCCGTAGTATTTCAAACTCGCGGGGCGTTAAATCAATGTTTTTTCCTTTTATATAAACCTTGTACCCATCTAAATCCAGTGTTAAATCCTTATAGTTCATAGTCTGAGGAATATCATTCTGTTTTGATGAACGGCGTAGGACAGCGGCGATTTTCCGCAACAGTACAGGCATGGAAAAAGGTTTCGTGATATAATCGTCAGCTTGCAAGTCCAAGCCTTTAAGTTGATTTTCTTCGTCATCCAATGCTGTGAGCATAATAATGGGTACATCTGATTTTTGACGGATAACCTCACAAACGCCGTATCCATCTATTTTAGGGAGCATAATATCAAGCAGTATCAAATCAAAGGGCTGTTCGGAATATCTGGCAAGGGCTTCCACTCCATCAGCCGCCAATACAACACTATATCCAGCTTCTTGTATGAAATCATGCAGCAATGCCTGAATGGATAAATCGTCCTCTACAATTAAAATATTTTGCATAGAGCCACCTCCTGATATGGAATCATAACATACTTTTTTGAATCTATTATGGAGATTTTCAAATTTTTCTTTTTTTGTATCTTCTAAAATCATCTGCATATTACCCGGTTTCTCAATACATCACCGCCTGTTTTCTTCAACTTCATTGTCATGAATTATATGAGGACAGCCCGGTAATAGCAAGTATAAATTTGCAGATTCAATATTTTTCAATCTGATATTTAATCACGGATTGACCAGCAACATACAATACACCATATAACAAAATTATCCACTCAACCGTAAGCGTCAAATAAGAACGTGTAGTGAAATATTTGTCATTCTCCTGTAAACTCAGGGTTAGAGTTTTCAGAGTTCACTCCAAAAACTCTAAATTCAGATAAAGGAGAATACCCATGGACATTTCCACTTTAACTCCGGATAAACAGGTAAAACTTCAGTACTGGCTGGATGTGATCCGGCAATGCAGAGCCTCCGGCCTGACGAACCATGCATGGTGCGAACAGAATGATGTCTCCTTAAAAAGTTATTATTACTGGATTGCAAAAATCCGGAAGCTGGCGCCTGAAGAACTGCCCCGAAAAAGGAATGGATCCAGGCCGGTAATGGGGCAGACTGCGTTGCTGCCGGATGCGGCTCCGGAATTTACGGAGGTATCCCTCCGCGGCAGACAGGATTTCTGTGACGCTCCTGCTGCAGTACTCCATATCGGTACTGTGACGGTTGAACTCTTTGAAGATACTTCCTACGAATTGCTGGAGGCTATCATGAAAGCAGTGCGGTCATGTTAGGCGGCCTCTTCCGGGTAGAAAAGATCTATCTGCGCACCGGGTACACGGATATGAGGAAACAGCTGGATGGTCTGGTCGATATTATCCAGTACAGCTTCCGGCTTGACCCTTACAGCAATTCCCTGTTACTCTTCTGTCTTTGGTTCGGGTGTGTCCGCTGCCCCCTTATCCTCCTTTTCCTGCCCCGGTTCTTTTGCCATTTCCTCTGCGGTCTGCTCTTTTCCGGTGTCCCCGTTTTGTGCCTGATACGCAGCAGTGACTTCTTTATTCTCCGTCATATCCGGTTCCACAACGTTCACTACTGTTTCAGCCGCTTCCGGCTCCATATCAGGTACAGCATTGTCCGTACTTCCACATCCGGCAGCAAGCATGACAGTTACGGATAAAATCAGGAATAATCTCTTTTTCATATGAATCACCTTTCCTTTCCCCATAAGGGGAAGGAAGGCTGTGTCCGTGTACCGCTGTCCTGTCCCTTATGGGAGTTTACACGGGACACATATCTGTTCAGGTCTGTCCCGTATTCTGTGCATTGTTTCCTCCTATGAAGCTACTGCATCCTGCTCCGGTATGCAAGCATTCTTTTCAGTCTCTTGTTCTTTGCATATGCCTTGTAAAATTTCAGCATCCACATGTCTCCCACCTCCTTTTCCGTCCCCGCCCTTTCTTCAGGGACAGGGGCTTCCCTCCCGGCATCACATTCATCCAGCAGCCCCTCCACACTCTGTAAAACCACACCATCAATATCCCCGCCATTTTTCAGGAATTTTGCAGCTTCCATCATTTCCCACGGATAAAGGCAGTGTTTAACAGCCAGTCCGCAGATCAGTTCCGCAGGCTTCTCCCCATATTCCTGTCTTACCCTGCAAATCCCCTTGTAAATCGCATCCAGCCATTTTCCTATGGCAGCATCTTTGTCAGATACCAGTGCAAAATCGGGGGGGACTGCCCCATTTCAATACATTCCTCCGCAAAGGAAAACCAGTGTTTCACGGCTTCCCTGCCGCTTTCAGGGCACAGCCTGATTAAAGATTCTTCAAAAGTTTTCTTATCCATTTTTACTCCTTTCATCGTCTGCCAACCGAAACGCCTATCATGGTCAGCACAATCCTCATAACAAGGGAAAGCAGCAGCAGGAACAGCTTTGTTATCCCAAGCACCAGTTTCAATGCCACAAGCGCCGCCTGTAATATCCACTTCAATATGGTAAGCAGTACCACCCCGGTCTTTCTTAAAACCATTCCTGCCATAAAACATTCCTCCTATCCCCAGTTGTCAACCAGTTCCATCATGGTTGGATCTTCGGGTTCCTCTGTAATACTGGCTGCTGTTTCCTTTGCCACGGTTTCCATGACCATCCTTCCCATGCCGCCCTCCGCCACCCTTGCCGCCCCGCCTCCGAGGGCATCGCCGAGCAGCATGATAATTTCATTCTTAACATCATTCTTTAGTTCTTCACGGATACCATCCAGGTCACTCCTTGAAATGTATTCCTCTTTCTTCTGTCCTCCTGTCTCCCTCAACAGGTTTTCTTCCCCAAAGCTGTTTGCATAGAAGTTTATGGCATCCGTTATGAACTGGTTTACAGACTTATGAATGTCCGTATTCAGTTCCGCAAGCACCCTGTTTACCCTGCGCTGCTGTTCATTGTCAAGATTGAGGCGGTAACTTCGGAAAACAATATTCGACTTTGCCATATGCCCCACTCCTATCCTATCTGGTCACGATGCTTTGCAAGGAAAACCCTGCCAAGCTGTTCATACCCCTTTGCATTTGCTTTGATGTCCTCAATGTACCGGATATTCCCGCTGTCATGTGAACCGAACAGCCTCATGACTGCCGCTCCGCCGCCTACAAACACAATCGGTATCACATCAAGGTTGTAACCGTGTTCTTTCAGGGTATTGTAGACTTTCTGTGCAAAATCACGCAGGCAGTCCTTTACGATGTTCATGTACTTATCCGGCAGTGCCGCCTCTCCGGTAGCCATGACCTGCTGTATCACGTTTTCCTCAAGTTCCTGCCCGATCTGCCTGTTACATTCCTCATTGATTATTCTCATGCAGCGGATAAGTCCCTGCTGGCTTGTGATACATTCCGCCTCATTCGGCTTGCCGTTCTCTATCGGCATGATGTCAATGGTCCAGCTCCCTATATCCACCACTACCACACGCCCCGGCAAAGTCCTCAACTGCTCTGCAACTGCCGCATAGCATTGTGGGAATACGGACACCCTTGCTATCCTTGCCGTGTACTTCTCTTACTTTCTGCCTGATTTCTTCCTGCACCGCATCCGGCATTGCTGCTATATAGTGTGGCGGCAGCTTTGTAATTTCTGTGATTACCTCCTTTTCATATCCGTAACTCTTTTCAAAATCACTGATAAATTTTTCTTTTACCGATACTGCCTTCGTTTTGTTTTCCTCACTGGCTAATTCCACCAGTTCGTTTAGGAACTCAATCAGCTCTTTCTTCGTCATAGCCATTCACATCCTCCTTTTTGCAATAAAAATAGGACTATATCAGCTATGCAGTCGGTGGCATCTGCCACTTCAAGAGCTAATTTAGTCCTACCTAAATAATTTTTAAATTTTTTTGCATCAGAAAAACAATCTTCACCTCCAAAACCACATGACTTTTATTCCTGCCGGAATCCTGATGCATCATGGGCATTTGTGAGATATTTGATTGGTAAAACAGCGCTGCCTCCCATCAATACCTTGCTTCGTTGCAATTTTGAGAAAGGACTAAATCAGCTCAAACCCTTGTATTTACTGGATTTGTTCTAACTTTAGTCTTATTTTACCATAAGCATCACCGATGCGCAGGCCCGTATAATACAAGATCTGGAATCCGGCGTGTGCCTGCGGCTTGTCTGATACTTTTTCCAGAAACAGTTTAAATTCTTCCGTCGTCCAGAAGTTCATTTCATCTGCATGATCCTTTCCGATCGTTCCGGCTTTGCGGCACGGGTTATCTTTCAAGTTGTAATACCGAACAGCATAGTTCATAATGGCCGCAAGCTGGTTATTTATGGTGCGCAGGTATGTAGCCGAATATGGCCTCCCCTTATCGTCCCGGTAAGTGATCAGCCCATTCTGCCATTTCCGGACGTGCGCCGGGGTAATTTGCGACACGGGCATCTTCCCAAAGAACGGGATCAGCTTCTTGTTGATCACATACTGTTTCTGAATAAAAGTGTGTTCCCGGAGCCTGTGCTTCATATCCTCATTGTAAATCGCCACAAAGTTCTCAAAGTTCATGGACAGATCGGCTTGCTGCGTTTCCAGAAAGTTCCGCTCCCATTCCTTTGCTTCCCGCTGCAGCTTGAACCCACGCTTTTTTTCTGCTTTTTTGCCCCGGTATAATCCGTATAGTAGAATTTGCAGAACCATGTTTTCGTAGAATTGTCAAAATATGCTGGCATAAAAATCAGTCCTTTTCTGTGATTGAGTATTGAAATATGTGTAAAAGCGGCGTATAATATGCTTAACAAGGTAGCCGATACGATAGCTTACACCTATCCGTTTCCGGCGAAAGTAGTTGATAAAAATAGCACCTTTACTTTGCTAGAGCGGGGGTGCTATTTTTTATGGTTAACATATTCCAAAATCGCTACAATAAGTATTGCAGTTGTAAGTATGACCATGAATTCTTCATATGTACTCATAGAAAACGCCTCCTTCCTTCAAGGCTCGGAACGGAGGTATTCACACCCTATCGGCTGCCTGGTTAAGCATATTATATTGTCATGGTGCAGTAATTCCCCGATCTGAAATCGGAGTAAACAGGTCGCATTTAAAATGCGGGCGCAAGATTGCGCTGGTTGGTACTTTCCTCATTTAAAATGCAGAAAGTGCCTTGTCGTTTTCACCTTACATGGTGGATACTCACACCTATTTAGGTGTATTTTCATACGAAGGGGGCGTTGATTTGCCTACGCCTTTGGTTTTAGGGTACCCTATAATAGGGTACCCTTTGCAGCTGAAAGAAAAACCCCTTTAGCTTGGTGAGGTCCAAATGGGCCTTAGCGATTATGTGTGGCAATGTGAATATACCTATGAGTGCGCCTTTTGGGATGTCGTGTTTTACGACACCTTCTGATTTGATGCACCCCTGCCCGTACCAACTTGTGGGTATGTTTCCACACTTTTGTGGAAAGATTCAACGCTTGTGTCGATGCTCGGCGCAATCTTGCGCCCAGCTCCTGGGAGGAGAAAGCCATTTTCCCTTCTCCGGCCAGTTCGGAAACGTGGATTCCGAAAGGCCACGGTGCCAATCATATCTATGTTCCCCTTCCCTCTATGGTAAATACTGCCAACAACAACCATTTTGTGGCGGTCAGCCAGTACGCTTCATTTCTTATGTATGAAGAATGGGGCTGAAAGTTCAGCTGTACCCCTGCGTCAAATTAGACACACCCATTTTGGGGTGTCCGCTTTTCGGACAGCCGAAGCCAAAAGTGGCTTGGTTAGTCTTGGGGTGGGTCAAAAACTTCTTTGCCAGATACTAAATCAGCAAATGTAAATTTTGTAAATGTTCCAATAGAATGCATTAATTTGTTATAATCATCGTCTGTAATAATATATTTTTTGTTTTGATATCTAACAATGAATGAATAGCCATCTATAGAGTCGATCTTAATTCCCAGTTTGTACAAATACTGTAACAAAGAATCTTCTTT